>JBOHIU010000217.1:0-23844 GCA_050725855.1 Xanthobacteraceae bacterium | reverse complement strand
ACATCGGCATGACGCAGAATTTTTCCGTGGATCACTCGATCACGGTGCCGCTGCATTTCCTGACCCCGGACATGCGGGTGCCTGTCATTCCCTTTTTCATCAGCGGTCATTTGCCGCCGCTGCCCACGGCGGTACGCTGTCATGCGCTCGGCCAAGCTGTGGCCCGCGCCATCGAGGCGTGGCCGGAGCAAAAACGTGTCGTCATCATGGGCTCGGGCAGCTTTTCCTTGGAAGTCGGCGGTCCGCGTATGGCGCCCGGCCGATCCGACGGCGTGCCCGATCCGGATTGGGCGATGCGCGTCGTCAAGCTTCTGGAGGAGCAGCAGATCGATCGATTGATTGCCGAGGCCACCGCGCACCAGATGCTCAAGGCCGGCAATGTTGGTGGCGAAATTCTGAACTGGATCGCCATGCTCGGCGCCATCGGCAATCGCAAACCGAGCTACGTGGCGCCGCAGATGCAGAACGGCCACGCCTATGGCGTCTGGCGGTGGCAATGACGCACCTTGACGAGGCGTGTATCGTTGACGCCCGACGTACGCTACCGGGGGCAAAGCGGACATTCGGCAAAGTGGCCGCGAGGTCCGCTCATGACCCCCTCGCGTCATTGGTGCGCAAAGCTTATTGCAAGGCACACGGTTCTAAAGTGGCTGCTGTCGGTCCCGTTTCCAGGCTCATGACTTGTGCCTTAGTCGGTCGAGCAAAAGGTTCCCGTACAGTCGCAAAAGGTGGCGACATATCGGTTGTGACTAACCTGACTTGTTGAGCAAACGTGGCGGCTATTGCGCGAGCCTAAATCCCGTCTCACGCACTATATTGCGATAGTACTCAAGCTGCGTTTTCAGAAAGGCGCCAAAGGCCGGTCCGCAGACCGGGGCGGGATATAGCCCGAGCGTGCGAAGCTTCGTCTTCACGACAGGAGGCGCCAATGCCGCTTTGTAGAGAGCCGCAAAGTTGTCAACCGTCTGCTGCGGAGTCTTCGCCGGCGCCAATACGCCGAACCATATATCCGCCGTGACGTTCCCAAAGCCCAATTCGGCGAGTGTCGGTGCATTCGGCAGCAACATTGAGCGGTGCGATGAAGCTACCGCGAGCACACGCATAGTCCCGGCTTTGGCCTGCGCGGCGACGAATGTGCTCTCTCCAAAGTAAGCGGTGACGTGCTGCCCGAGCACGGCCTCGGCAGCGGGCGCCGTACCGGGATAAGGGACGAAGGTCATATCGACCTTGGCGTCATGCTTGAGTTTTTCGAAAGCCAATTGTGTTGTCGAGCCCGGGCCAATACCTGCCATTGTCAGTCGTCCCGGGCTGGCACGTGCCACGTTGAAAAGATCGCTGAGTGAAGAATAGCGTGATTTACTGCTGACAGCGATGACTACTGGAACGCTGGCGAGCTGACAAATCGGCGCAAAGCTGAGTGGGTCGTAAGCTGCTTTCCGCAGCACAGGGTTGATTACCAGCGAAGTGCCGGAGATCAGCAGAGTGTTGCCGTCGGGCGCGGCGTGCGCCACATCCGCCGTACCTCTCATCGTAAAGGCGCCGGGACGATTTTCCACAATCATCGGCGGGCCCTGCAATCGGCTGATCTCGCTCGCGAGGACGCGGCTGAGAATGTCCATGCCGCCCCCAGGCGGGATCGGAACAATGACCTTGACCGGTTCTGCGGCGAGCGCCGAGGCAGCCAAATATACTGCACCGATCGCCGCAATGAGCGTGTTGGCAAATACAAAGCGCGAGCCAAATCTGCAGAGATCGAGCCTCTCCATCTTTGCCTCCTCGCAGCAGGAATTGCACGAGCGTCTACCGCGCCCGCTGCACAGTGCATTTGGCGAAGCGCGCTGGTTCGCAAGCCTACGCCGGCGATCCATAAGCGGAATACCAATTTAGGCAGTACCGGTATAGACTGCGGCCTATGCCCAGCCGCATCCAGTGGGAAAAGAACATCGGTCGGCGCTTTCAGCTGCGCGATCTGCAGGTATTCATCGCTGTCGCGGAGCGGGGCAGCATGGCCAAGGCTGCGGCTCATCTCGGCGTCACCCAGCCGTCGGTCTCCGCGGTGATCGCCGGACTCGAGACTTCGCTGCGTGTCCAATTGTTCAGCCGAAGCCCGCGGGGTGTTGAGCTCACGACATTCGGTCGTGCCTTGTTGACCCGTGGCCGCGCGGCATTTGACGAACTCCGCCAGGGCGTGCGTGACATTGAGTTCCTCAGCGAGCCGAACGTCGGTGAGGTCAGACTGGGCTGTCCTGAGGCCGTCGCTGGAGGTTTCCTGCCAGGGGTTATTTCGCTGCTGTCGCAACGATACCCGGGTATCTCATTGGTGGTCGATCCGCTCGCAACCCCGACTCTCGAATTTCGGGAACTCAACGAACGGAAACTCGATCTCGTCCTGGCATTGTTAGCATCGTGGAATCCCAAAAACCTGCCGCCGGACTACGCAGCGGAAGTCCTGTTCGAAGATCGCCTGCTTGTCGTGACGGGCGGCAGCAATCCGTTAGCGCGACGCCGCAAAGTCGACGTCTTCGAACTGAGCCAACAGCCGTGGGTCACGGCGCCGATTGACACGTCGGGCAGGTTTCGCGTCGCCGAACTTTTCCGCGCCGCAGGAGTCGAATTCCCCAAGCGTTACGTCGCGACCTTTTCGATCCATCTTCGGTATAATATGGCAGCGACCGGTCAGTACATTTCGGCGATTCCTGAATCGGCATTCGAGCACGCCGCCAAGCGGTTTAATCTGAAATTACTGCCGGTTGAGTTGCCCACACCGCGGTGGCCGATCGCTGCGGTCACCTTGCGCAACCGCGATCTTAGCCCGGTCGCAAATTTGTTCTTGGATTGTGCACGCCAAGTGGCAAGGTCCCTGGAGCGAGCGCGCAATCGGCCGTGAGCTTACGGATTGACCTAAAAGTGAGTCGCAGGCAGCCAGGTCTCACGAAGGGCAGGGTCACCGAGACAGGCAGAAGAGGAAAGGTTCGAACGTGATCGGCAAACGGCTCGCGTTTTCTGCACCGCAAAAAGACGCGAATGGCACTTCGCGACGCAAAACGACGTCCGCTCCCATTTCGGCTTTCGGGGCTAAGCGTACATCCCCGATTTGTGAGCCACGGCCTAGAACATCGGGTAGGCCGGATTGAGCGGCAGGCCGAATTCCATGCGGCCGAAATTCTCCGCCGGCACGTCCCAATTCATCACCACATGCGAGGAGATGGCGTGCGCGTCGCGCCAACAGCGCTGCACGGAATTGTCGTCCATCAGTCCGCTCGAACCGGAGATCTTGACCAGATCGTCCATGGCCTCGCGTAACGCGCGCACCGCGTAAGTGAAGTCGCGGCGAAGCAGCGTGCGCGTCTCCAGCGACATCCCGGAATAATCCTGCCGCGCCAGCGCGAAGGCGCGCCGCGCCAGCAGCTCCGCGGCGTCGATCTGCGCCGCGATCTCGGCGATGCCGATCTGCACCGGCACATGCTGGGCGATGCTAAGCTGCGTGTAGGTCAGGTAACGCTTGCGCGTCCACGTGGTGAAATCGACATAGCCGCCGCGCGCCAGTCCGAGCACCGGGCCGAGGAGCGCGTAGCTGTGCACGGCGATGAATGGCGTGCGATAGATCGGATTGGTGTTGACCTTCGATCCGGGCGAACAGGCGTCGCGCAAAGTGGAAAATGACACGCTGCGGTGTTCGGGCACGAAAACGTTGTCGAGCACCGAGGTGTTCGAACCGCTGCCGCGCAGGCCGGCGCAATACCAGGTGTCGTCCTGCTTCACCTGCGACACCGGCACCAGATAGAGCCGCATATCGGGATGATCTTCGCCCTCGCGAAAGACCAGCCCGCCGATCATGATCCATTGCGAGTGCCGCAAGCCCGAGCACCACGACCAGCGGCCGTCGAGCCGATAGCCGCCGGACACGGCGGTCACTTTTCCGGTTGGCGCAGCCGATGTGGCGATGCAGGCGGCCTTGTCGCGGCTCCAGACATCGTGCTGCGCTTCTTGCGGAAACAGTGCCAGCATACAGGCGTGATCGGCGAGGTAATTCAGGCACCACGCGGAAGAGCCGCAGGTCGATTTGCCGAGTTCGACGGCGATATCGAACGCGGCTTCATGATCGTGCTCGTAACCGCCCCAACGCTTCGGCTGCAGCGTATGAATGAGGCCGGCGGCGATGAATTCGTCAACCGATTCCCGCGGAATGTTGCGATCACGCTCGGCCCGCACGGCACGTTCGCGCAGCTTTGGCGCCAACGCACGGGCACGGGCGACCAGCTCCTCGGCGGTCGGAATTTCCTCTGCTGCCGCAGCCGGCCGAATTTCCGCAACGCTCATGCTGCTTCTCCCTTTTTGGCGAAGATTGCGCTCGCCGTTTGCCGGGATCAAGGAGCATTGATCAGGCAGCAAATGCCCGGCTAATGTGGCGGTTCAGAAGTCCGCATCATTCTTGCGGCAGGGTTCGTCATGCGGACTTCTGAACCAAAGCCACACTGGATCAATAACTTGCTGGTTTCCTTTCGATTCCGAAGTTCGCAAATGAGTGGGCCGCACAATAATGCGAACTTCGGAATCGGGACACACTAAGAGTGCTGCATGTCCGGGCGTCTTGACGGAAAAGTCGCGCTGATCAGTGGGGCCGGCTGTGTCGGTCCAGGTTGGGGCAATGGCCGCGCCGCAGCGGTTCTATTCGCGCGCGAGGGCGCCAAGGTTTTTGCCGTCGACAAAAATGCCGACTCCATGGCGGAGACGGTCGCGCGCGTCGGCAACGACGGCGAGATCACGACTCATGTTTGCGATGTTCTGGACGACGCGCAGGTCAGAGCCATGGTGGAGGCATGTCGCGCCAGATTCGGCCGCGTCGACATTCTCGTGAACAACGTCGGCGGCTCGGCGCCGGGTGGCGTCGCGGAAATGGCCGAGGACACCTTCGACCGGCAAATCGACTATAATCTCAAAAGCGTCTTCCTGACGTGCCGCCACGTCATCCCGATCATGATCGAGCAAGGCGGCGGCGCGATCGTCAACACCGCGTCGACCTCGGGGATCAGCTATTCCGGCTCGCCGCAGATCGGCTACGCGTCGTCCAAGGCGGCGGTGATTCAGTTTTCGCGCGTGACGGCCGTGCAATATGCCAAGCACAAGATTCGTGTGAACACCGTGATACCCGGCCAGATGCACACGCCGATGGTGGAAGTCCGCCTTGCCAAGCAGCGCACCGGCGGCGACATCGAGGCCCTGCTCAAATCGCGTCTCGATCGCATTCCGCTCGGGTTTGCCGGCGACGGCCGCGATACGGCTGCTGCCGTGTTGTTTCTCGCTTCCGACGAAGCGCGCTTCATCACCGGTACCGAAATCGTGGTCGACGGCGGCATGACCGCGCGGAGCGATTGAGCGCGCATCCGCGCGCGCTGTCGGCTTAGATGGGCGGCCTCTGGGCCTTGCACAAAACCTTGCCGCAGGTATTCACCGCATCGATAATTGCCTGCAAGGCGTTGCGGCCAGGATAGCCAAGGATGGCGACGCCTCCGACGATGAACGAAGGCGTTGCCGCAAGCCCGAGCGAGTTTCCAAGCGCGAGGTGACCTTTGATCGTCTGCGTGACAGTATCGCTGTTGGACAGGGAGTCCAATGTGCGTCCGTCGAAGCCAAGTTCGCGCGCCATCTCGAACGCGCGCAACCCGTCGATCGTGCCGCGCTGCGCGTAGATCTTACGATGGAAATCATAAAATTGCTGCGGCGTGGCGAGCTGCGCCACCGCAAGCTCGACTCGGCTTGCCGCGACCGAGGACGGGCCGAGGATAGGGTAGGGCACAAGAACAAGTTTCAGCTCGGGATCGGTTTCCACCATATCGCTGATATCGACGGAAGCGGCGCGGCAGAACGGGCAATTCAGATCGTAGAACTCGATCAGCGTCGTCTTGCCGTCCGGATTTGCGGCGGTCACGATGCCGGGCAAACTTTCGATCGGTCCGGGCAGATCGACCCGGTGATTGGGCAGGCGCTGGCCGTCGTCGCCGACGAGCGGATATTGCGATACGGACCGCATGGAGCGGTCGCGCTCTTGCGCGAGGCCTACTGCGCAAAATGCGAGAAGAGCGGCGACCGCGAGCGCGGCGGGGAGGATGGCTGCAAGCTTCGTTCTCATGCGCGCACTTTAATATGATCCCTCGATGCGTGGGAGTGCCGTTATTGCGCCACGGTTTCCAACGGCGCTGTTTCCATATTGAAGGCGGCGGCAAACAGAGCGCGGGTGTAATCGGTCTGCGGACGGCGGAACAGATCGGCGGCATTGCCCGATTCGACGATCTTGCCGGCGCGCATCACGACGAGATGACTTGCCAGCGCCGCCACCACGCGGAGATCGTGGGATATGAACAGATAGGTGAGGTTCCGTTGCTTCTGGATCTCGCGGAACAGATCGACCATTTGCGATTGGATCAGCATGTCAAGTGCGCTGGTCGGCTCGTCAAGCACGATAAAGGTCGGTTCCAGCACGATCGCCCGCGCCACAGCGATGCGTTGCCGCTGCCCGCCGGAAAATTCATGGGGAAAACGAAAGCGCGATTGCGGATCGAGCCCGACATCGGTTAGCGCGCGAACGACGCGCAGCTCGCGATCGGGCTCCGGCATACGCGGATGATGGACCCGCAGACCCTCCTTGATGATGTCGGCGACCGACAGCCGCGGCGACAGCGACCCGTACGGATCCTGGAAAACGACCTGCATCTCGCGGCGAAATGGCCGCATCTGCTTGAAGCGCAAACCTTGCAGTTTGTTTCCCATGAACACGATCGGGCCTTCGGAGGAGATCAATCGCAGCAGTGCGAGCCCGAGCGTGGTCTTGCCCGAGCCGGATTCGCCGACCACGCCGAGGGTCTCACCCTTGCGCAATGCGATACTGACCCCGTCGACGGCCTTGATATGGCCGACCGCCTTGCGCAGTACGCCGCGCCGTACGGGAAACCAGACTTTCAGGTCATTGGCTTCCAGGAGCAGCGGTGCGCCGGGTTGCGGCGGCGCCGGATCAGGCTTCGGCTCGGCAGAAAGGAGCGCCCTCGTATAGGGATGAGAGGGCGCGGTAAAGACGCTCTCGACCGCGCCGTGCTCGACGATCCGGCCTTCCTTCATCACACAGAGCCTTTGCGCGAGCTTGCGCACAATACCCAGATCGTGAGTGATAAACAGAAGCGACATACCGGTCCGCTTCTGAATGTCGTTCAGAAGCGCCAGAATCTGCGCCTGAACGGTGACGTCGAGCGCGGTGGTCGGCTCGTCGGCGATCAGCATGTCCGGCTCGTTGGCGAGCGCCATGGCGATCATCACCCGCTGGCGCTGGCCGCCGGACAATTGATGCGGATAGCTCTTCAGCCGGCTCTTCGGATCGGGAATTCGGACTTGATCCAAGACTTCGAGCGTGCGCGCGCGCGCCGCCGCGCCGGTCAGGCCACGATGCAGAAGCAGGACTTCGCCGATCTGCTTCTCGATCGTGTGCAGGGGATTGAGCGAGCTCAGCGGCTCTTGAAAGACGATGGTGATGTCGTCGCCGCGGACGCGCTGTATCTCCCGCTCTGAAAGCCCAAGCAGGTCGCGTCCCTTGAACAGGATACTCCCCGATGGGTGCCCCGCCGACGGATAGGGCAGGAGCTTGAGGATTGACAGCGCCGTCGCCGATTTCCCCGAGCCCGATTCGCCGACCAGCGCCATGGTCTCGCCCTTGGCGATGTCGAACGATATTCGGTCCACGGCCAGCGTGTCGCGCCCGCCGTGGCGGAAGGTGACGGAAAGATCGCGAATGGAGAGGAGGGGGTCGGTGGTCATGCAAACGTCTTCCGCGGATCGAATGCGTCGCGCACCGCCTCGCCGATGAAGATCAGCAGCGACAGCATGATGGCGAGGGCGAAGAAGCCGGTCAGGCCGAGCCATGGCGCCTGCACGTTGGCTTTGCCCTGCGACAGCATCTCGCCCAGTGAAGGCGAGCCGGGCGGTAGACCAAAACCGAGGAAATCGAGCGCGGTCAGCGTCATCACCGACGACGACATGATGAACGGCAAAAAGGTCAGCGTCGCCACCATGGCATTAGGCAAGAGGTGACGGAACATGATGACCGCGTTCGAAACGCCGAGCGCGCGCGCCGCCAGGATATACTCGAAATTGCGCCCGCGCAGAAATTCGGCGCGCACCAGCCCGACGAGTCGCGTCCAGGAGAACAGCAGGAGAATTCCGAGCAGAACGAAAAAGCCGGGCACCAGCACCGACGAAATGATGAGCAGCAAATAGAGTTCCGGCACCGACGTCCAGATTTCAATGAAGCGCTGGAACAGCAGATCGGTCCAGCCGCCGAAATAGCCCTGCACGGCTCCGGCCACCACCCCGATAACCGAAGAGACGATGGTGAGAATGAGGCCGAACAAGACCGAGATGCGGAAGCCGTAGATCAGGCGCGCCAGCACGTCGCGTCCGACGTCGTCGGTGCCGAGCCAATTGTATTGCAGCGTGCCGCATTTACCGTAGCCGTTCTTGGCCGCAAATTTGCAATCCTTTTTGGTGAGCAGCCACGTCGGCTTGGACGGGAACGGCGACGGTGGGCGGCTGACGATCGTGCTGTATGAAAACGGAACTGGCGGCCAGATCGTAAACGCGTGGTGGTCTGCCAGATAGTGCTGCAGATGCGGGTCGAGATAATCGGCGGCCGTGCCGAAAACATCGCCGAAGTCTGTATCGGGGTAGGCGACGAATACCGGAAAATAGTTCTTGCCGTCGACGTGAATGTAGATCGGCCGGTCGTTGGCGACGAACTCAGCGAACAGCGAGATGACGAACAGCACGAGAAAGATCCACAATGACCAGTAACCTCGGCGGTTGGCCTTGAAGTTGCGCCAGCGCCGCGCGTTGATCGGGGACAGCTCAAAGCCCCTCGGCGGCCCGGCGAGGCCGAGCGGGCCGGCCGGCTCGATGTCCGGCGTCAGCTCCGGCGCCCTGGTTCGTGCCTCGATCGGCGACACGATGTCTTCCGGTGGGCCGGTGCGGACGTCCAAGTCACACCTCCCGCGTCTCGAAGTCGATGCGTGGATCGATCAGCGTGTAGGTAAGGTCGGAAATCAGCGTCACCACCAGGCCGATAAGCGCGAAAATGTAGATATTGGCGAACACGACCGGATAGTCGCGGTTGAGCACGCTTTCGAAACTCAGCAGTCCGAGCCCGTTGAGGGAGAAAATCGTCTCGATCAGCAGCGAGCCGGTGAAGAACGCGCTGACGAAAGCGCTGGGAAATCCGGCCACGACAAGCAGCATGGCATTGCGAAAGATGTGGCCGTAAAGCACTTTTCGCTCGGAACAACCCTTGGCGCGCGCGGTGAGCACGTACTGCTTGCGCAGTTCGTCGAGAAAGCAGTTCTTGGTGAGCAGTGTCATGGTGGCGAACGCCGCCAAGCCCATGGAAACGATGGGCAGGACGAGGTGCCAGAAGTAATCGAGAATTTTCTCCCACCATGGAAACAGCGACCAGCCGTCGGACGTCAGCCCCCGCAACGGAAAGATTTGCCAGAACGAGCCGCCGGCGAACAGAATGATCAGAAGGACGGCGAACAGAAAACCGGGGATGGCATAGCCGACAATGACCACGCTTGAGGTCCAGACGTCGAAATTGCTGCCGTCGCGCACCGCCTTGCGGATACCGAGCGGGATCGAGATCAGATAGCTGAGAAGCGTCATCCAGATGCCGAGGGAAATCGAGACCGGCAGCCTTTGCTCGATCAGTTGCAGAACGCTCACGTCGCGGAAATAACTCTTGCCGAAATCGAAGCGCAGATAGTCCCAGAGCATGATGAAAAAGCGTTGGTAGGCCGGCTTGTCGAAGCCGAACTGCTTTTCCAAGCTTTTGATGAACGCGGGATCGAGGCCCTGGGCGCCGCGGTATCTCGAATTGATGCCGCTTTGCGGGCCGCCGGCGAGTGCGCGGGGCGCGAAGTCGCCGCTGGACGAGCCGGAGACGCGCGACAGCGCCCCTCCGCCGCTGCCGGACAATTGGGCAATGATGTGTTCCACCGGACCGCCAGGAGCGAACTGAACGACGACGAACGCCACCAACATGATCCCGAAAATGGTGGGGATCATGAACAACAGGCGGCGGACGATATAGGCGGTCATTGTCGGTCCGATTGCGCGGCTCTAACCGGCGCGTTGCGTTGTCGCCGCCTTGTCGCGGTCGTGCCACCACGTGTCCGGAATGCCGCGGAAATAACGCGGCTGTGCCGGCGGCCGGCCGAACACGTCCCAGTAGGCGATCCAATGGGACGGCTTATACCATTGCGGAATCCAGTAATGGCCGGCGCGGATCACGCGGTCGAGCGCGCGGCAGGCGGTGATGAGGGAAGGACGCGTATCGGCCGCAATGGCGGCATCGATCAAGGCATCGACGACCGGATCGGCGATGCCGGCCAGGTTGTTCGAGCCTTTCAGCGCCGCCGCCTGTGAGGAAAAGTATGAGCGCAGCGAATCCCCCGGCGTAGATGAAAAACCGAAGCGGCTGACCGTGATATCGAAGTCGAAATCGTCGAGCCGGCCCCGATACTGCACCGGATCGACCAGCCGGATGGTGGCGGCGACGCCGAGAATCGCCAGGTTCTTGATCAGCGCCATGTGGTGCGGCTCGAATGTCGGCTCGTCGAGCAGAAATTCGATTTGGATCGGCTCGCCGTCGGGCAGGACGCGCTTGCCGTCCTTGATCGCGCAGCCGGCGTCCTGGAAAAGCTGCACGGCCTTGCGCAACATGGCCCGATCGTCGCCGGACCCGTCGTTCACCGGCGGCACATAGGCCTCGCCGAAAACCTCGGCGGCGACGCGGCCGCGAAACGGCTCGAGCAGGGCCAGTTCCGCCGGACTTGGTTTGTCGGCCGCCATCATGTCGGAGTTTTGAAACAGCGACACGGTACGCTCGTAGCAGCCGTACATGATGGTCTTATTGGTCCATTCGAAATCGAACGCATTGTTGAGCGCGTCGCGTACCCGCACATCGGAAAATTTTCGCCGCCGTGTGTTGATGAACCAGCCTTGCGCGCCCGAAGGCGTATTGTCCGGGATGGTGTCGCGCTTGACCCGGCCGTCCCGCACCGCGGGGAAATCGTAGCGCGTTTTCCATGTCCGCGACGTAAACTCCTCCCGAAACAGATAATTCTCGGCGGTAAAGCCTTCGAAGCCGACGTCGCGGTCGCGGTAATACTCGAACCGCACGATGTCGAAATTATTCTGGCCGCGGGCGACCGGCAGGTCGGCGCCCCACCAATCGTTGACGCGATGGTACTCGATAAAGCGCCCGGCGTCGAAGCGGCCGACCTTGTAGGCTCCGGAGCCGAGTGGGATGTCGAGGGTCGATTGGTCGAACGGTCGAGACGCGTAATAGGCGCGCGAAAAAATCGGCAGGCCGGCGACGAACAGCGGAAGATCGCGTGCGCGTCTCGGCGCGAATGTGACGGTAATCACCGTGTCGTCTTCGGCCTTGGCATCAAGCATGTCGCGTAGCGATTGGGCGATAAGCGGATGGCCTTTCTGCTTGAGAATGGTGAGCGAGAAAGCGACATCATGAGCGGTCAGCGGCGTCCGGTCGCTAAACGTGATTCCGGGACGGATGAAGAATTGATAGCGCAGGCCGTCGGCCGAGCGCCGCACCTTTGCGGCGGCCAATCCGTACATGGCATCCGGTTCATCGCCGGCGCGCGCCAACAGCGTGGCGAAGGTCAACTCCATGCCCTGCGCCGCGTCGCCCTTGAGAATGTAGCTGTTGAGCGAATTGAAAGTCAGAAAATTCTGATTGTAGAGCTGGTCCGGGCCGATCTGGGAAAAGATCCCGCCTTTCGGCGCGTTCGGATCGACATAGCGAAAGTGCTGGAAGTCGGCCGGATAAGCGAGGTCCCCGAAGCTGGAGAGCCCATGCGACTCGATGTCCGGTTCGGCGCGTACGAGCGAATGACCGGTGCGCAGCGCCGCGGTCGCCCCAGCCCCCAGAGTAAGCGCTCGTCGGCGCGTCAGATGGATCATCGCAGCGCAGGGTATAGCGTCGGAGCGGAATCGGCAGTCACGACTTCGTTCCCGCCTTGGCGGCCTTGGCGGCATCCCACCACCACAATGTCGGGAACGCGTCCATGCCGTATTTCGGCATCGGGTTGGGTCGGCTGAAGCGGTCCCAGCGCGCCGTGCGCACCTTGCTGTAAGTCCATTGCGGAACGACGTAATAGTTCCACAACAGCACGCGGTCGAGCGCCTTGGTGGCGGCGACCAGATCGGCGCGGCTCTTGGCGAAGATCACCTGGTTGATCAGCGCGTCGACCGCCGGATTTTTGATGCCGATCAGGTTGAACGAACCGGGCTCATCGGCGGCCTGCGATCCCCAATAGCCGCGCTGCTCGTTGCCGGGCGACAGCGATTCGCCCCAGGAGTTGATGATAATGTCGAAATCGAAATCGCGCAGCCGGTTCTCGTATTGCGCGTCGTCGATGGTACGCACCGAGACCGACATGCCGAGGCGGTCGAGCGAGGGCTTGTAGAACAACACGACACGTTCGAAGGCCGGATCCTCGATCAGGAATTCAACGGCATAGGGTTCGCCGGTTTTGCCGTTCACCAGCCGCTCGTTGCGCACCTCGTAGCCCGCCTGGTGCAGGAGCTGGACGGCCTGCCGCAGATTGCTGCGATCGGCTTGCGGAGTGCCGCCGACCGGATTGGTATAGGGCGTGGTGAAGAGTTCGGGCGGCACCCCGTTGCGCACCATCTGCAGGAGTTCCAGCTCGCGGCCGGTTGGCTGTCCAGTGGCGGCGAGGTCGGTGCCTTGGAAATAGCTCGCGATCCGCGTGTACTGACCGTAGAAGAGCTGTTTGTTCATCGCATCGAAATCGAAAGCGTAATTGAACGCGAGCCGCACCCTCGGATCCTTGAACTTGTCGCGGCGGATGTTGAAGGCGAAAGCCTGCATCACGCCCTGATTTCTGATCGGAAATTCTTCGAGGATCACGCGCTTTTGGATCACCGCGGGAAAATCGTAGGCCGTGGCCCAAGCCTTGGCGGTGTTCTCGATGCGCCAATCCACCGTGTCGGCCTTGAAGGCTTCGAGCGCGACGGTATTGTCGCGGAAATATTCGAAGCGTAGCGCGTCGAAATTATCCCGGCCGATGCGCACGTTGAGCGCGCGGGCCCAATAATCCGGTACGCGCTCGTAGACGACTTCGCGCCCGGCGGAGAAGCTTTTGATCCGATAAGGTCCGCTGCCAAGCGGTGGCTCGAGCGTCGTGTCGCCGACGTCGCGCTTTTTGCCGTTCTTGTCGGCGCCTTCCCACCACAGCTTGGGCAGGATGGCGAGTTGGCCGACGATCTGCGGCAGTTCGCGGTTGCCAGGACCGTCGAAGCTGAAGGTGATCTGGCGATCGCCGGTCTTTTCGACCTTGACGACGTGACGATAATAGGCGGCGAGTTGCGGGCTGTATTTCTTCCAGGCGGTGAAGGAAAAGATCACGTCGTCCGTGGTGATTGGACTGCCGTCGTGCCATTTCGCTTCCGCGCGCAACCGGTACGAGGCCGAGGAGAAGTCGTCCGGATAGCTGACCGCTTCGGCAATGAGTCCATACTCGCTCGACACCTCGTCAAGCGACTCGGCGAGGAGCGTGTCGTAGACCAGTGTGATGCCGACAGCGACATCGCCTTTGACGCCGGCGACCACCATGTTGAAGCTGTCAAAGGTACCGACGGCGATCTGCCGCGCCGATCCACCCTTGGGCGCGAGAGGGTTGACGTAATCGAACTGCTTAAAGCCTTGCGGGTATTTGAGGTCGCCGTACAGCGACACGCCGTGGCGCCAAGACTCCTTCATCGAAGATGCGTTCGCCCGGGGAGGAGCTGCCGCAGGAACGCTTGCCGCCTTCTCCTGCGCGTCGGCGCGCGTGAACAAACCGGACAGCGGTAGGCCCGGTGCGGCAAGCGCCAGCGCGGCTGATTTCATCAGGGAACGGCGATGCACATGGTGCTCCAATGCGAACCTTCGCGGCGGCGCGCCCGCGCGGGCGCGGCCTTCATCGGGGCCGGTGCTTATGTGGTTTTCAATGACGGCGCCAGCGTGCCGGGCTAAGCCGCGACGAAATGCACTTCACATCCCCGTGCGAGGGCGTGCAGGCTGCACTCCCGCACGCGCGCTGGATGGCAGCTATTTCGCCGCTGCGCCCAAAGCCGGCGCGGTCGCCGCGGGCTTGGCGCCGGCCGATGCGTTGGCAGCGCTGGTCGAGGCGGGCTGAGCCTGGGCGGCTTTCGGCAGCGGTAACGGCTTGTCGGAGTTCGAGTTCAGATAGGCGATGACGTTGGCGCGCTGCTTCTCGCTGTCGATGCCGGCGAAAGTCATCAGCGTGCCGGGGACGGCGGCGCGCGGATCGGTCAGCCAAGTATTGAGCTTATCGAAGGTCCAGGTGCCGTTCGCCTTGGCAAATGCCGAGCCCTTGAGCGCCGAGGAGTAATTGAATCCAGGCTCGGAAGCGACCTTCCGGCCGACGACGCCGTAGAGATCCGGTCCGATCTTGGTGCCCTGACCCTTGCCGAGATTGTGGCACAACTCGCACTCTTTTGCGGTCTGCGCACCTTCCTGGGTGGATGCTGATGCGAGAAAATTTTCAATCGGTACTGCCGCCGGTGCCTTCGTGGCGCCTTGGGTCGCGGGCGTTTCCTTCACCGCCACGATATAGCCTGGCTTTAACGGAACAGGCGCCGCGAAAATCGCGCCGGAGGCGATGTGGATAGCGAGCAGCACCATGCAGGTTCCCAGCAACGCGCCGAGAAACTTGTTGAGTTCGAAAGAATCCATTGCCGGAGGGCTCCACGGGGCAGGTAGTGCGATGCACATAGCCGGTTTGCCGCGCGTCTTGCAACCCGTATAACGGCCATGGGCTTTCTCGATGGCTGACGCTCTTATTCTCATTCCCGCCCGCCTCGCCGCAACGCGCCTGCCGGGCAAGCCGCTTGCCGACATCGCCGGTGAGCCGATGATCGTTCACGTCTGGCGCCGCGCGATGGAGGCGAACGCCGGCCCGGTGTGGGTCGCAACCGATTCGCTCGCGATCGCACAGGCAGTGGAAAAGGCCGGCGGCGCGGTGGCGATGACCCGTTCCGATCACGCCTCGGGTACGGACCGCATCCACGAAGCAGCCGAGAAGATCGATCCGCACCGCAAGGCCGAGGTTGTCGTCAATGTGCAGGGCGATGAGCCGCTACTCGAACCGGCCAGTCTCGCCACGGCAGTGTCCTTGCTCGGCGAGCGCGACGTCGATATCGGCACTTTGGCCGCCGAGATCAGAGACGACAGGGCCCGAAGCGATCCGCATGTCGTCAAGGTCGTGGGAACGCCCGTGGGTCCGGACCGGCTGCGTGCGCTTTACTTCACGCGCGTCGCGGCGCCTTACGGCGATGGGCCGTTCTACCACCACATCGGCCTCTATGCCTTTCGCCGCGCCGCGCTCGACCGCTTTGTCGCGCTTGCGCCCTCGAGTCTGGAAAAACGCGAAAAGCTCGAACAATTGCGCGCCCTGGAGGCCGGCATGCGGATCGACGTGGCGATCGTCGATACCGTGCCGCTGGGCGTCGACACCGCGGAGGATTTGGAAAAGGTGCGCGCCATGCTAACGAGCGCCTCATGAAGCGACCGCAGAAGATCGCATTCCAGGGCGAGCCGGGTGCCAACTCGCACATCGCCTGCATCGAGGCTTACCGGCGCAGCGAGCCGCTGCCGTGTCCGACCTTCGAGGATGCGTTCGCCGCCGTCCGCGCCGGCAAGGCCGGCTTGGCGATGATCCCAATCGACAATTCGGTCGCCGGCCGCGTCGCCGACATCCATCACCTGATGCCGCAATCCGGACTCAATATCGTCGCCGAATGGTTCCTGCCGGTGCAGCATCAATTGCTGGCGCCGCACGGCGCCAGCCTGAAGACGATCCGCACGGTGGAGAGCCACGTGCACGCGCTCGGCCAGTGCCGCAACATTATCCGCAAGCTCGGAGTCAAGGCGATCGTCGCCGCCGATACGGCCGGCGCCGCACGCGAGGTGGCGGAGGCCGGCGACGTCTCCAGGGCCGCGCTGGCGACGGCATTGGCGGCAAAAATCTACGGCCTGAAAATCCTCAAAAGCAACGTCGCCGACGCCAAGCACAACACCACGCGGTTCGTTGTGCTGGCGCGCGAGCCGAAATGGGCCAAGCGCGGCAAGAAGCCCGTCGTCACCACGTTTCTGTTCGAAGTGCGCAACATTCCGGCGGCGCTCTACAAGGCGCTCGGCGGCTTTGCCAGCAATGGCATTAATATGACCAAGCTTGAGAGCTATATGGTCGACGGCAGCTTCGCCGCGACGCAGTTCTACGCCGACGTCGAGGGCCACCCCCACGACCGCGCGCTGTCGCTGGCGCTTGAGGAACTGGAGTTCTTCTCGCAGCCGAAGTCGCTGAGAATTCTCGGCGTCTATCCTGCGCACTCGTTTCGGGACACATTCAAGTAGGAGCACGTTGCAATCAAGAAGGCCCTGGAAGAAGCGAGGAACTCAAACCATGAGCGACAATGTGCCCACGGTGCGGCGAACGCTGCAGTTGCGATTCACGCTGCCGACAGCGGATTCGACGCAGCTCTCGGCCATGATCAAGGCGGCGGCTCCCTTCTACCAGATGTTCGGCAACGCCCAGGTGCGGCTTCTGCAGAACGTCGACGATCCGGCAAAGTTCGTGCAGGAGATCGAATACGAGGCGCACGAAGGCTGGGAAATCAATCGGCAGCGGATAGCAGGCGATATGCGCATGCAAACCTATTTGCAGGCATGGCGGACGATGCTGCCGGGTGCGCCGGAGATCGACGTGTATCAGGAGGTCTGACTCTTATCCTCCGCCGCGATCGCGATCAGAGCAGCTTATCGATCGTAATCGGCAGATCGCGGACACGCTTGCCGGTAGCGTGAAAGATCGCATTGGCCACAGCGGCGGCGGTGCCGACGATGCCGATTTCGCCCAAACCTTTGGCGCCGAGC
The DNA here is from genome assembly GCA_050725855.1 of Xanthobacteraceae bacterium. Lineage (GTDB taxonomy): Bacteria > Pseudomonadota > Alphaproteobacteria > Rhizobiales > Xanthobacteraceae > BOG-931. The sequence continues at coordinate 6,827 of JBOHIU010000217.1, read as the reverse complement.
GGAGAAATCTCGGTATCGTGCTCGTCAACGAAGATCACCTTGATGTCTTCGATGTCGGCATTCGCCGGCACGTGATATTCGGCGTAGTTGTGGTTCATGAAGCGGCCGAGCTGATGGTCGAGCATCGATTCCTCATGCAGCGCCATGCCGATTCCCATGACGACGCCGCCGAGAATTTGGCTGCGGGCCGTCTTCGGATTGAGGATGCGGCCGGCGGCGACCGCATTGACGATCCGCGTCACGCGCACGACCCCAAGACCTTCATCGACCTTCACCTCGGCGAAGATGGCGCTGTGGGTGTAGCGTGATTTGCCGTTCTCCTTGGGCGATGCGGTCGCTTCCGCCTCAAGCCTCTGCAGGTTTGCCGCGCGCATCGCATCGCTGAACGACACGCGCGCCGACGAATCGGATTTGAGGACGATGCCGCCATCGGTGAATGCGACGTCGTCGATTTGGGCGTCCTTGAGCGGCCGGCCGGGAACCTTGCCGGCGGCATCGAGCAGCTTCTCGCCGAGACTTTTGCAGGCAAGATGGACCGCGGTGCCGGCCGATGTTGCCGCCCAGGAGCCGCCCTCGACGGGCGCGCTCGGCAGGCTCGAATCGCCGAGCTTCGCGGTGACCTGGTCGATCGGCAGCCCCAAAGTCTCGGCAGCGACCATCGCCAATACCGTGTAGGTGCCGGTGCCGATGTCGGACGTTGCGCAGCCGACTTCGAGATGACCATTGGCGGAAAGCGTGGCGCTGGCCGAGTGCTCCGTGTAAAGGGCTTCCCAAATCCCGGTGGCCATGCCCCAGCCGATGAGTTCCTTGCCGTCGCGCATCGAGCGCGGCTGCGACGATCGCTTGGACCAGCCGAATGCCTCGGCGCCCCGCGCATACGCCTGGCGCAGCGCCTTGCTGGTGAACGGGGTGCCGTTGAGCTGGTCGGTCTCGGCATAATTGACGAGCCGAAGCTGCAGCGGGTCGACATTGGCGGCGTAGGCCAACTCGTCCATGGCCATCTCGAACAGCGTCATGCCGGTCGCGGCGCCCGGCGCGCGCATGTCGCCAGACGTGTAGGTGTCGATCGGCGCGATGCCGTAATCGGCTTTGAGGTTGTCGCAGGGGTAATTCACCGCCGGCCAGCCGATGATGTTCTCCATATTGTTCTCGAAACGGGAGGTCGAGGTCGTAGCCTTGATGCGCATCGCGGTCAGCTTGCCGCGCTCGTCGGCGCCCAGTTGCAAATCTTCCTGCGCCTCCGGCCGGTGAACGTGCGTGAACATCTGCTGGCGCGTCAGCACGACGCGCACCGACCGCTCGCATTTTTTTGCCGCCATGCACGCGAGATAGACCTGATATTGCGGGCGCAGTCCCGAGCCGAACGCGCCGCCGACGTAAGGATTGAGAACGCGCACGTTTGCCTGTTTGAAGCCGAATACGCGCGCCACGTAGCCTTGTACGTTCTGCGGTCCCTGGGTTTTGTCGTAAACCGTGATCTTGCCGTCGCCCTCCCAGATCACCGTCGTGGCATGCATCTCCATCGGGTTTTGGTGCTCGACCGCCAAATGATAGGTCGCCGAAACTTTCACCGGTGCGGATTTGAACTCCGTGGCGGCGTTGCCGCGCGGCTTCACGGCGACGTATGTGTTGCGTTTTTTGCGCGGCAGGAAACGCTCCTGCAGCGCCAGTTCGAAATTGGTGTTGTGAGTCTCGATCTGGTAGGAGATCTTGAGGAGGCTTGCCGCATAGCGCGCGGCCTCGAACGTTTCGGCGAGCGCCAGAGCCAAGGGCTGGCCGCTGAACATGATGGTTTCATCATAGAGCGGCCGGAAGGGTGAGCCGGGCGGACCGGTCTCGTCCTGGTAATTCCTGTCGAGCAGCGCCACGTGCGGACGATTGAGGTGGCTGATGATCTCGACCACTCCGGGGACGGCGCGCGCCGCCTTTTCATCGATATTGCTGATGCGCCCTTTGGCGATCCCGCTCGGCACGGCAACGCCATAAAGCAGGTCGTCGGCCGGATGCTCGGCCGCGTAGCGCGCTGTGCCTGTTACCTTGGCAACCCCATCGACGCGATTGAGGGCGCTGCCTGTTGTGACTCTTGCCGTGCCTGCCATCGCATGCACTCCTTCAGGCGACGCGCTTGTCGGTTTGCGATTGCGGCGTGGCATCGGCGGCCTGGCGCAGTGCGCGGACGATGGCGCGGCGCGCAAGCTCGATCTTGAAACTGTTGTGACCCTGGCCGACGGCGCCATCGAGCAGCGCGTCCGCGGCGGCGCGGAAGGCGTCTTTCGACGGCGTGTGTCCGACCAGCAGCGCTTCGGCGCCGGGACGCCGCCACGGCTTGTGGGCGACCCCGCCCAGCGCCAGGCGCGCGGTCGCGATCCGCTCGCCGTCGAATTGCAGCGCCGCGGCGACCGACACAAGGGCGAACGCATAGGTCAAGCGATCGCGCGGTTTCAGATAGGAGTAGTGCGCCGAAAAACTCTCTGCCGGCAGATCGATCGCCGTCACCAGTTCGCCGCGCTCCAGCGTATTGTCGCGCACCGGATCGTCTCCCGGCAGGCGGTGGTATTCGGCGAACGGAATGACGCGTTCGCCGCGCGGGCCGGTCACGCGCACCTCGGCATCGAGGGCGGCCAGCGCCACGCACATGTCCGACGGATGCGTGGCGATGCATTGTTTGCTGGCGCCGAGGATGGCATGGATGCGATTGACGCCGCCGATGGCGCCGCACCCGGAGCCGGGCGCGCGCTTGTTGCACGGCGTTGCGGTGTCATAGAAATAGTAGCAGCGCGTGCGTTGATTGAGATTGCCGCCGTTCGTCGCCGCGTTGCGCAGCTGGGCACTGGCGCCGGCGAGAATAGCGGAAGCGAGTAGGGGATAGCGTTTGACAACGCGCCCGTCATAAGCGGTGTCGGCGTTGGTGACCAATGCGCCGAGCCGAAGCTTGCCGCCCTCGATGTCCTCGATCCTATCGAGCGGCAACCGGCCAATGTCGACGATGCGGGCCGGCCGCTCCACGTTTTCCTTCATCAGATCGATGAGATTTGTGCCGCCGGCCAGGAACTGCACCCGATCGCCGCCGGCCTCCGCCAGCGCCTGCGCGACATCCGCGACGCGAACATAGCCGAAGGGGGTCATCGCGCGTCCTTCCCCATAACGTCCTTCCCCATGACGTCCATGATCGCATCGGTGATGTTGGTGTAGGCGCCGCAGCGGCAGACGTTGCCGCTCATCAGCTCGCGCACGTCGTCGCGGGTATGGGCGTGGCCCTCGTCGAGCAGGCCCTGCGCGGAACAAATCTGGCCCGGCGTGCAATAGCCGCATTGAAACGCATCGTGCTCGATAAAGGCCTGCTGCAGCGGGTGAAGCGCGCCATCGGCCAGTCCTTCGATGGTGGTGATCGTCGCGCCGTCCTTGGCCGCGGCCAGGACCAGACAGCTGTTGATGCGCTTGCCGTTGATGAGCACGGTGCAGGCGCCGCATTGGCCGTGATCGCAGCCCTTCTTGGTGCCGGTCAGGTCCAAACGGTCGCGAAGCAGATCGAGCAGCGTCGTCCACGCCGGCACCGAGAGCTCATGAACCGCGCCATTGATCGATAGCGAAATGGAAATCGTGTCCGGCGTCGGGGAACCGCTCGCTGAATGAGACGCTAAATGAGACATGGATGGCGCTCTGGGATGCTGCTGGAACAAACGCCGCTCCGGACTCGATGCTGGGCGTCCGACCGGGTCGAAGCCGCCAAACAACAATCGGCGTGGCGTAGGAGTGGTTCCATGCCGGCGCGCACGCCGTCGCACGAAAGGGGTTAAGTCGCTGAATTGGCCAAATCTTCCGGCAAAAAATTCGGCAACCGCGGTGCTGCCTCGACCGCTCGATTACCAGGCTGTCCAACGCCAATTGGCGACTTCGGGCATGTCCTCGCCATGCTCGCTGACGTAGAGCTTGTGGCGCTCCATCGTGCTCCAATAGCGGTCCGTCGCTTTTTCCACCCGATCGGCCAATCGCGGGACGCGGCGGATGGCGTCGAGCGCGAGCTGGTAACGATCGAGATTGTTGAGCACGACCATATCGAACGGTGTCGTCGTCGTTCCTTCGTCACGATAGCCGCGGACATGGAAATTGTCATGATTGCGCCGGCGATAGGTCAGCCGATGGATCAGAGTCGGATAGCCATGAAAGGCAAAAATCACGGGCCGATCGGTCGTGAACAACTCGTCGAACTCGCGATCTTCCAGTCCATGCGGATGTGCGGTTTGCGGTTCGAGCACCATCAGGTCGACGACGTTGACGACGCGAATGCGAATATCGGGCACATAGTCGCGCAGCAATGTGACCGCGGCTAGCGTCTCCAGCGTCGGCACATCGCCGGCGCAGGCCATGACGACGTCCGGATCGTCGATTTGGTTGCTCGCCCAGTGCCAGATGCCGGCGCCGACGGTGCAGTGGCGCGTGGCGGCCTCGATGTCCAGCCATTGCCATTCCGGTTGCTTTCCCGCGATGATGAGGTTGATGTAACCGCGGCTGCGCAGGCAATGATGAGCGACCGAGAGCAGACAATTGGCGTCCGGTGGCAGATAGATGCGAACCACTTCCGATTTTTTGTTGGCCAGATGATCGATAAATCCTGGGTCCTGGTGGGAGAATCCATTGTGATCCTGCCGCCACACATGCGACGTGAGCAGATAATTGAGCGAGGCGATCGGCGCGCGCCAAGGCAGCTTTCGCGAGGTTTTCAACCATTTGGCGTGCTGGTTGACCATCGAATCGACGATATGGATGAAGGCCTCGTAACAGGAGAAGAACCCGTGCCGGCCGGTGAGCAGATAGCCTTCGAGCCAGCCCTGGCATAGATGCTCGCTGAGAACTTCCATGACCCGGCCGTCGGCGCTCAGATCGACGTCGACATCCTCGATCGCGGCCATCCATGTCTTTCCAGTCACCGCGTAGACGGCCTCTAACCTGTTCGAGGCGTTTTCGTCCGGGCTGAACATGCGGAAATTGCGCTTGTCGAGATTGAGCCGCATCACATCGCGCAGATACCGGCCGAGGACGCGCGTCGACTCGGCTTCGGCGCTTCCCGGCGCGGAGACCGGGACCGCGTAGTCGTGGAAGTGCGGCATCGACAGCGGCTGCAGCAGCTTGCCGCCATTGGCATGCGGATTGGCGCCCATCCGCCGTTGTCCGGTCGGCGCCATTGCCGCAAGCTCGTCGCGGAAGCGGCCAGCCTCGTCGAACAGTTCCGCCGGCCGATAGCTTTTGAGCCAATCCTCAAGCTGGCGGAGGTGGCCGGGCTTGCTGAAATTCGCGATCGGGACCTGATGCGCGCGCCACGTGCCCTCGACCGGCTCGCCGTCCACGACCTTCGGTCCGGTCCACCCTTTGGGCGTGCGCAGGATGATCATGGGCCAGCGCGGGCGCCTGGGAGTTTGCGCGGCGGCCGCTCGCGCTTGGCTTTGGATGTCGTGGATTTGCGACAGCGCCTTGTCCAGCGCGGCGGCGAATTGTTGATGCACCTTTGCGGGCTCGTCGCCCTCCACCAGCCACGAATCGTAGCCGTAGCCGTAGAGGAGGTCGGTCAATTCGCGCGGATCGATCCGCGCCAGCAGCGTGGGGTTGGCGATCTTGAAGCCGTTGAGATGCAGAATAGGAAGAACGGCGCCATCCCGTTTGGGATTGAGAAATTTGTTGGAATGCCAGCTTGCGGCCAGCGCCCCGGTTTCGGCCTCGCCGTCACCGACAATGCAGGCCACGATCAGGTCTGGATTGTCGAATGCCGCCCCGTAGGCGTGGGCCAGCGAATAGCCCAGTTCGCCGCCTTCATGGATCGAGCCAGGCGTTTCGGGCGCGACGTGGCTTGGCACTCCGTACGGCCAGGAAAACTGCCTAAACAGCCGGCGCAGTCCGTCTCGGTCGCGCTCGATGTTCGGATAGGTCTCCGTATAGGAGCCTTCGAGATAGCTATGCGCCACCAGGCCGGGACCGCCATGACCCGGACCGATGATGTAGATCATGTCCAGGTCGTTTTCCTTGATCAGCCTGTTGAGGTGCACGTAGATGAAGTTCAGCCCCGTCGTCGTGCCCCAATGGCCGAGAAGGCGCGGCTTAATGTGTTGGCGGGCCAAAGGAATTTCGAGCAGAGGATTGTCCTGAAGGTAGATTTGCCCGACCGACAGATAATTTGCCGCGCGCCAATACGCGTCCATTTTTTGCAAAACGTCGGGAGAAAGAGGGCCGGTCGGATGATCGGTGCGAACATCGGCGTCCGCCATGTCGTGTGTTTCCGTCTAAGGGGCAACTGCCGTATGGAACCCGCGGTAAATCAATGCGCGTCTCGGCGGGCCGTTCCGAAGCCCGGTTCCAGCTTGCGGCGTGCGGGCGCGCCGCCGCTGTTGTAAGCTTGGAAGGCTCGTTCGGCCGTGCCGCGGCGCGAACGTGTCTATCCGCAAAAGGAACGTCCAATTTGATTGCTTCGGCGGAGACAGGCCTGATCGGCGACATCGGCGCGACCAACGCCCGCTTTGCAGTGGTGGATGCGGATGGCGGTATGACGAACGCGCGGCTATACGCGCTCAACGACTATTCCTCGCTCGCCGATACAATCGACGCGTATTTGAAGGATCAGGCGCCGCCGACGCCGCCGATTGAAGCCGTTTTGGCCATTGCTTCTCCGATCATGGGCGATCAGGTGACGCTGACCAATCACGCCTGGTCATTGTCCATCGAGAATTTGCGCCGGCATTTGGGCCTGCGACGGCTTCGCGTCATCAATGACTTTGCCGCCAATGCGCTCGCCATTCCGCATCTCACGGCGGCCGACCGGATGCAGGTCGGGCCCGGCT
>JBOHIU010000216.1:0-24864 GCA_050725855.1 Xanthobacteraceae bacterium | reverse complement strand
TGGTGGGCCCGGGAGGACTCGAACCTCCAACCAAGCGGTTATGAGCCGCTGGCTCTGACCATTGAGCTACGGGCCCCCGCCGGCCGATGCCATGGGCGAGGACGATCGGAATGCAATATTATATATCATTCGCCATGTCGTACGAGGCGACGCAACCGAATTCGGCAACCCGGTTGGATTTCCCCGAACAGCCGAGCCATGCGATAGGGCGCCAAAGGAGCTAAGCGGAGCGGCCGAGCGATACCGATGATCGCTGGCGGCTCAATAGAAACACGGCCTGTTCGCCGAACAGATTCCAGAACCACCACGGCATCTTCAGCCGCATCTGCCGCCCCCAGGCGTTGAGCGCCACGGCCCGATCCATCCTGGCGCCCACCGCAATGCATAGCTGGCGGAAATCCTTGATGCTGCAGAAGTGGATATTGGGCGTCTCCCACCAGGCATACGGAAGGTTGTCGGTGCGCGGCATATGGCCGCCCAGGAGAAGCTGCAGCCGGATGTTCCAGTGGCCGAAATTGGGAAACGACACGATGCCGTGCCGGCCGATTCGCAGCATATGTTCGAGCACGACCCTCGGTTGCCGCGTCGCCTGCAGGGTCTGCGACAGGATCACGAAGTCGAATGCGTCGTTCGGGTAATCCGCAAGATCGGCATCGGCGTCGCCCTGGATCACCGCGAGGCCCTTGGCGACGCATTCGTTGACGCCCTCGCGCGACAATTCGATGCCGCGGCCGTCGACGCCGCGGGTCTCAAGAAGGCGCAAGAGTTCGCCGTCGCCGCAACCGACGTCGAGCACTCGCGCGCCGGGCTCGACCATGTCGGCGACGGCGAGCAAATCGACGCGGGAGCCGCCCGGTCCGCGCGCCGCTTCGGCCATGGTGAGATCGTGTTTAAGGCGGGACAGCATTCTCAGCTCTTCACGGGCAGGCCGCGAGCCTTGGCGGCCCCTTCCAAGAATCCGCGCACGATCGCGAACAGTTCCGGCTCGTCGAGCAAGAAGGCGTCGTGGCCCTTGTCGGTCGTGATCTCGGCGAAGGACACGCGCGCGCCCGCGGCGTTAAGCGCATGGACGATGGCGCGCGATTCCGAAGTCGGAAACAGCCAATCGCTGGTGAATGAGATCACGCAAAATCGCGTCGGCGCGTTGCGAAATGCGTTCGCCACCGCGCCGCCGTAATCGCCGGCGAGATCGAAATAGTCCATCGCCCGGGTGAGATAGAGATAGGAGTTGGCGTCGAAACGCTCGACGAAGGTAATGCCCTGGTGGCGCAGATACGACTCGACCTGAAAATCAGCATCGAACGAGAAGGTCGGATTATCGCGATCCTGAAAGCGGCGGCCGAACTTTCGGTGCAGCGCCGCATCCGACAAATAAGTGATATGCGCGCCCATGCGCGCCACCGCGAGCCCACGCCGCGGATTGGTGCCTCCGGCGAAATAGCGCCCGCCGCGCCATTCCGGGTCGGCCATCACAGCTTGGCGGCCGACTTCGTGAAAGGCGATGTTTTGCGCCGAGTGCCGGGTTGCCGCAGCGATCGGGAGCGCCGCGAATACGCGCTGCGGATAGCTTGCGGCCCATTGCAGGACCTGCATGCCGCCCATCGAGCCGCCCGCGACCGCAAACAAGGAATCAATCTCGAGGTGATCGAGCAGCATCGCCTGTGCGCGAACCATGTCGGGCACGGTGACGACGGGGAAGTCCAGCCCCCATGGTATCCCCGTTGCCGGATTGGTCGAAGCCGGTCCGGAAGACCCCATGCAGCCGCCAACAACGTTTGGGCAGATCACGAAATAACGCTGGGTGTCGATCGGCCTGCCGGGGCCCACCATGGTTTCCCACCAGCCCGGCTTTCCGGTCACCGGATGAGCGTTGACGGCATGCTGGTCGCCGGTGAGCGCATGACACACCAGCACGGCGTTGCTGCGCTCGGCGTTAAGCCTGCCATAGGTCTGATAGGCGATCTGCAGCGGCGCGAAATCGACGCCGGCATCGAGCCGCAGCGGATTGCCGGCGCCGAAGCGCACGACAAGCGAATGCGGCTGGTCCGCTTCGCGCGTCCGGTCGGCAAGATCGAGCGTGTGAGTGGCGTCGCCCATGTCAGTTTCCCGGAAGTGACGCCTTGCCGCTTGGTTGGTTCGCCGCCGCGGCGGCCAAAATGGCGTAAATAGGCCCACTGGCCCCCGAGTCAACGTTTTCTTTGCTTTCAAATTCGACGCCACCTATCAATTAAGCGCGCTGTCCGCCCTTCGCCACCGCGAAGTCGTATCCGCCGCGCCGCGAGGACCTGATGCCGAAACCGCCACGCCACAAGGAGGTCACCCTTGCCGATTTGCGGCGCGAACTGGATCGCATCGACGCGGCCATGCACGCGCTGCTGATGGAGCGCGGCGAGACTATCGATACCCTGATCGCGGTAAAAAAAACGCAGGAGAGTGGCTCGGCTTTCCGCCCGGCTCGCGAGGCCGAGATGATGCGCCGGCTGGCCGAGCGCCATCACGGTAGCCTGCCACTCGATACCGTCGAAAGCATCTGGCGCGTCATCATCTCGACCTTCACCTATGTGCAGGCGCCGTTCTCGGTCCATGCCGATCTGTCCGCAGGCGATGCGTTGATGCGCGATTCCGCACGTTTCCATTTCGGCTTCACGGTGCCGTTTGTGCCACATATGGGCGCGGCAAGCGTCGTTGAAGCCGTGACCGAATCCAAAGGCGATCTCGGTCTCGTCCCGGCCTTTGCCGTTGCCGGCGCGGGGCCGTGGTGGACCGCGCTCGAATTTGCCACGGCGCCAAAAATCGTCGCACGACTGCCGTTCGTCGAACGGCCGAATCATCCGGCCGCGTTGCCGGTGTTCGTGGTGTCGCGTGCCGCCGCCGACACCATGGTGACGGAGACCGAAGTCTGGAGCATGCGGGTTTCGGGTTGGCGCGCACCCGCGGCCAGCGCGCTCGCGATTAAGGCCGAGGTGGTCGCGGTGCCGGATCAGGCCTTCGACGGCGCGGCACTCCTGGTGTCGGTGGCCCGAGGCGGCATCGACGCGGTCCGCAAGGTTCTGATCGACATCGGTGCCTCGATCCGCTCGGCAACCCTCGTCGGCAGTCATGCGACCCGCTATAGGGTGAGATGAACTGTCGTCGCCCGCCACACCCGCGGGCGATCCAGTAGCCCCAACCGCAATGCCGCGGCTACTGGATGCCCGCCGAAGCTTGTCATCGGGCCGGCCACTCCGGGCCGGACCCGTTGGCGAGGCATGATGCCAATGAGGAAGACTAATGACTGCGATGCGTCCCACACCTCGGCCCGGAGTGATCGAGATCGCGCCTTACGTGCCGGGCAAGAGCAAGGCGCCCGGCGTGGCCAAGGTGTTCAAGCTGTCGTCCAACGAGACGCCGCTCGGGCCGAGCCCGCGCGCCATCAAAGCTTACAACTCGGTGGGGCCGCGTCTGCATGATTACCCGGACGGTTCGGCGAGCGATCTGCGCGACGCGATCGGCCGCGCCTTTGGGCTTGACCCGGACCGGATCGTCTGTGGCGCCGGATCCGACGATCTCTTGCATCTTCTTGCCTACGCCTATCTCGCCGATGGCGACGAGGCGATCCACACCAGACATGGCTTTCTGATCTATCCGATTGTCACGCTTGGCACCGGCGCACAGCCGGTCGAAGTGCCGGAAACCGATTACACCGCCGACGTCGACGCCATCCTCAAGGCGGTGACCGGCAAGACCAAAATCGTCTTTCTCGCCAATCCGAACAACCCGACCGGTACCTGCCTGCCTTTCGACGAAATCAAGCGCCTGCATCGCGGTTTGCCCAGCCACGTGCTGTTGGTGCTCGATGCCGCATACGCCGAATACGTCAGGCGCAACGATTACGAAGCCGGCATTGAGTTGGTAGCCACTTCCGACAACGTCGTCATGTGCCGGACATTTTCGAAGATCCACGGATTGGCGAACCTGCGTCTGGGCTGGATGTTCGCGCCCAGCCACATCGTTGATGCGGTCAATCGCATCCGCGGCCCATTCAACGTCAGCGGGGCCGCGATCGCCGCCGGCGTTGCCGCCATAGAAGACGTCGAGCATCAGGAACGCTCGCGCGAGCACAACGCGCGTTGGCTCGCTTGGCTGACCGAGGAGATCGGCAAGCTCGGGCTGAAAGTGACACCGAGCGTTGCCAATTTCATTCTGATCCACTTTCCGCAACAGAAAGGCCGCACCGCCAGGGATGCGGACGACTTTCTCACCGCGCGCGGCTTGATCCTCCGCTATGTCGCCGCTTACAAGCTGCCGAACGCGTTGCGGCTTTCCGTCGGCACCGAGGAAGCCAATCGCCTCGTCGTTTCGGCGCTAGAAGATTTTTTGGGGCGATCGGCGTGACATCAACCAAACAGGCTCCGTTATTCAATCGCCTTTCATTGATCGGAGTGGGCTTGATCGGCTCCTCGATCGCGCGGGCTGCGCGGGCGCAAGGCGCGGCACGCGAGATCGTGGCCAGCGCTCGCTCGGCGGCGACCCGGCGACGCATCGCGGAGTTGGGACTTGCCGATCAGGTTGTCGAAACCAACGCGGCGGCGGCGGACGGCGCCGATCTCATCATCGTTTGCGTCCCGGTCGGCGCCTGCGGCGAAGTCGCCGCCGAGATCGCGCCGCATCTTCGGCCGGGAGCGATCGTTTCCGACGTGGGCTCCGTGAAAGGCGCAATCGTGCGCGACATGGGCCCGCACATTCCGGCGGGCGTCCATTTCGTTCCCGCTCATCCGGTCGCCGGCACGGAACATTCAGGCCCGGACGCCGGCTTCGCCGAGTTGTTCGTTCGCCGCTGGTGCATTTTGACGCCGCCCCGCGGCACGGATCCCGGCGCCGTCGAGCGGCTTGCCGCGTTCTGGCGATTGCTCGGTGCCAATGTCGAATCGATGCCTCCGGAGCATCACGATCTGGTCCTGGCGATCACCAGCCATCTGCCGCACCTGATCGCTTATACCATCGTCGGCACCGCCGACGAGCTCGCCGAAGTGACGCGCTCCGAAGTGTTGAAATTTTCCGCCGGCGGTTTTCGCGATTTTACCCGCATTGCCGCATCCGATCCGACCATGTGGCGTGACGTTTTTTTGGCCAACAAGGACGCCGTTCTGGAAATGCTCGGTACCTTCAACGAAGACCTTTCGCAATTGACGCGCGCCATACGCCGCGGCGACGGCGATGCTTTGTTTGCCCATTTCGCCCGTACCCGCGCAATCCGCCGCGGCATTGTCGAGATTGGCCAGGACTCGCCGGCGCCGGACTTCGGCCGTTCATATCAGGACCTTCCGGTCGAACCGCTGCCGCGGCCGTACGCGGGCGCGGCCGACGATTGAAGCTCAGCCGCGCGCCTTCACCGCCAACGCTTCGTTGACTGTTTCGCGCAACGACGAAATCGAAAACGGCTTGGCGATCACGTCATGGATCAAGGCATCGAGCCCTTGCGCGCGTTCGCGTTGATCGGCATAGCCGGTCATCAGCAGAATGACGAGTTCGGGAAAATCACGCGCGGCGGCGAGCGCGAGCGCGATCCCGTCCATGATCGGCATGCGAATGTCGGTGAGCAGAAGATCGAAGCGCCCGTTCTCCCGCTCGAGAGTTTCGAGTGCCTCGCTGCCATCCGATGCGACCGCGACCTCATGACCGACGGCGGTCAGGGCGCGCGCGCACATCTTGCGTAAAACCTCCTCGTCTTCGGCTATGAGGATGCGGGCCATGGCACGTCAACGGGCGGGCGCGGCCAAATCGCGGGGTTCAAGGAAGCGTACCAGCAGGTCGCGGCTGTCGGACGGCGGAGAGGCCAGCCGGGCGAGAAAGCCGACGGCCTGATAGGCCGACAGACGTGTTTGCGGCGGAGCGGCGGTCCATGAATAGATGTCCTGCTTGGCCGCGTTGCGCAGCACGAGTTTCAGCTGCGGCACCTCGATCTCTACGCCGGTGTCGTTGACGATTTCGCCCTTCACCACGAGAATCGGCACCTTCTGATATGTTTGTGTGCTCGTCGTCACATCGTCGAACGTCAGGCCGCGCAAGTTCACCGGCATGCCGATGGCGGCGTAAAGCGACGCGGTCTGCGGCAGAAGGCGGACAATGTCCTTGCGCCAGCCGACGATAATGGCGTCGAGGATAATCAGGACGAGGATTGCGATCTGCAGCGGCGCCAGCGTCCAGAAATGCCGGCTGCCGTTGGCCGTGTCCCGCCGCCGCCGCGCCGCGACGACCTCCATGTTCTCAGGGTGCTCGCTGACCGGGGCGACTGCGCGATCGCCATCGACATCGATCGGCGTTCTACCGGCGTCCAGATCGGCGGGTACGATCGGAGGGGCCTCGACCTCCATTGAACCCGCCCCATCAGGCATTTCGGGGACTGGATTTGAATTGGCGCTGAACTCGGCACCTCCGGCCTCGTCCGTCGTTTCCGGCAATCCGTCATCCCCGACCGCACCGGACGAAGAACCCGCTTCGGCAAAGGAAGGAACAGCATTCGCTGCGGCTGGGACTGCGGCCGGAAGCTCCTCCGCACCGGTCTGCGGAGCGAGCGCCGCGGCGGCGGCGAGCAACCTATCGGCTTGGCTCAATTCGGCGCGCCAAACGGTGCGACATCGCGCGCAACGCACATTCCGGCCATCGGGCCGCAGAGTTGCCGGCTCGACGCTATAGGCGGTGGCGCAGGACGGGCAGACGATCAGCATTGGCGAATCGGGATTATCGCGGCTTAGCGATCCCAGCCTAGCGTCCGATCCGTTAACGAATTGGAAACCACCGCGCCCGGCAAGCCAATACCCTCTCCGAAATGTTAAGGTTTTCGGCAAGGGCGAATCAGGCGGAGGGATCGGTTATAAGCACCGCAGCATGAGGTCTTCTGGAGGACCGCTTGATCCTGTTCGAGAATGTCGGCTTGCGCTACGGCCTTGGCGGGGAGGTTCTCCGCGACCTTACCTTTCGCATCGACGGCCATTCGTTTCAGTTCCTCACCGGCCCGTCAGGCGCCGGCAAAACCTCTCTTCTCCGCCTCCTGTTTTTGTCGCTGCGGCCGACTCGCGGCCTGATCACGATGTTCAATCAGGATGCCGCCACGCTCTCGAAGGACGGCCGCGCCACGCTGCGCCGCCGCATCGGCATCGTGTTCCAGGATTTCCGCCTGCTCGACCACATGACGACGTACGAGAACGTCGCATTGCCCCTGCGCGTGCTCGGCAGGCAGGAAGCCGACTACCGCGCCGAGGTCGTGGAACTGCTGCAATGGGTCGGACTTGGCGACCGGATCGACGCATTGCCGCCGATCCTGTCCGGCGGCGAGAAACAGCGCGCGGCCATAGCCCGGGCCGTGATCGCGCGTCCGCAGCTGCTGCTCGCCGACGAGCCTACCGGCAATGTCGACCCCAATCTGGGTCAGCGTCTGCTGCGCCTGTTCATCGAGCTTAACAAGACCGGGACGGCGATTGTCATCGCCACGCACGATATTGCCCTGATGGACGAATATGACGCCCGGCGTTTGGTTCTGCATGAGGGACGGCTGCATGTCTACGACTGAACCGCTCGACGGTCGGATCGATACCTTGGCGGAACCGTGGGACGATCTTGAATTCACCCCGCTGCGCGCCAAGGGTCCCCGCGTTGCGAGCGCGATCGTGCCGAAGGGCTCGATCGCCGGACGTTCTCTCGCCGCCGTTGTCGCCATCATGACCTTTTTGGCCGCGCTGACCGCCGGGGCGGTTATGCTGGTGGTCGGCGCCGCCAGCGATTGGCGGTCCGACATCGCCCGCGAAGTCACCATCCAGGTCCGCCCGGTCCCCGGCCGTGATCTCGAAGCCGATGTCCGTAAGGCGGTTGAGATCACCCGCGCGGCGCGCGGCATTGCCAGCGTGCGCGCGTATACCAAGGAGGAATCCGCGCGCCTCGTCCAGCCCTGGCTCGGCAGCGGGCTTAACCTTGATGACCTGCCGATCCCGCGCCTGATCGTGGTCAAGCTTTGGTCGGATGCTCCGCCGGACTTGAGCGCGTTGCGTCAGACGCTGGCGGCGCAAGTACCGAGCGCTAGTCTCGACGATCATCGGCGATGGATCGACCGCATGCGCAACATGGCCGGAGCTGCCGCGATCGGCGGACTTGTCATCCTTGCGCTCGTGCTCGCCGTCACCGTGCTCTCGGTAACCTTCGCCACCCGCGGCGCCATGGCGGCGAACCGTCCGATCATCGAAGTTCTACACTACATCGGAGCGACCGATGGCTTTGTCGCCAGACAATTTCAGCGTCATTTCCTGATTCTCGGTTTTAAGGGAGGCGCGATCGGCGGCGGTGCGGCGATCGTCCTGTTCGGCATCGTGCAAGCCATGAATGCGTGGATCACCGGAACGCCCGGCGGCGACGACCTGCAGGCGCTGTTCGGCAGCTTCACGATCGGCGTCGGCGGCTATCTGACGATTGCCGGACAAATCATATTGATGGCTGTGGTGACCGCGCTTGCCTCGCGCCGCACCGTCAATCGCACGCTCGAAACAATCGATTGAAGACGCGCTCTATGGCCCTGCTCGATCAAATACAAATTTCAGAGCCATGACGACCGCTCCAGACGCGGCCTGCTTGTCTCGATTTTGGCGCTAACGGCGCAAGCGGCGTGCGCGGCCATGGTCAGCCTCAAGACAGCCGTCAGAACCCGATACATCAGGTGGATGGCTGCCAAACTCGCGTTGGTGTGCGTGTGCGCCCTCCTGATCGGCTTTGTGGGCTTTGTCTGGCGCCTGCCCGATACGCAGGTCGCGCTCGATCGCAATGCCGACGGCATCGTGGTGCTGACCGGGGGCAGTTCGCGGGTAACGGAGGCGCTCGAACTGCTCGCCGCCAAGCGCGGCAAGCGCCTGTTGATCAGCGGTGTCAATCCCGGCACGACGACCGCCGACATCGCGTACCAGAATCCGAAATATCGCCAGTTGTTGGCGTGCTGCATTGACCTCGACTATTCGGCCCTCAACACGTTAGGCAATGCGGTCCAGGCCCGGCTGTGGGCCGCGGATCACGGTTTCCGTTCGTTGATCGTCGTGACTTCCGCCTATCACATGCCGCGCGCGTTGGCTGAACTCTCCCACCAGTTGCCGGCGATCGCGCTGATCCCCTATCCTGTTGTTTCCAACCGTCTGCGTACCGAGCCGTGGTGGTCCGATGCCGATACGACGAGGGTGGTCGTTTCGGAATATGTTAAATTTCTTTTCGCCGAAATACGCATGCGCCTTCAACCCAGTCCAGCCGACCTTGGCGGCAAAAGCGCCTCCGGCGCCCAGCACTCATGAGCTTTCGCTTTCGCGCGCCGCGGGTCGGTGACCAACCACATTGGAGGCTCAGTGCCTCGATTTAATTCCCTGTTCGCCCGTTCGCTGGCGTTCAACGCGCTGTTTTATGTAAGCCTGATCCTGCACATGATCGTGGCGCTGCCGATATTCTTCCTGCCACGCCGGGTTCATCTGCGATTCGTGCGCTCCTATTCCCGCACCAGCCTTTGGCTTTTGCGCGCCGTTTGCGGGACCGGCGTGGAGTGGCGCGGACTTGACAAAATTCCACAAGGCGCCTGCATCGTTGCCTGTAAGCATCAATCGTTATGGGAAACATTCGCGCTCTACGCGGTGTTCAGCGACCCGGCCTACATCCTCAAGCGCGAATTGATGTGGATTCCGCTATTCGGCTGGCACATGAAGAAAGCTGGCCTCATTCCGATCGACCGCAGTGCGGGCGTGGCCGCGCTGTCGCGCATGACGGCGCGCGCGAAGCAGAAACTCGACCAATCCCGGCAGGTCGTCATCTTCCCCGAAGGCACGCGCCGGCCACCCGGTGCGGAGCCGAGCTACAAACCCGGCGTGGCGCATGTGTACGCCAGAGCCGGCGTGGTCTGCGTGCCGCTCGCCCTCAATTCCGGACTGTTTTGGCCGCGCCGCTCGCTGATGCGCTTTCCCGGCACGATCCTGGTCGAAGTCCTCGATCCGATCGCTCCCGGCCTTGATCCGCGGGCGTTCCTTCGCCGATTGCAAGACGTTTTGGAGGGTGCAAGCTCACGCTTGATCGAGGAGGCTTGAACCGCCGATCAGGACTCGGTGGCCGGGAATTCCAGACCCGCTTCCTGATTGCGAAGGACTGTTTCCCGCAAGCCCAGCCGCTCTGCGAGCAGATGCAGTTCAGTCTCCCGATAGCCGAGCGCCTCCAAGGCGCGCACCGTTTCAAGGACGTATTCGGGATTGGGACCGGACCGGCCGTGCCCCTGCCGTACCCAATGCAGGCGATCGGCCAGCGAGAGCCGTCCGGCATATTGAGCATGCCCGCGATCGACGACGTAACAAAGCGCCCTCACCTGCCGCCGCGGTGCGTCTTCCAGTTCGATCCTCCGCACCGTTTCGCGATAGACCAATGTTACCTGCTCGCGGCCGCGCAAATAAGCGATGGTTTCCGCCCGGGCCGCGGCAGCAACCCGGTACGCGATGCCACGGCACATGCCGCCGCGATCGAGCCCCAGTACCAACCCCGGCCGTTCCGGGGTCCCGCGATGGACATGGGAAAACACGCAAAGCGATCGGTGCAGCCCCTTCAACCGCGCCGGCACGCGTTCCAGAGCATCAAAGCCCGGCCGCCACATCAGCGAGCCGTAGCCGAATACCCACAGTTCGCCGCTCTCATGCTCGTCGACAGCAGCCATCGCCTTTTCGTGACTTCAAAGCGTTTGTCACGCTCGCCTAGCAGGCCGAATAAAGCCCCACAATGGCAACGGCGAGGCTGTCGAACGTAGGGCCTTGAAATGAAAGCTGCCGGAGCGATGGAATGATAAGATGCCGTGATGATAAGGTCTTGGAAACGCCGCACTCCACAGGCGAAAAGGCCCGATGGCAGGTGAATCCCCGCTGAGCATGATGCAAGCCGGCCGTCCGCCCATGCCGAGGCGGCCCGGTTCCGCGCCTGCCGCCGCTGGCGGCAAACACCGGCGTTTGTCGCCGATTCTCATTGCGGTTGCTATTCTCGCCATCTTGGCCGCCGGGTGGTGCGGATTGTGGTACTATGCCGCGTCTGTCGCGGACGGCACGCTTGCCGGTTGGGTGGCGCGAGAAGCGAGGGCCGGCAGGGTCTATACCTGCGGTTCACAGGACATTTCCGGATTTCCCTTCCGCATCGAGGCGCGTTGCGTCCAGGCCAGCGCCTCGCTCGGTGGCTTTCAGCCACCTTTGGGCGTCGCTGCGAAGGAGATCACTTTCACCGCACCGGTCTATCATCCGACCACGTTGCTCGGTGACGTGACCGGCCCGCTCACGGTAGCGCCGCCGGGACAGCCGCCATGGTTCGTCGCGACCTGGTCGCTGGCCACCATGAGCCTGAGCGGATTACCGCCCAATCCAGATGCTTTTTCTGTCGCGATCGAACAGCCGCACCTTGACCATGGTTCTGGCGCAAGTGCCGCAACCTTGTTCGCCGCGGATAACGCCGTCTTTCAGGCGCGCATCATCAGTGGCTCGGCCAACGATCATCCGGTGGTCGATGCGGTTCTGCACTTTAAATCGGCGACGGCCCCCGCGGTGCATCCCCTGCTGACCAAGCCGCTACAGGGCGACGTCGAGGTGGTGCTGCGCGGACTGAAGGATTTGTCGCCAAAATCGCTCGCCGATCGCTTCCGTGAGATGCAAACGTCCGGCGGCAGCATCGAGATTAAATCGCTACGCATCGAACGTCCGAATGCAATCGTCACTGGCACCGGCACGCTCACGCTGAATCAGCATGGCCAGCTCAATGGCGCCATCAGCATTGCCATCGCCGGCCTTGATAACATCGTGCCCGAATTGGGTATCGATCAGCTCCTCGCCCAGGGCATAAACCGGCTCACCGGAACGAGCGGACCATCGGGACAAGGGCTTTCAGCGCTCGATCGTCTGGTGCCGGGATTAGGCGGCGTGGTTCGCGACAGCGCCAATGCCAGCGTCGTCGACGATCTGAAAAAGATGGGCAAACCTACCCAGATTGACGACAAGCCGGCGACTGCCTTGCCGCTGCGCTTTTCCAACGGATCGGTCTTTCTCGGCATGATCCGGATCGGCGAGGTGCCGCCGCTGTTTTGAGCACGTCACCGCTTGCGATTGGCATGCCAGCCGACAGATGCGTCGGGCACCGAATCGGTTGACGCAAAATACGGCTTGATGTCGAGCAGCGGCGTGTTGTCGAGGCAGTCGAGGCCGATAACCGACAGCGCGTTGCCCTCGATGCGAATGAGCCGCGCCACCGACAGCGCAATAGGATTGGGCCGCGCCGGCGAGCGCAGCGAAAACGTCCCATGCGGCTCGCCATAATGGCGGGGAGACTGGTGCACGAGGTCGCGACGCGCCTCGTGCATCCAGTAAAGAACAATGACGTGGCTCGCGCTCTCCAGATCCTTCAAGCCCTCGACCCAGCGCCGGTCGACCTCGATGGTGCATATCGCGTCGGATTCGCGCGCGTTCTTCGGGCACTCCTCGCGACGGGTCCAGGGTGTATGGATGCACCCAATAAAATAGAGCGAGGCATCGAACCGCTCCGGCAATGCCACAGCGACCTCGCCTTCGCGCAGCTCGCCCCCCGCGTTCTCCCGTGGCGGACGCTTTGCCTCTCTCTCGACGGCCTTGGCCATGACCTTCTGTATGCACGCGTGTATCCAGGCCGCCAAGGGACACGCCCGGGTAGCGCGAGAGCGCGAGTGGGACGTTTCCCATTGCAAACCGCCTCATAATGGCATAAAGATATCTTTATGTCTCATGCCCATTACGATCAGCAGCTCCCCTTTCCGGCCCTGACCGCCACGCTCAAAGCGGCGGCCGAGGCCACGCGGCTCCGCGTTCTAAGGCTTCTTGCCGAGACCGAGCTGACCGTGTCCGAACTCACCGAGATCCTGCGCCAGTCGCAGCCGCGGTTGTCGCGGCATCTGCGGCTTTTGGCGGAGGCCGGTCTGGTCGAGCGCTTTCGCGAGGGCTCCTGGGCGTTCTTTCGTCTTGGCGAGCACGGCACGCCCGCCGACATTGCGCGCACTCTGATCGCTCGCCTCGACGGCAACGATCCCACGATCGTGCGCGACCACGAGCGCCTGACCGCGGTGCGCCATGCCCGCACCGCGGCCGCGCAAAGCTATTTCCGCCGTCACGCGGCCGAATGGGACCGCATTCGCAAACTGCACGTCGCCGATGCCGCCGTGGAACAGGCGGTGCGAGCCGCTCTTGCCGACAAATCAACTCGCGCCTTGCTCGACCTCGGCACCGGCACCGGGCGCATGCTCGAATTGTTTGCACCCGAAATCGAGCGCGGCATCGGCCTCGATCTATCGCTTGACATGCTGGCGCTCGCGCGCGCCCGGCTTGACCGCGCCGGGCTCAAGCATTGCAGCGTTCGCCACGGCGATATTTATGACCTCGCACTGCCGCGCAATTCGTTTGACGTTGTCATCATTCATCAGGTCCTGCACTTCCTCGACGATAGCGCGCGCGCGATCCGCGAGGCGGCGCGGGTACTGCGCCCCGGCGGCCGGCTGCTGGTCGTCGATTTCGCGCCGCACGATCTTGAATTCCTGCGCGAGCAGCATGCCCATCGCCGACTCGGCTTTGCCGCGGAGACCGTGACGCAATGGCTGCAGGCCGCCGGTCTCGATCTCATGCGGCAGGAGACATTGCCGCCGGGCCCCGAAGGAAAGATCGCCGTTTCGCTGTGGCTCGCCCGCGACCCGCGCGTCCTGATCGCCGCCCCGACGGCACGCGAGGTGGCCTGATGAATGCGCCGCGCGCCAGCCGTTTCGTTCGATCGGAAAATCCGCGCAGCATTCGCGGCTCGTTCGAGTTTTTCCCGCCCAAAAGCCCGGAGATGGAAGAAGCGCTCTGGCATGCAGTCGCCCGGCTTGCTCCGTTGGCGCCTCATTTCGTGTCGGTCACCTATGGCGCTGGCGGCTCGACGCGCGAACGCACTCACACCACCGTCCAGCGCATCCTGGCCGAAACCTCCTTGACGCCGGCGGCGCACCTGACGTGCGTCGCCGCGACCCGACAAGAAGTCGATGCGGTGATCGCCGGTTATGCCCGCGCGGGTGTGCGCCACATCGTGGCCTTGCGCGGCGATCCGCCGGGCGGCGCGGGCGAGCGTTATCAGCCGCATCCCGGCGGCTATCGTAACGCCGCCGATCTCGTCGCCGGCATCAAACGGATCGGCGACATCGAAGTTTCGGTCTCGGCCTATCCGGAAAAGCATCCCGACAGTCTTTCGATTGCAGCCGACATCGATATGCTCAAGGCCAAAGTCGAGGCCGGAGCGACGCGCGCGATCACCCAGTTTTTTTTCGAGAACGATCTATATTTTCGCTACCTTGACCGGGTGCGGGCGCGCGGCATCGATATCCCGATCGTGCCCGGCATATTGCCGGTTCAGAATTTCAAGACCACCAGGAGTTTTGCCGCGCGCTGCGGCGCCTCGGTGCCGGCCTGGCTCGGCGAGCGCTTCGACGGTCTCGATGACGATCCGGCGACACGCAAACTGATCGCAGCCGCAGTCGCCGCCGAGCAGGTGCTCGACCTCGTGGATCATGGCGTCGTCGACTTTCACTTCTACACCATGAACCGCGCCGACCTGGTCTACGCGATCTGTCATCTGCTCGGGTTGCGTCCGCGGCAGGAGCAAGACGGCACCACTGAAGTTCAGTTTGAGAAGGAGCGTGCGTAATGAGCAAGTCGGCGCCGGTTTCCGCAGCCGAAGCCAGGCTGCGCCGCGTGGCGGCCGAGCGCATCCTCGTGCTCGATGGCGCCATGGGCACGATGATTCAGGCGCTCGGCCTGGACGAGGAAGGCTTTCGCGGTGCGCGTTTCGATGCCTGGAATCGCGAAGTACGCGGCAACAACGATCTGCTCAATTTGAGCCGGCCGGATTCGGTGCGCGCGATCCACCTCGCTTATTTCCGTGCCGGCGCCGACATCGTCTCCACCAATACGTTCTCCTCGACCCGTATCGCGCAAGCCGATTACGGCATGGCGGAGATGACCTATGAACTCAACGCCGAGGGCGCGCGGCTCGCGCGCGAAGCCGCGTGCATCGCTCAGGACGAAGACGGCCGCGAACGCCTTGTCGCCGGCGCCATCGGGCCGACCAACCGCACGGCCTCGATCTCACCCGATGTATCCAATCCGGGTTTCCGCGCGATCACGTTCGACGAGTTGCGCATCGCCTACGGCGAACAGGTCCGCGGGCTGATCGTCGGCGGTGTCGATCTGCTTCTCGTCGAGACCATTTTCGACACGCTGAACGCCAAGGCGGCAATCTATGCCATCGCCGAAGTGGCGGAGGAGCGCGGCATTCGCCCGCCGGTGATGATTTCCGGCACGATTACCGATCGCTCCGGACGTCTGCTGTCGGGTCAGACACCCGAAGCGTTCTGGAATTCCATCGCGCATGCCGCGCCGTTTTCCATCGGACTTAACTGCGCGTTGGGTGCGCGGCAGATGCGCGCGCATATCGCCGAGCTTGGACGCGTCGCCGAGACGCTGATTTGCGCTTACCCGAACGCCGGGCTGCCCAACGAATTCGGCCATTACGACGAGGGGCCGGAGGCGATGGCCGCGCAGATGAGCGAATTCGCCGCTGCCGGCTTGATCAATATCGCCGGCGGGTGCTGCGGCACGACGCCGGAACATATTCGCGCCATCGCCCACGCCGTGGCCGGCAAGAAGCCACGCGATGTCCCGCAGATCGCTCCGATGCTGCGGCTCTCCGGTCTCGAAGCCTTCGCGCTGACGCCGCAGATCCCGTTTGTGAATGTCGGCGAGCGCACCAACGTCACCGGATCGGCCCGTTTTCGCAAGCTGATCACGGCGGACGATTATCCGGCCGCTCTGGCGGTCGCGCGGGATCAGGTCGAGAGCGGCGCGCAGATCATCGACGTGAACATGGACGAAGGCCTGCTCGATTCCGAGAAGGCCATGACCACGTTCCTCAACTTGATCGCCGCGGAGCCGGACATCGCGCGCGTGCCGGTGATGATCGATTCGTCGAAATTCTCCGTGATCGAGGCCGGCCTGAAATGCGTACAGGGCAAGGCGGTCGTGAATTCGATTTCGCTGAAAGAAGGCGAGGACGCGTTCGTCAGCCACGCCCGGCTCGTGCGCCGATACGGCGCCGCCGTGGTGGTCATGGCCTTCGACGAAGCCGGCCAGGCGGATACGCTGGAGCGCAAGACCGCGATTGCCGCACGCGCCTACGAGATCCTGGTCAACCGGGTCGGCTTTCCGCCGCAGGACATCATCATCGACCCAAACATATTCGCGATCGCCACGGGCATGGAGGAGCACAACGGCTACGGTGTCGCCTTCATCGAGGCCGCGCGCTGGATCAAACAAAATCTGCCGCATGCTCACGTATCGGGCGGCGTCTCGAATCTGTCGTTCTCGTTCCGCGGCAATGAACGCCTGCGCGAGGCCATGCACTCGGTCTTTCTCTATCACGCCATCGCCGCGGGCATGGACATGGGCATCGTCAATGCCGGACAGATCGCGGTTTATGACGATGTCGACGGCGAACTGCGCGAGGCCTGCGAAGACGTCGTTCTCAATCGCCGCAGCGACGCGGCCGAGCGACTCCTGGCGCTCGCCGAGCGGCATCGCGGCCACGGCAGGGAGAAGAAGGAAGTCGATCTTTCCTGGCGCGAATGGCCGGTCGAGAAACGCTTGGCGCACGCCCTCGTCCGCGGCATCACCGACTTCATCGAATCCGACGTTGACGAGGCGCGCAAGAGCGCGCCGCGCCCACTCGCCGTCATCGAAGGCCCGCTGATGGACGGCATGAACGTGGTCGGCGATCTATTCGGGTCGGGCCGCATGTTCCTGCCGCAGGTGGTCAAGTCGGCACGGGTCATGAAGCAGGCGGTCGCGCATCTGATGCCCTACATGGAGCAGGAACGCGACGGCCGGGCGCACACTTCGTCAAACGGCAAGATTGTGCTCGCCACCGTCAAGGGCGACGTGCACGACATCGGCAAGAACATCGTCGGCGTGGTGCTGTCCTGCAACAACTATCATGTCATCGACCTTGGCGTCATGGTGCCGGCGGAGAAAATTCTGCAGGCCGCCATAACCGAGCAGGCCGACATCATCGGACTGTCGGGTCTCATTACGCCCTCGCTCGACGAGATGTGCCACGTCGCCGCCGAAATGGAGCGGCAAGGTTTCGATGTGCCGCTGTTGATCGGCGGCGCGACCACGAGCCGTACGCATACCGCGGTGAAAATTCATCCCCATTACCGGCGCGGACAGGCGGTTTATGTCAACGACGCAAGCCGCGCGGTCGGAGTCGTTGCCTCCCTGATGGCGCCCGAGGCGCGGGCCCGCACCGTCACCGAGCTCCGCGCCGAATACGCCCGCATTGCCGCGGCGCATGCGCGCGGCGAGGAAAAGAAGAAGCGGCTCTCGCTCGCCGATGCGCGCGGCAATGCGCTCAAGCTGAATTGGTCCGGCGATTATATCCCGCCGCGGCCGCACTTCGTCGACAGCAAACATCTCGGCGAGATTCCTATAGGGAAACTGATCGATTACATCGATTGGTCGCCTTTCTTTGCCGCCTGGGAACTCCCCGGAAAGTTTCCCGCAATTCTCGACGACGAAAAAGCCGGCGAAGCGGCGCGCAGTTTATTCGCTGACGCCCAGCAGATGCTGCAACGGGCCGCCGCCGAGCGCTGGTTCCGCGCCGCCGCCGTGATTGGCTTCTTTCCAGCGAACAGCGAGGTCGACGACATTTTATTGTTTGCCGACGAAACGCGCCGCACGCCGATTGCGGTTCTGCACACCTTGCGCCAGCAATTGGCGCGGCGCGATGGCCGCGCCAATCTCGCGCTTGCCGATTTTGTGGCTCCGCGCGCCAGCGGGCTTTCCGATTATATCGGCGCCTTCGCCGTCACCGCCGGAATCGGCGAAGAAGCGATCGTCGAACGCTTCAAAGGCGCCAATGACGATTATTCGGCCATCATGGCCAAGGCGCTGGCCGACAGGCTTGCCGAAGCGCTTGCCGAATGGACCCACGGGCGGGTGCGCAGGGAATTCTGGGCCTACGCGCCCGATGAAGCGCTGAGCGCCGCCGAAACCATCGGCGAACAATATCGCGGCATCCGGCCGGCGCCGGGCTATCCGGCGCAGCCCGACCACAGCGAGAAAGCGACGGTGTTCAAGCTGCTCGATGCCGAACGGGCGGCCGGCGTGCGCCTGACCGAGAGCTTCGCGATGTGGCCGGGAGCGTCCGTCTGCGGTCTCTATTTCAGCCATCCCGATTCTCGTTATTTTGGCGTCGGCCGCATCGAACGCGATCAGGTTGAGGAATACGCCAAGCGCAAAAGCTGGACGACCGAAGAAGCCGAAAAATGGCTGGGATCGATCCTCAATTACGATCCGGTCGGGGTGCGCAGCGCTGCCGAATGAACGGCAAAACTCCGTGACTGAAGGAGTTTCGCCAAGGCGGAGCCGATATCTATCCGTTGAAAAGCCGCGAGGTGTAAGCGGCTCTCGGGCCGTCAACCGATCAAGTCAGCGAAGCCAGTGCTTGCTCATAGGCGGCGTTGACGCGCTTTGCTTCTGTCTCAGCGACGTCCTTGATCGCCGGCGACATGTCATGCACTCGATCCGGATGGCACTGTCGGATCAGCGTCTTATATGCTTGACGTACCTCATCGATAGTGGCGGATGGGGCCACGCCGAGGGTGGTGAACCAGAACGGGTCCGCGCCATGTTCTGCCGACGCCGATTCCTCGTAAAATTCCCCATCGGGATCGGCATCCGGGCACGCCACATCGAGACCGGGTGGGGTGGCGGCCAACTGCTTGAGCATTCGGAATTCCACGCCGAACTCGCGCCGCAAACCGGCTCGGCGCAGTAGATAGGATACCGGCATGACGAGCACCGCGAGACCGGCCCCCGCGGCGTTCGCCGGAAGAAGGCTTTTATCGAGCGGATACCAGACAAAAGGCCGCTGTATGATTTCAAGAAGCTCGCGTGCCGATGCCGTTTGCTGGAAAAGGTGAATGGCAACGACGAGGATAGCGAACACCCCGGCATGCGCCGCCAATGCGCGCCCGAGCGCGGCACGCAGACTCATTATGTGAATCCACAGTCGCAAGCGTTTTAGCGGCAGACTACGGAGCCGGAGGATCGTCGCCTGCAAATGATGGGCATGAGCTTTGAGGTCCTCAGATTCGCCCTCGCCACGCCCGTCGGCCTCGAGTTGAAGTGCAAAAATCCCGGCCCAGATGCTGTTCGTCTTGCGGCAACGCTCGTCGATTTGCCTCAGCCGGCTGCAGACGGTCCGGTAGAGAGAGACGGCTCGGCCCAATTCGGCCACTTCCGATCTACGCAGTGAAAATTCGGGGCTCATGCGCCGCGCCAGCAACAACTGTCGGCCATAGGCGAGCAGCAACAGCGGCAGGATATTCCAGGACGCCAGCAAGGCGACGTGAGACAGCAGCGATGAAAAATCAGTACTGCCTAGCCGATCGAGCACGGCTTTACGCCTCGCCTGCGGTATCGAACATCGTCGCGTCCATCGCTTCGCGCGCCGACTTGCCGGCCCAGACAACGAATTGCAAGGCCGGATAATAACGCTCGCAAGAATCCAGCGCTGCGCCGAGCACCGCCTCGCACTGCCGCTCCGACGTGGAGACGCCGCCGATCAAAAGCAGCGCATGGCGGAACATGACGATGCCGTTCTGACCCCACACGTCGAAGTGACCGATCCACAATTGCTCGTTGATGACGCCGATTAGCTGCTGCACTTCAGCGAGCCGCGACATCGGCACCTTCATCTCGAAGGCGCAGGCGAAGTGCAGAACCCTGATATCCTCCATCCAGCTGAACGATGCTTGATAGTTGGTTCGCTCGCCGGCGATGGCGAGGGTGAGCTCATCTTCCACCGATCGCGAATAATCCCAATTATTGCGCCTTGCCATCCGCTCAACCTCGGCAAGCGGATGATCGAGACAGGGCTCGGCAGCGTCGATCAGCGACATGGCGGCTTGCTCCCGCAGCTTCCTGGAAAAACGATTGCCGCGACGCCGCCCTTGAAAAGGAGTCGAGACCCGCCGCCGACAGATCGGCAGCCGCGCCCGGTGCACCGAGACTGAATGGAAAACGTTCTAAGAGCGGCTTCTGCGGAGAGCTCCGCAGGCAGCCCGCGCGGCTGCAGCGCCGATCCTGCCCCCATACCAACCCCCCGGGGACCTACGCGTTACGCAAACACACGCATCTTGCGTTGCAGGTCCGCAACGTCGATACCCATTCCGATTGTGCCGCGCTTGAAACCTGCACGCGTTCGATTGCGATTCGCGGTCGCGCGCGGACATTTGCGAGCGTCGGTACAGAATGGGGCGCTGTTATGATCTTGGTTTGATGATTCCGGGGCGTGGCCGCGCAATTCGGCCATTCGTCGCCCGCAGGTGTCCCTTTTAAGAACCCAATTTGCGCGCGACCGCCTGCTCGACAAACAACGCCGATTCCAGGGTCGCGCGATCGCGGCCGAACCGGCCGACGATTTGGATGCCGAGCGGCAACTCATGATCGTAAAAGCCGGGGACATTGACGCAGGGTGCCCCCATCAGCGTCCACAGCCGGTTGAACATGGGATCGCCGGTCGCCAAGCCGTGCGGCGCCGCGCCCGGCGCTGAGGGCGTCAGGATCACGTCGTGCTCGGCCATGGCGTCGGCAAGCAATTGCCGGCCGCGCGAAGCGGTGCGCCGCGCAGCATCGTACGCGTCGGCCGAAATGGAGGCGGCGCGATCGAGCTGTTCGCGCAGTTGCTCGCTGATCATGTCGCGATGACGATCGTATTCGAAGGCGAATGCGCGAAAGGCTTCGTAGTCCTGAATGACGAATTGCGCCTCATAGGCGTCTTTGAGGAGCGGCGGCAAGCTCAGTTCGGTGACCTTCGCGCCGGCCGCTTGCGCGATACCGGCGGCGGTCTCGATCGCATTCTGCATCGCCGCGCTCGCCTGCGGCCACAGATGCGTGCGTGTCAGCGCGATGCGCGGCGCCGCGGGCGTGCCGCGGTCCACGCGCAGGTCGCGATCAAGGATCGAGGCCGCCGCGAAGGCGGTGTCGGCCACTCCCGCGCCAAAGAGGCCGGCGGTGTCGAGATGCCAGGATACGTCCTTGACACCGGCGAGCGGGATGAGCCGGTAGGACGGCTTGAAGCCGGCAACGCCACAGAACGCCGCCGGCCGGATCACCGAGCCCGCGGTTTGCGTGCCGAAGGCGATCGGCACCATTGCGGCGGCGACGGCGGCGGCGGAGCCCGAAGACGAGCCGCCGGGAGTGTGCGCGCGATTATGCGGATTGCGCGTGGGCGACGGCACGATCGAAGCCATCTCGGTGGTCACCGTCTTGCCGATGACGATGCCGCCGGCGCGCCGCGCCAGCACCACTGCGGTGGCGTCGGCGCGGGGCCGGTAACCGGCATAGATTGGTGACCCGTATTCGGTGGCGAAATCCGCCGTATCGAAAATATCCTTGAACGCGATCGGCAAGCCGCGCAGCGGCGTGGAGGCGACCCCCGATCGGTCAGCGGCACGCCGCGCCGCGTCCAGATCGAGCGCCGCGAAGGCACCTACGTCTTTCTCGCGTGCGGCGATCGCCTCGGCGCACATGTCGACGACAGCACGCGGTTTAAGCTCGCCGGCCTCGATCCGCCGGGCGAGATCGAGCGCCGAAAGCATTTTGCCTGTTCGCCCCTCGTGACCGTGCATGAATTCCGCCTTGCCAATTTCACCTATCGGGCATCGGTGCGCGAGGATCAAGAACGAGTGGAAATGATGCCCGATGGCGGATGCATTGAAGCCGCAATGGTTAACGCGATGCTGGCGGCGGCGCGAGCGAGCAAGCGTTGAAGAGTCCTTAACGGAATTGCTCGCATTGTGCACGAATGACGCGCGGAGTTCGTAAGTATCTCGTCGTCTCCCTCGTCCTCGCCGCCCTGATCGCCGTTGCCGGCTGCAGCCATTATCTGTTGGCCCAGCGCGATCCCTGGCGGCACGAGGCGGAACTTGCCTGCATCAATTCCGGCGTCCCGCAGGAACTGCCCGGCCGGGTGCGCATCACGACGATCAGCGGCCCGGGCGCCTGCGGCATCGATTACCCGCTCAAAGTATCGGAGCTAGGCGAGAGCGGTCCGCTCGGCTTCGACGATGCGCCGACGCCGCCGGGCTCGATTCCAAACGCCTCAGTGCCGCAACAATGGCCAGGTGTCCAACAAAGTCCTCTGCCCCCGCCCGTTTCACAGGCAAGCGCGCCGCCATTTTCCCAACCCTCATACGAACCGCCACCCTATGGTTCGGCGCCCTATGGCGAGCGGCAAAGCGGCGCGCCGCAATACCGCAGGCCACAATACGGAGCGCAGCAATACGGCACACCCCAATACGGCAGCCCACAATACGGCGCCGTGCAAAACGGCTCTGCGCAAACAGGCGCACCGATGTCGCTCTACGCGCCGGGAATTTCGCAACCGCCGCCGGATGACGATCCCGATGCAAATACCGTCGATATCCCCGCCTCATTATATTCCCCACGTCCAATGACGGCGCCGCCTGCCGCGCCCGAGAGCGCTCCACCCGCCAGCGCGCCAATCCCGCCACTCGGCCCACCCGCGCCGCCGGCCGCCACTGCAGGGCCGGTGCAACTCCAACCCGCGGCGACGCTCGACTGCCCGATCGTTTCGGTGCTCGACAAATGGGTCGCCGGCGTCGTGCAACCGGCGGCGCTCCGATGGTTCGGACAGCCTGTGGTCGAGATCAAGCAGATCGGTTCCTATTCCTGCCGCGCCATGGTCAACGGCAATCCGAACGCGCCGATTTCCGAACACGCTTTCGGCAACGCGCTCGACATCGCCGAATTCGATCTCGCCGACGGACACAAGATCACCGTGCAACACGGCTGGCACGGCACGCCGGACGAGCAGGGCTTTCTGCACGACGTGCAAGGCGGCGCCTGCCGCGATTTCACGACCGTGCTGGCGCCGGGCGCCAACGTCTACCATTACAATCACATCCACGTTGATCTGATGCGGCGGAAGTATCGTCCGTATATCTGCGAGCCGGCCGCCATTTCGGGCGAAGTCGCGGCCGCCCGCGCGCGCCAGCGCTACGCCGCGCGTTACGGTAGGTCCGATGTCACCGGATCGATCAAGTCGCGGAGACGGCCGCCGAATGATTCGGACGGCGGCGATCATCTGCCGCTCGCCATTCCGGGCGACGACTAAAGCCCGTCGTTGCGGGCGCAGCGACATCGCCTCACTGCGTCTGCATGTGCGCCAGCACTGTGGCCGTGGGCCAGCAGTCCAGCTTCAATCCATTGCGCTTCTGATATTGGCCGAGCGCCGAGCGGGTGAGCATCCCGGCCTTGCCGTCGATCTTGTCGTGATAATAGTTTTGCGCGGTGAGGATTTGCTGCATGCGGTCGAGGTCGGCGGAGGGAAGCTGCGCGACCTTGCCCCAGGGCGTCTGGAACGGCCGCGGATCGAGCATTCGGTCGGCGAGATGACCGACGAACAACACGTAGAGATCGGAATAATTGTATTGCTTGAGGGCGAAATAATTCGCCGTCGCCAGAAAGGACGGTCCATAAAGCCCGGCCGGCTGCACCAACGAAGCGCGCTCCGCCAGCTCCGACGGCGAAAGCTTTCTGCCATAGGCGGGGACGAATCCGCGCTGGAGCCATTCGCCCAAGGTCAACGTGTATTGCGGAACGCCGATCGAGCAATCGACGTTGGCGGGCGGGTGCACTTCGTAGGCCCAGCGCACGCCGGACTGCCAGCCCTCGCCAACGAGTTGCTTTGCCGCCGAGGCGAGCGCGTCCGGGACTGAATTCCAGATGTCGGGGTAACCGCGGCCACCGATGTCGACCGCGTATTTGAGATAATCGGACGGCAGGAATTGCGTCAGCCCCATAGCGCCGGCCCAGGAGCTTTTCAGGTCGGCAAGCTTGATCTTCCCTCGCTCGAGGATTTTCAGCGCGAGCAGAAATTCCTCGCGAAACTTGTCCTTGCGTTGCCCGAGATAGGCTTGCGTCGCCAGAACGCGGATCGCGCTATCGGTGTCGCGCGCGCGGCCGTAATCGGTCTCGCGGCCGAAGATCGCCAGAATGATGGTCGGGTCGACGCCGAAGCGGCGCGCAATGGCGTCGAGCGTCGGGCGATAGTGCTGATAGAGTTTGCGGCCCTGCAGCGCGAGCCGCGCGATCTGCGGCTCTTTGAGATAATCCGCCGGCGTCTCGACGAACTCCGGCTGGCCGGGCGGCGGCCGTTGCGGCCGGCCGGGCAGCACCAGATCGGGCAGCGACAGATCAGGCTCGAGCCCGCGCGTGGCCTGATCGAAGGTGGCGCGAGAAACGCCGAGCGCCTTCGCCTGCGGCCATAGCGACTGGAGGAAGGCCTGGAACGCGGGATCGGCAAGGGCGGACGATGTAGAAAATGTAATGAGCAGAAGAGCGAGAAGTAGACATTTTTTCATCAGCCGCGTCTCCTTTGCCGTCATGCCCGGTCACCCCACGCCTATTAGATCTGCGAAACTGAAAGACGTGGATGGCCGCATCAAGTCCGGCCATGACAAACGATCATCGGACCGCCACGATGAACAGGCGCGGAAACTTCAGCAGCACCTTGCCGTCGAAGCGCGGCTTGTAGGCGCCGGTGATTTTTTCCCCATAGGCGGCGAGGAATTTCTCGCGGGCGGGTCCGTCGAGCGGCGACAGGAACGGCTGCAGCGACGAGCCCTTGAACCATTCGACGATTGCCTGCGGCGACGCCATCACATGATTATAAATGGTGTGCCAGATGTCGAGACGAGAGCAGACCGGTTTCAAC
>JBOHIU010000215.1:0-12923 GCA_050725855.1 Xanthobacteraceae bacterium | reverse complement strand
TTAATCCAATCCCGAAGGAAATGCCGCTACCAGCGGCGCCAAAGTTGAAGAAATTTGATAACCTCAACGTCGATACCGTGAAGGGAAGATTACCAGCCGGTAGTTTAGTATCGCATACGGTATCTATGATCGCACAAGAACTCGCTTCGTTTGTTTCGCAATTTCGTTTGACGTTTGTTTGTGCGCCGAGAGCGCTAGGACCAATGGAACTGTACCGCTGACCCGAATCTAAATTGGCTGCGACTGACTTGCATACTCCGGAGAACACAGCATTGGGGCCAGCATATATACAGCCATTAATGAAGGCACTGTTGCACTTGTCTAAAGCTGCCTTCATTGCCTCGATCGGAGACGGCAATCGAAAAGCTGATCTGCAAGCAACATGCCCTCGTGTCATTCCGCAATAGATGCTGCTGAAAGCGGATGCGTTGGTGGGCGCTAGTAGGGAAGATACAATGCCAAGGAATAGCAGAAAGTGACGCATTGCTCCCCCAAGCGATAGGTGAGGGCGCCAGATGGCCATCCAGCGCCCTCGGTAGAAATCAGTCTTCGCTTCCGTCGAACTCGATGTTTTCAGGAATCGGCAGACCGTGCCGCTTGAAGTAGTCGAGGACCGCAGGCGTGTACCAGATCGGATGGCTGTGCCGATACGGACCGAGCTTCCGGCAAGCCGGGAATGCATCTTTCGCGTATGCGGAATCAAACATCAGGCGACCTGTGTGCGTACGGCCGTACGGCCATCCTAACAGTCTCTTCAAAGCGCTCCACGTGAGATAGAGCGGCAGCTTCACCTTGTAAGACATTCGGAATCTCCGGGTAGCGGAGACATCCGGACGTCATCCTAGGTTTTGCCATTAGCGGCCGTGAATTCTATGGTTGTGCGCGCGATACTTGCAATAGGAAATCGTTTCGCCATGGTACTCCATGGTGCACAAAAGGGCGCGCGCTACGATGCCGATGCCAAGTTCTTCCTGGGGAGCTGTCGAAATTCATCGAGCATATCGGCCCAGTCCTGCATGAGCTTGATCCGCTGCAGCCAATACTTGGCGCGGTTGTAGGCCGCCCGTATCTGGTCTTCGTC
Organism: Xanthobacteraceae bacterium; assembly: GCA_050725855.1. Classification (GTDB taxonomy): domain Bacteria; phylum Pseudomonadota; class Alphaproteobacteria; order Rhizobiales; family Xanthobacteraceae; genus BOG-931. The sequence goes on along the minus strand of JBOHIU010000215.1, from coordinate 11,842 downwards.
CTGATGGGCAAGCGCGGCCTCGATCACATCGGGGTCGTAGCCGCGCTCGTTTAGGATCGTGCTCGCCGCCGAGCGGAAGCCGTGGGGACACATCTCGTCCTTGGCGTAGCCCATGCGCCTCAATGCCGAATTCATGGCGTTCTCGGAAAGCGGCTTGTGGGCGGAGCGGACCGAGGGAAGGACCAAGCCGTTGCCCTCGGATAGCGGCCAGACTTCGCGGAGGAGCGCGAGCGCCTGGCCGGAGAGCGGCACGTCGTGGGGCTGGCGCATTTTCATCCGCTCGGCGGGGATGCGCCACATCGCCTTCGGCCAGATGATTTCGGAGCGCCGCATGTGCCGGACTTCGCCCGGCCGGGTCATGGTCAGTGCAACGAGCTGCAGCGCCGCCCGCACCGCCGGCCAGCCCTCATGCTCGTCAATCGAGAGCATGAGGGCGCCCAGCTCGGTGTCATCGGTGATGGCGGGACGATGCACGACCACGGGCGGCGCCAGCGCTCCTCGGAGCGCGAACGTAGGGTCGTTGGTCGCGCGCAGTGTTGCAATCGCGAGACGAAACACGGTGCCCAGCGCGCCGCGAAGGCGGCGGGCGGTTTCGCGACGGCCGCTCAACTCGATCCGCTTCAAGATGACAAGAATTTCGGCCGGCGTGATCTCCGCGATTGGCCGCTTGGAAAGGGGAGCGGCAAGCTCCTCCAGGAGCCAGCGGTTCTTGCTGATCGTCGATCGGGCCGCGCCGCTGTTCTCCAGCGTCGTGAGGTGCTCTTCCACGATCGCGGCAAACGTGTTGCGCGCGCCGATAGCGGTCGCCAGCTTGTCTTGCCGCCTCTTCTCTGCCGGATCAAAGCCGTCGGCAATGAGTTTGCGCGCCGCCTCCCGCTTGGAACGGGCATTCGATAGCGACACCGTGGGAAACAAGCCGAGCGCGAGCATGTTTTCGCGGCCGGCGAATCGGTAGCGAAAGCGCCAGAGCTTTTTGCCGCCCGGCCCGACCAGCAAATAGAGGCCGTCGCCGTCGGCGAGCTTGTAGGGCTTCTGCTGCGGCCGCGCATTTTGGATGGCAAGCGAGGTGAGCAACATGCGGGTACGCCTTTTTTAGGAAAAATCCGTACCCTGATTGGTACCCGCAAATGGCCGCATTGTCACAGGGCGCCATGGGGAACAGTGAGCGAACGAGTTTCGCAGAAGTGCTTGATTTATCTAGCTTGTGGGGAACAGCGAACAACCACGAGACACCGTAATGGTGCCCAGGGGCGGAATTGAACCACCGACACCTGCATTTTCAGTGCAGTGCTCTACCAACTGAGCTACCTGGGCTTGCTGGGACCGCTCGATCAGCGCGGCCGAACGGACCTGAGCCGCGTGCTTATAAAGGGTCCCCGTTTGGCTGTCCAGAATACGCCGGCTCAGGGCTATCGCATATGGAAGCAGACTCAATTTTTCCTCCCCCTGAAAGGGGGAGGTCGGCGGCTGCGAGCCGCCGGGTGGGGGTCAAACGCCGGCACTGTGCAACAATATGACCCCTCGCTGGCTCGCCTTCCTCCCCTTTCAGGGGAGGGAAAAGTTAAATGCGATAGCCCTGGGCGAAACCGGCCTTACTGCGGCGCTTGATCGGAAGCCGGCGGCGATTGATCTTCTTCCTGCTCCGTTGCCGGCACCGCATAGATCCCTGAGAACCAGCGGTTGAGGTCGACGTCGGCGCAACGGCGGGAGCAGAACGGGCGGTATTGTTCCGCGACAGGCTTACCGCACATCGGACACACCTTCTCGGGGGACTCGATCATATGTGCCATATGGGACGCGCACGGCGCTTCACCAGATTATGCTCGCTATTCATACTCCAGCATTCAGCCAGCCGAAGTGGACCGGATAACCTTCCCCGGCGAGGAGCGTCGTCGTCTCGTATAGCGGCAGGCCGACAACGTTGGAATAGGATCCGACGATCTTGACCAGGAATGTTCCGGCAATACCCTGCGCCGCATAGCCTCCCGCCTTGCCGCGCCATTCGCCGGATGCGAGATACGCCTCGATATTCTCGTCCGACAGCCGCTTGAAACGCACGCGGGTCTCGACGTGCCGCTGCCGGAACGCCTCCTTCGGGGTCACCAGACAGACGGCGGAATGGACGCGATGGTTGCGCCCGGAGAGCAGCCGCAAGCACTGCGCCGCCTCGTCGAGCATCTCGGCCTTGGGGAGAATGCGGCGTCCGACGGCGACGACCGTGTCGGCGGCAAGGACATAAGCGCCCTTGAGCTCGTCATCGATGCGCACCATGGCGAGCGCCGCTTCGGCCTTCATGCGCGCGAGCCGCACCGCGCAGGCGCGTGGCAGTTCGCCGCGCTTGGGCGTTTCGTCGATATCGGCGGGGCGGAGTGCGTCGGGCTCGATGCCGGCCTGGTTGATCAGCGCGAGCCGGCGCGGCGAGCCGGAGGCCAGCACGAATTTGGGACGGCCGATCATTTGAACCGGTAGGTAATCCGGCCCTTAGTCAGATCGTAAGGCGTCATTTCGACCAGCACCTTGTCGCCGGCAAGCACGCGAATGCGGTTCTTGCGCATGCGGCCCGCCGTATGGGCGATGATCTCATGCTCGTTTTCGAGCTTGACCCGGAAGGTGGCGTTCGGCAGCAGTTCCGTGACCACACCCGGAAATTCTAAGAGTTCTTCTTTCGCCATTCGTTACCCGAAATTGCTGCTACTGGCCAAGTCTCACTAAAGACTTTGCCAAAATTTGCGCGGAACCTAGCGGATGGCGGGCGGCTCCACAACTGCCCCGAGGGCACCGGCTGAGGATTTGCCTTACCCTGTCATTGCGGCGGCGTGCCGTTGGCGGCCAAAACCTCTCCGGCAAGATAGAGCGAGCCCGTAATCAGGATGCGCGGCGCCGGCTCGAGGTCGAGCTTACCGGCGATCTCCAGGGCGCCGTCAAGGTCGTCGCGGGCCATGGACGGAATGCCGACATCGCGGGCGATATCGGCAAGAGCCTTCGCAGACACCGCTTTGTCATGGCGGATAGGGACGGCGATGACGCGGCGGGCGAGACCGGAGAAATTCTTCAAAAAGCCGGCGCCGTCCTTGGTCGACAACATGCCGACGATAAGCACGAGGGGGCGCGAAACACGCTCCTCAAGGTCGGCGAGGGCGGCCGCAACGGCGCGGCCGCCATCGGCATTGTGCCCGCCGTCGAGCCACAGCTCGCTTTCGGGCGGGATCAACGAAACGAGCCGCCCTTGCGACAGCCGCTGCATGCGCGCCGGCCAATCGACTCGCGTCATGCCAGCTTCGAACGCCGCCGCGGCCAGCTTGAGACCGCTCAGACGCAAGGCCGCGATCGCGGCGCCGGCGTTCTCGAACTGATGCCGGCCGTAGAGTTTCGGCGCCGGCAGGTCGAGGAGCCCATCGCCGTCCTGATACACGAGCCGGCCGCGTTCCTCGGTCGCAGTCCAATGTTCACCCGCAATGGAAAGCGGCGCGTGCACCTGCCCGGCTTGGCGCTCGATCACGGCAAGTGCTTCGGGCCGTTGGCTCGCCACGGCCGCGGGTACGGAACATCTGAGAATGCCTGCCTTTTCGGCGGCGATCTGTTCAATCGTGTCGCCGAGAAATTCGCGATGATCGATCGACACACGCGTGATGACGCTGGCGAGCGGCCGTTCGATCACGTTTGTGGCGTCAAGGCGGCCGCCCAGCCCGACTTCAAGAATCGCGACGTCCGCCGGGTGACGCGAGAACAGGAGAAACGCCGCTGCGGTTTCGATTTCGAACACGGTGATGGCGGTTCCGGCGTTTCTGGTTTCGCACTCGATGAGCGTTTCGACAAGCTCCTCATCGCCGACGAATTCTCCGCCGTCAGATTTTCCCAGGCGAAAGCGCTCGTTGAGCCGGACCAGATTTGGCGAGGTATAGACGTGCACACGCTTACCGGCCGCTTCGAGAATGGCGCGCGCGAACGCGACGGTCGAGCCCTTGCCGTTGGTGCCGGCGACGTGGATGAGCGGCGGCAGGCGGCGCTCGGGATGATCGAGCGCGGCGAGCAGCCGCTCGACGCGACTGAGCGACAGGTCGATGCGCTTCGGATGCAGCGCCAACAGGCGCCCGGCGACCGCGCTTACCGCCATGGCCTGGGGACGCGGAATGCTCACGCCGGCGCCGCCGGCGCGATCGGCGCCGCCGCCGTTTCCGGCGCGGCAAGCTGCAGATGCGACTGCGCCGCGTGTGCCGGAGCCTTCATCAACAGGCGGCAGAGCCGCGCGATGGTGGCCCGCAGGTCGTGCCGATGGACCACCATGTCGACCATGCCGTGATCACGCAGGTATTCGGCCCTTTGAAAGCCCTCGGGAAGCTTTTCGCGAATCGTCTGCTCGATGACCCTGGGACCGGCAAAACCGATGAGCGCGCCGGGCTCCGCGATGTGGATATCGCCGAGCATCGCATACGAGGCGGTCACGCCGCCGGTCGTCGGATTGGTGAGGACCACGATATAGGGCTTGCGCGCCTCGCGCAGACGCTGCACCGCGATTGTGGTGCGCGGCAATTGCATGAGCGAAAGGATGCCTTCCTGCATGCGTGCGCCGCCGGAAGCCGCAAACAGCACAAACGGACAGTTCTTCTCCACGGCGGTATCGAGCCCCGTGATGACCGCCTCACCCGCCGCCATACCGAGCGAGCCGCCCATGAAATCAAAATCCTGCACGGCGATGACCGCGGCAATACCGTCGAGCTTGCCGAAACCGAGCTTTACCGCGTCCTTCAATCCAGTCTTGGCGCGCGCGGTCTTCAGCCGATCGACGTAGCGCTCCTGATCGCGAAATTTGAGCGGATCGGGCGCCACCTCCGGCACTGCGATGTCGAACCACGTCTCGTTGTCGAACATCGATTTGAGCCGCGCCGATGCGCTCATGCGCATGTGATAATTGGAAACCGGAATAACGAACTGATTGGCCTCGACGTCCTTGTAAAATACCAGTTGTCCCGTCTCTGGGCATTTGATCCAGAGATTCTCCGGCACCTCGCGCCGCAGGATCGAGCGGATCTTCGGCCGCACCACGTTGGAAATCCAGTTCATATCAACGCTACCTTGATGCAGATACTCCGCAACGATCACGGCTTTCGGCCGCATCGCGCCGCGCTATTCTAGCATATTCGCGGGGCAGATATATTTCTGGCCTCGTGTGCGCAATCGCGCCGCGCCCTCAGTGCACTCCAGGAGAATGGCATAATGACCGGGCTACGGGTTGCTGCGATCGGCCCCGGCGCGACGGGTAGTGCCGCCCTCTGCCGCTTGACGCGCCGCCGCATCCGCGCCGGCGCTCTCGAACGATTCCACAGCGGGCATCCGTATGCTTCTTCGCGCAGCTCGTGGAATGTGAGGGCTATAGCCTGCGCTATCGTGCGTCAAGAAAACACGTCGGCTCCTTCGATCTGGGCGCGCGGCCTCGCCATTGCCTACTGATAAGGCGGCTCACCGTTGCCCTCATCAGTCTTGGACCGCTTATTGTCGGAGCTGCGCTGATTCCGTTCGGCTTGTTCGGCACACTCGATCCACGCATTAGCTATTTCAAGCAACACTGCCTTGTCTTTTGCGGCGGCTCGCTGCGCGAGTCTCTGGCACTCCGCTGCAAACTCGCGAAATTTCCTGGGATCGGTCATTATTCATCCCTATCAAAATTGTTCGAAACATCTGCATTAGGAACTCTGAAATTCCATGCACAGTTCCGGTTCAAAACCGCTTGCTGACGGGAACGAAATTGGCGCAATGCGCGTTTCGCGCATAGCGTCGGAGGATTGAGTGACCAGAGGGCAACAATATCGAGCGTACGCACGCGAATGCGTGCGCCTCGCACAGCAGCCGGAAAATAACACCAAGCTTCAGAGGTGCTGACTCGTCGTGCGCGGCCACCCGGGTCCGGCCCGGCTGCATGCTTGTGCCGGGCATCCCGATTTGATCGAGAGCCGAAACAAGAATCGGGATGGCCGGGACAGGCCCGGCCATTACGAAGGTTGGTATAATTTGGCGAAATCCTACGGCTTCCATGGAAACTAAATTCTATAAGAGCTTGTCTGACAGTGAGCGCCGGGCGATGGCAGAGGAACTCATGCTTCCAGTGGGGGGCTTTGTAATCGTGCTGCTGTCGGCCGCCCTTTTGTGTGCGGCTCTGCTTTGGCCATCTAGTCCCCTTGCACGGCTCGAATCGGCCATGACGTCTCGCCAGCCGGCCGCGATTGCCAGCCAACCCGACACCCCGGCAACTCACCAGGGCCAAGCGTTCGCCGCTCTGCTCCTCCTGAGGGCGCTTCGCGGAACATAACCGCGACGCGACTGTTTTCTCCACGCGGTTGGAGGTGACGGGGCCGCAATTTCCAGGAGGAATTTATGGACAGGAAGATCGCAGGCCTCTTCGGAGCCGCTGCGGTTCTTGGCGCTATGACGGCCGCACATGCCGCCGCCGCCACTCAAACACCGGAACTAGCGACGCCCGCAAGCTACGGCGACTTACTTACTGCCGTTTCCAATCCAGTCGCCGCCCTAAAGGCGGACGACGCAAGGCTGATCAGGGTCGATAGCAAGACAATTGTGATCAAAAAGAAAAACCACCATCACCACCATCACCATCACCACCATCATCATGGCAAGACCATCATAGTACCGGGTGGCCACTAATAAAGCCGTCCCTGCGGCGGTTGCTCTCTTGCTGGCATCTTCTGGCGCGAGAAAAATGTCGTCACCCGCTCCTGTGAGGGAGCGGGTGATGCATCGAGCAGAGAGGATTTGACATTCGCAACCGACGTTTCGACCGGAGCTACAGATGTGTCCCGTTCTGCGGCGCCGGCGTCGCTGGGGCGCCGAGCGGCGGCGCCATGTGGGTCACTGCCGGCGACGTGTTATTGGCCACCCTGGGGCTGGCACCGTTGTCAGCGCGATGGCCAAACGCAAATATAATTGCTGCAACGGCGATGATAACAACCAAGGCTCCAATCCAAGCCCACCCCGAGTCATTGCGCACCGTCTGATTGTTGACAGGTTCGCGACCCAGCGGATCGTTGTTCCGGAAATCAGACATTCAAGACCTCCTTGCATCAAACAAGCCACCAGGAAACGACAGCCGGGTGACCGCCGTTCCTGCCTCATGGCTTCCTTGCATTTCAAGCGGGCCTCTTTTGTGCAATGCGGCCCAAGAAAGTCCTGGCGGCTCCAGGAACAAGCCGGGAACTCGTGGCGTTATCGGCTGAGATCAAACGAACGCCCCATATCCCCATATAAGATGCCGACAGTGCGGACATTCCCGACGATTGTGGTTTTCTGTTTGGCGCAGTCGGGCCGGCCTTCGGCGACGACTACATAGTCCGTGAAGAGCCGCGGGGCCCCTGCGAGGTCGTCGAACAGCGCCCAAGCGACGCCAGGATGATCGTCGAAGGAGCCGATCGATACTACACAAGCGAAGCGATGGCTGAGAAAGGACGCCGTTGCTGTGCAAGAGCAAATAATTCATCGTGGCGGCAAAGGAACCGGCTTCCACCGCATGATGCGGCTAACCTTCACCCGCAGTTGCACGCCTTTCGGCGCTCGCGCCCGGCACGCGGTCGAGCCCGGACGCTTCCCTTCCAGCGATCGCAAATCGTGAGCGCGGCCAGCGAAACATTCTCCAGGTACGTTTCAATCCCCCGTAAATTTTTACACCCAAGTCCACTGGTAAGCTTCGCAGTGTTTCCCTTCCTTTCGACATGTTGGCGTCTAAAGACGCCCCGACCCTCGCCCGTTCCTTTGCTTTCCGGAGAACCAATGAAGAAGGGCACAAGTTGTGTTCGCATGGGTCCGAAATGGACCGCGCCGAAGACACTTCAGTGGGGCCCTAGCGGTCCGATTCAAACATCGCTCCACTAGTTCCGACGGGTACAGCCATGTTGAGCCCCTTTCTTTCGCTTCTTAAAGGTCTCTCCCTTTTTGCCTATCTGATGCTTTTCGCCGGGTCGTGCTTCGAAGTGATCGTGCCGTTCGCGATCTTTCTGCCAGGTGAACTTTTTTTCTACGCGGGCGGCATACTGAGCGCAGCGGGATTTCTTTCGATCTGGGCCACCATTGCGGCATGCGTCGCGGGCGGATATCTCGGAGACATCACCAGTTTTTACATCGGCAAACGCTACGCCGGGCGGATGGAGCAGGCGGTCGGCGGCTGGCGCATATTCCGCGACGTGTTCGACAGCGGAAAGGAATTCATGGACGAACACGGCCAGTGGGCCGTATTCCTCGCGCGCTTCCTGGGGCCTGCCGCGTGGGTAACGCCTTTTTTCGCCGGGGCTTCCGGCATGAAGGTCAGGCGGTTCTTGATGCTCGATCTCGTGCCGCCGCTTGTCACCATTCCGCTTCACATCGGCATTGGCTACGGGATGGGAGTGGGGATTTCGTTCCTGCAGGCATTGGGCGGGAAACACTATGGCGCTCTGATACTCGTTCCAATCGTCATGTCCACAGTGGGTCTGCCGCTGTTCCTCATTTATATGCATCACCGCAGGATCAAAACACGGTTCCGGAGCGGCCGCGCAGATCGCGGCCGCCAGCCCTCCGACGATCTCCGGCACCCCGTTGCAAAATGAAATTTATGCTCCGTTTCATCGCGGATTGTCCGCGTAGAGTGCTTCCCGATTACGTCGAATCGGGCAGCGCTCCAGTTTTATAGATTTGGTCGCATTTTCTTGGAAAACCGGCGGTCACTTTTCCAGAAAAAGCGCTAATACCAAGTTTCAGAGATGCTGACTCGTCATGCCCGGTCTTGTGCCGGGCATCCCGATTTGATCGCGAGGCGAAACCAGAATTGGGATGGCGGGGACAGGCCCTGCCATGACGCGGAGAGGATCGGCCATTACGAAACTTGGTATAATTTGCTCCGAACGCGCAGCACGGGGCACGACCGAACGCGACATTGGGCAATTCCGATTGCAACGCTTTGTGCGACCCAAGCGCCAGCTGTGGCGCTAGACCTGCTGCGGCATCAGGAGGGCAATCAACCCGAATAGGACCGCTTGGGCAGACCGCTGGACGATTGCTGTTGCGACATCATCTGAATGATGCGCTTTCGCTTTCGCAGGTCGGCGGCGTCAAGCAGCATCTGCCCCGCCCACCGATAAACGTTGCGCAGGCGCACGATTTCGCGCATCAGCCGCATGCGCTCGCGTTGTTCGGCGGCAGGCATCAGCAACGCCTGCTCGATGGCTTCAACCATGCCGCGGGAATCGTAGGGATTGACGATCAGAGCTTCGGTCAATTCCCGCGATGCGCCGGCGAAGGTCGACAGCACCAACACGCCCTGGTGGTCGTCGCGGGCGGCTACGAATTCCTTGGCGACCAGATTCATTCCGTCGTGCAGGCTGGAGACGATGCAAACGTCGGCGGCGCGGAACAGCTCGAAGATCTCGTGCGGCTCATAATGGCGAATCACGAGCAAGATCGGTTGATAGGATGCACCGCCGTGCCGGGCGTTGATTTCGCCGGCAAGTTCGGCTGCCTCCGCCTGAAGCGCGTTGTAAGCCGCGAGTTTGGTTCGGGTCGGCGCGGCGACCTGGATGAAAACGAACCGCTCTTTCCATTCCGGGTGGTCCGAAAGGAAGACGTCCACGGCGCGCAGCCGGTCGATAATTCCTTTGGTGTAGTCGAACCGCTCGATGCCGACGCCGATGCGGACCTGATCGCCAAGGCCAAGGTGGCGACGAACCGCCGCCCGGCATTCCGCCACCGGCTCTTGGTCTTTCATGCCGGTCGGCGGCCATTCGATCGAAATCGGATACGGCCGGATGTAGCTTTCCAGGCTGCCGAACGTGATGAATGACTGCTCGCGGTCGGTTCGCGCCTCCATGAAGCGGTCGACGGTGTCGAGGAAATTGTTGCAGTGGAATTGAGTATGGAAGCCGATCACGGAACTGCCGAGTAGGCCGCCGATGATCTCCTCCTTCCAGGGGCAAATTCCGAATATCTCCGGATTGGGCCAGGGAATATGCCAGAAGGTAATGATGGTCGCGTCAGGGAGCTTCTTGCGCAGCAGCGCCGGCAGCAGCGCGAAATGATAATCCTGGACCAGAACGATCGGATCGGGCCGTTTGGCTTCGCCAACAATCGCTTGAGCGTAGCGCGCATTGACCAGCTTGTATTGTTCCCAATCGTGCTCGCGGAAATTCGGCCGGACAAACGCCATGTGGCACAGCGGCCACAGACCTTCGTTGGCGAGCCCATAATAGTATCCGCTTTGCTCTTCCTCGCTGACCCATACCCGGCGCAGCGTATAGCTTGGCGAGTCGGGTGGAACGCGCAGCCGGTCGAATCGATCGACCGTATCTCGGTCGGCGCTGCCGCTGCCGTGGGCCACCCAGGTCCCGCCGCAGGCGCGCATGATGGGCTCGATGGCCGCAACGAGCCCGCTCGCCGGCATCTGCACGACGACCTGGTTGCCCTCGCGATTGTGGATATACGGCTCGCGATTGGAGACGACGATCACCTCGGCGCCGGACAGCTTCTGAGTCAACACCAGCCGCAAGGTCGACGGCGACCAGTCGATATCGGGCCCGTCGGCCGGCAGATTGGTGAGCTGCAGATCGCGCAGCAGATGGCGGAATTCCGGAGCAAACGGCGGCACTTCGGACGCCGCGATCGCGCCGCTGCCGCCCTGGCGAACGTCGTTGATCGCGCGCCGTAACGAATGCATCCAACGCCGCGCCAGCAGGACTGCCACCAACGCCGCGAACGCCGCGGCGAGAAAAACGACCCCGATCAGGACCACACTGGTCCATAGCCGCGCCTCTTCGGTGCGCTGCTCCACCAATGTGAGATCGTGCAACAGCACAACGTGTCCGCGCGCACTGCCCGATGCGACCGGGAAGCTCGAAACCAGCAAACGGAAGCCATCAATCCGGAGGGTGCCGAAGGTAGGCGTCTTGCGGAGCGTCGCCTTTTTGCAGGAAAAATCCTTCGGCATCTGTTTTGTCTTGTAGAGCAGCGTACCGCGCTCGTCGCAGTAGCCGACCGCGAGCAATTGCTCGTCGAGCGACATGCGATCGAACAATGCGACGATCTTTTTCGAATCGTGCTCGTCGAGAAGCATCGTGAATTCGTCGATCGCCGAATTGAACGCCAGTACCGAGCGTGATTCCACGTCGCTCTGCGACCACCGCTGGATCAGAGAGGCGGCGAACGGCGGAATAACCAGAATGATTGCCAGGACGATGAGGAGTCCCGCCAAGCCGTAGCGAATGACAGACTTCATCGTCGGCACCCCCCCACGGCTCCCCGGAACTGTATAGGAAGGCTATTTGCATCCGGCAATGCGTCCAAAATACGCTGCGGCCCTTCTTGCCTTCATTCGACCCGGCGGCACGCCGCCGCGCGGGTCTGCAACTTTTGGCCGCGCCATCGATTAATGCATATCAGGGGACCTGATCCGCTCTGGCTTTGAATGCGTCTTGGAGAGCATAGAGGATCACATGGCGGCCGATATTCCGGAACTTTCGTTATCCGAGGAAAAAATTTGCTTCATCGCGGCCAAGGCGCGGGAATTCGATGTCAAGGACGCAGTGACCGATCCCGGCGATTCCTCCAACCCGACCGACGACGGCATGATCTCTGTCCTGGAGGATCATAAGGACGATCCGGTGGTTCAGGAAATCGCCGCGGTCGTTCATTCCATGAGCATCGACGAGCAGATCGATCTGGTCACGCTCGTCTGGCTGGGCCGCGGCGACGGCGGCCTCGGCGATTGGGACGAGCTGCGCGCCGAAGCCGCGCGCGCCCACAACAATCGCACGGCGTCGTATCTGCTCGGGATGCCGCTGCTGGCCGATTATCTGGACGAAGCACTGTCGCA
>JBOHIU010000214.1:0-102196 GCA_050725855.1 Xanthobacteraceae bacterium | reverse complement strand
TCCCTTCGCCCGCTCCAGTTTCTCATCGCCAGAAATCTTTTCGCAGCCAAGCTTGCCCATTTGCGCGACGATATCACGCACAAAGTATTGGGTTTTCTAGGGTTTACTTGGCAGCGGCGCATTCAATATTCAATGATGCGACGATACAACAAGCAAAAATTTGGGAGGACATGGCTATGGGGGTGGCTGTGACGACAAGAAGGTCATTGTTAGTCGCGGGCCTCGGATCGTTCACGGCCGCCGCAGCCGCCACGCGCACAGCCGCTCGCGCCGCAACCGCCTTGCAGAATGTCCATATTGTGATCCCCGCGGAGAGCGTCTTCGTGTTGAATTACCTCGGCGGAAAAGACGCCGGTGTATTCGCCAAGCACGGCATCGACCTTACTGCCGATCCGCGGCCGTTTGCCGGATTCCTTGCCGGCTTGCCGAGCAAGCAATGCATGGTCGACACTTATTCGGGAATCGATGCCATCGAGAAGATAAACGAAGGCATCGATTGGGTGATCATCGGCGGCGGGCTTACCGTGGTCCAAGACGTTCTCGTGCGCAAGGACTCCCCGTATAAGACGCCGGCCGATCTGCGCGGCAAGAAGTTCGGCACCTTCTCGACCGGCGCCGGCTCGTTCAAGTCGGCGCGGGCGGCGATGATCGACGCCGACAAGATCGACGTTGTGAAGGACACAAACCTGCAGCAACTGGCCGGCCCGGCGTTGACCAAGCTCCTGGAGGACGGCCAGATCGACGCGATGATCAATATCAGCTCGCTTACCATGGCGGCGGAAGCGCAGACTGACAAATTCCGCGTGCTGTTCTCGCCCAATGACTATTGGAAACAAAAGACCGGCTATCCGATAGTATGGGCGGCGCCGACAGTAGCCTGGAGAAGCTGGATCGAGCAGGACCAGGCGCGAGCGAAGAACTTCGCCACCGCAGCCGCAGCGTCGTTCGAATGGCTGGAGAAGCCGGAAAATCTCGACGCCGCCGTGAAGAGCCACGGCGCGCTTTCCGGGGTGACAAAGCCCCAGGATGTCGCGGAATACAAAGACTGGCTGCAACACAAGAACATGTTCATGACGGATTGGAGCCGCAAGGCCGTCGATGCGCAGTGGAAGTTTCTGGACCTGTGTCGCCGGACCGGTATCATCGGCAAGGTTCCCGCAAAGGATAAATACGCTATGTTCGTGGAGAGCTGATGCACGGAAAGCTGCCGCTCCAACAATCCAACCGTCGCATTTTGCCCGACTGGGCGGCCCGGGCATTGCCCGGTACCCTGACGCTTGCGGCCGGCATTGTCTTCTGGAAAGTGATCTCGCTGTTCTTCTACCCGGTGTTCTTTCCCGGGCCGGAAGTGCTGGTCGAGCGCATAGTCCAGATATACAGCAATCCAGCGTCTTATGTGGTCGTCGGGCAGACGCTTGCGCGCATATTCGAGGGGTTCGTCATTTCCATGCTGCTCGGGATGGCGCTCGGCCTGGTGATGGGATTGCGCCGTGGTTTCGAGATTTTCTTCGACAGCTGGATCATGGTCCTGCTGACCTTCCCGGCGATCTGCTGGGCATTTCTGTCCGTGCTCTGGTTCGGGATTTCGGACACCGCGCCGATCTTCACAATCGTGCTGATCGTGTTTCCTTACGTGGCGATGAACATATGGGCAGGCACCAAGGCCGTTGAAAAAGACCTGACCTCTATGGCGACCGTCTATAAGGCCAATCGATCGCTTGTACTGCGCAAGGTGCTTATTCCGCAGCTCATGCCCTACATATTTTCCTCGCTGCGGATATCGCTGTCGTTATCGTGGAAGATAGCGCTGGTCGCCGAAGCGTTCGGCACCGGGAGCGGCGTCGGCCAGCAATTGATCAATTGGTTTCAAAACACGCGGGTCGACATGATGCTGGCGTGGGGTGTGAGCTTCATGATCCTGATGGTGCTGATCGATCTTCTGGTCTTTCGCACCTGGGCGCGATGGACGTTTGCGTGGAGGCCTGAAATTGCGAAATAACTTGCGATCGGTGAACGGAACCGGGGCCTCTGGCCCGATCTCAATGCTTCGGCACTATCGAGAAACAATCAACAGGTCTGGAAGATGTCTGCATACCGCATCGATAACGCTCAAAGCGTCAAGCTGACGCCTGTCATTCCGGGGGAGCCCATGAGCCATGGTGTGGTGGCCTCTTCGGCCATTTCGATCGACAATCTGACGAAGAAGTTTCCGGCGCCCGGATCGGAAGACACGTTCGTCGTGCTCCACGACATCAGCATCAGCGTCGACGAGGGCAAGTTTGTCAGTATTGTCGGCCCGTCGGGCTGCGGCAAATCTACCCTGCTGAACGTCATTGCCGGAATCGAGTCCTATGATGGAGGATCGGTCGAAGTCCATCCGAGGGCCGGCAGGACCGGCGCGGAGCCTCGCGTCGCTTATGTCTTTCAGAACTCGCGCCTGCTCAACTGGTTGACTGTCGAGGGCAATCTTCACTTTGTTCTTGAGGCCCAAAAGGTGCCGCGGCAAAGGTGGCGAGAACTGGTCGCGCAGAATTTGGAGATGGTCGGCCTCGCCGGGCAGGAGCGCAACTACCCGCTCAATCTATCCGGCGGAATGCAGCAACGGGTCGCCATCGCCCGGGCGCTTGTCATCGAGCCCGACATCCTGTTGATGGACGAACCGTTCAGCCATCTCGATGCGATCACCGCACGGAAAATGCGCTTCGACCTGACGGAGATTTTGCAGCGTGCCAAGCCGACGATTCTGTTCGTGACCCACGACCTGTCGGAAGCTGTTTTCCTGTCGGACAGCATCTACATGATGAGCACGAAGCCGGCGCGGATATTCAAACGCGTAACCATCGATATTCCGCGCCCGCGCAAACCGGAAGATTCGACGATCATCGATCTGGAAAAAATGCTGGTGCGCGATTTTTTCAGCGTTGTGGAGGCAAAGACCTAAATGGCCTCGCGGCTCAAGACCATCGGCCTGCGGATCATCTCGATCGTCGTGCTTCTGCTGCTGTGGTGGGCGGCGTCTGCCGCCATGCACGATCCGCAAGTGCTGCCGAGCCCATGGGCCGTCGCGCAAACGATCGTGACGGACCTGCACACGCCGGGCCCCGAGGGCGAATCGCCCTATTTCGACATCGGTATCACGCTAGCCCGGATTTTCGTTACCTTTACGGCATCGATGGTCGCGGGAATCGGCATTGGCCTGGCGATGGGATTGAACCGGCTGTGCGAACGTTCGCTGCTGGCCCTGATTCCCCTGATGCTGACGATGCCAACCATCCTGATGGTGTTTCTTGCTATCATGTGGTTCGGTTACAGCGAAGCCGGCGCGCTCGTCGCCGTCATGGCGGTGGTGACGCCGTTCGTTGCCGTCAACATGTTTGAAGGCACGAAGGCGATGGATAAATCGCTGGCCGAAATGGGGATGACATTCAAGGCAAATTCGTCCTTGCTTCTGCGCAAGGTCTATCTGCCGCAACTGATGCCGTACATTTTTTCTGCCTTCCGTTACGCCTTTGGCCAGACCTGGAAAATCGTGGCGCTGGCCGAGACGTTTGGCCTCAAATACGGCATCGGCTACATGTTTTTCTTCTGGTTCGAGCAATTCGAGATTAAACAGACATTGGCCTGGATCATGATGTTTGTCGTGCTGATGCTCGTCCTGGAACATGGCGTGTTCGCTCGGCTCGAAAGCCGCGCCTTTGCATGGCGAACCCGTTCGCTTGCGAGCCCCTGAGGGGTCAGTGGCGCTAAGCCGAGCGCAAGATTCTGCCCGCAACAGCCATGAACGGCCGGAACGCGTTTCTCCGTTTCGGCTGCGGCCAAATAGTGTAAAACGCCTGCGCGCGAGCGATGGCCGAGGAGCACCAATTCTCCAGCGCCGACAAGCGAGAGAACACGATTCGTCAGCGTTTGACCCTGTTCGTCCTCTTATGGTTCTCAGGCGCGTGCTTGCGCCTCACCGTGCTGGCGATTCCTCCTGTTGTGCCGCTTCTGCATGCGGACTTGCGGCTTTCCGAAACCGACATCGGCTGGCTGTCGAGTCTGCCGCCGATGTTGTTTGCGATCGCGGCTGTCCCCGGCTCGCTTCTCATTGCGCGATTCGGGATGATGCCGGCGCTGGTGGCCGGATTGCTGCTCGATGCCCTCGGCGGGGCGGCACGCGGCGCCATTGCCGACGTGCAATCCTTGTACCTTGCAACGATCGCGATGGGAGCAGGCGTTGCGATCGTGCAGACGGTCATGCCGACTTTGGTACGCGCCTGGTTTCCCGAACGCATCGGACTGGCGACCTCGGTCTATACCAACGGTCTTCTGGTCGGCGAGATCATTCCGGTTGGCCTCACGATACCCGTGCTGCTGCCGCTCCTTCACGGCAACTGGCGATTAAACCTCGGCGTCTGGTCGGTGCCGGTATTGCTGACGATGGTGTTGTTCGCGATCTGGACGCCAGGGCGCCGCGGCGCGGCCAAGACCGAGACAACGCCCGGTCGACGGTGGTGGCCCGATTGGCGCGATCCGCTGATCTGGCGCCTTGGCCTGATCCTCGGCAGCGTCAACGCCACCTACTTCGCGACCAACGCGTTCCTTCCTGATTATGTCACTGCCGCCGGCAGGCCCGATCTCGTCAGCAGCGCTCTGACCGCGATCAATTTCGGCCAATTACCGGCTTCGTTGCTGATGCTGTCCCTGGCCGAAAAACTGGTGACCCGGCCGCTGGCGTATGCGGCGACAGGAGCGCTGTCGTTTCTGAGCGTCGTCGCCATGATGCTATCGAACGGACTGTGGATCGTCTTCTGGTCCGGAGTGCTCGGCTTTACCGGGGCGGTGACCCTGATCATGGTGCTGGCATTGCCGTCCATTCTCAGCGCTCCGGATGACGTGCACCGCAGCACGGCGGGTATGTTCACGATCAGCTATAGCTGCGCCATGGCGCTCTCGGTGCTGGTCGGCTGGATGTGGGACTTCACGCGCTCGCCGCTCTTCGCCTTCACTCCGGTCGCGCTGTGCGGTCTCGTCATCGTTGCACTGTCCTCAACGGTCAGGCACGCGGATCGCCGTCCGGTCGCGGTCGAATAACTTCGGCCAACTCCCGGCACGGCGTGAATGGGCGAAGCATTTCCGTTTAATATCCCACCGCCAGCGCGCCGCCTTCGCGCGGATCGGCAGCGCCAGTGAATTCGCCGGGCTCGACCGTGATGGAATTCGCCGATGTGAACGGCCGCTGCGGACGGATCTTATCGCCGCGCGCTTGGAGCGCGTGCAAGACATCGTCCGGCAGACCGGGCTCGACGGACACCCGATCGGGCAACCATTGATCGTGCACGCGCGGCGCCGACACCGCGTCGGCGATATTCATGCCTCGGTCGATCACGTTGACGATCACCTGAAGAACCGCCGTTGTGATGTGGCTGCCGCCGGGCGAGCCGGTAACGAGAAACGGCTTTCCGTCCTTGAGCACGATCGTCGGCGTCATGGAAGACAATGGCCGCTTGCCGGGCCCGGGCGCATTGGCCTTGAATCCGGTGAGCCCAAAGGCGTTTGGCGAATCCGGCTTGGCCGCAAAATCGTCAAGCTCATTATTGAGCAGAATGCCGGTACCTTCCGCGACCATTCCGAGCCCGTAAATGAAATTGAGGGTGTAGGTGTTGGAGACCGCGTTGCCAAAGCGGTCCACCACGGAGAAATGCGTGGTGTTGCGCCCTTCCGGCTGGACGACGCCTCCGGCGCCGATTGCATTGGCCGGAGTTGCCCGCGTGGAATCGATGGTGGCGCGCCACGTCGCCGCGTAATCCTTCGATATCAACCGCGCCACTGGATTTTCAACCTGATCCGGATCGCCGAGGTAGAGCGCGCGATCCGCGTAGGCGCGCTTCATCGCTTCGATAAGCAGAAATAATTCCTGCGTCTGGTCGGCGTGTGTGAGGTCGTAGCCTTCGAGAATATTGAGCATCTCGATGAGTTCGATGCCGCCGGAAGAAGGCGGTGGCATGGAGACGATATCGTAGCCGCGATAGGTGCCGCGCACCGGCCTGCGTTCGATGGCGCGGTAATTTTTCAGGTCGTCGACCGTCATGACGCCGCCCGCCGTCCGTATGGCGGCGGCGATCTTGGCCGCGATCGGACCCTGGTAGAAAGCGCGCGGACCGCCTTTGGCAATCGCTTCCAGCGATTTGGCCAAGTCGGGTTGCACCAGCCGCTCGCCAGGCTGCAAGATGCTGCCATCGGGATTGAAAAATAACTTCGCCGAAGACGGCCAGCGTTTAAGCCGCGACGGATCAGACGGCGCTGGCGACAGTGTGTGCAGGGTCACCGTGAAACCATCCCGCGCCAGCGCAATCGCCGGCGCCATGAGATCCGCCAGCGTGAAACGGCCGGAGCCGAATTTCTCCTCGGCAAGGGCGAGGCCGGCGACTGTGCCCGGCACGCCGATGGCCAGCGCCGAATTGCGCGATTTCTGCGGGTCGGCATTGCCGCGCGCATCGAGGAATGACTTGTCGGTTATCGCTCGTGGTGCCGTCTCCCGATAGTCGATCGCGACGTCCTGGCCGTTGGCGCGGTGGATCACCATGAAGCCGCCGCCGCCGATATTGCCGGCGCGCGGATAGGTGGCGGCAAGCGCAAACCCGACCGCGACCGCGGCGTCGATCGCATTGCCGCCTTGCTTCAGGATGGCGACCCCGATGCGCGCCGCCTGCGGTTCTTGGGCCACCACCATGCCGTCATGTGCGACGGCTTCCTGGGCGTGCTGGAGGCGTTGTTGTCCGTTGCCGGCCTGATCTTGGCCGAACGCCGCGCCAGACAGCAGCAGGACCGCGATCAACGCCAGAAACCGTACGAAGCGCCCCGGCACGCATCGGCAAGAATTTCGCATCGCGTCGTTTCTGCCTGGCACGCTTACAACATCGACGGCAGGACGCGGTCGGGCGGGCGATGACCGTCCATGAAAGTCTTGATGTTGACGATGACCTTTTCGCCCATATCGACGCGGCCTTCGAGCGTGGCCGATCCGAGATGCGGCAGCAGCACGACTTTGTTCGCTTTGGCGAGCTTGACCAGCTTTGGACTGACCGCCGGCTCATGCTCGAACACATCCAGGCCGGCGCCGGCAATTTCCTCGGCTTCGATCAGGCGCGCGAGCGCGTTCTCATCGATCACTTCGCCGCGCGCGGTGTTGACCACATAGGCCTCGGGTCGAATAAGCTTGAGACGGCGCGCGGAAAGCAGGTGATAAGTGGCGGGTGTGTGTGGGCAATTGACCGAGATGATGTCCATTCGCATCAACATCTGGTCGAGGCTTTCCCAATAGGTCGCGTGCAGTTCTTCCTCGATCCGCGGCGCCACCCGGCGGCGGTTGTGATAGTGGATCTTCAGGCCAAAGGCCTGCGCGCGGCGCGCCACAGCTTGGCCAATCCGGCCCATTCCGACAATGCCCAGCCGCTTGCCCCAAATGCGATGGCCGAGCATCCAGGTTGGAGTCCAGCCGGTCCAATCCACATTACCGGTCAGCACATTGGCCCCCTCGGCCAGCCGCCGCGGCACCGCGAGGATGAGCGCCATGGTCATGTCGGCAGTGTCTTCGGTCAGGACGCCGGGCGTGTTGGTGACGGTAATCCCACGCTGCACGGCGGTCGCCACATCGATGTTGTCGACCCCGTTGCCAAAATTGGCGATCAACCTCAATCCTTCGCCGGATTGGCTGAGCACCGTGCGATCGATGTGATCGGTCACGGTAGGAACAATGACCTCCGCGATTTTGGCGGCGTCGACCAGCTGCGCCTGGGTCATCGGGACATCGTCGGCATTAAGCCGCGCGTCGAACAACTCGCGCATGCGCATCTCGACACTGTCCGGCAGCCGGCGGGTAACCACGACCAACGCCTTCTTGCCCTGTGCCATTGCCTGCCTCTCGTGGTGGGCCCGAATGCGAGGTCACAGCGCAGCAACCGCAGGGACCTTCCCCTGATCTTGCCCGGTTGACCAAGCAGGGCGCGTTTGCCGCATGCGCGCGTTCAGGTCTCCTTAACCCCGCTCGCCGACACTTGGGAGCGGGGATTTGGCTTCGCAATTTTCTCTAGCAGATGGGCCGCGCTCCCACCAAGCGCCGGGAGTTCCCGGCGAGACTGCATACAAACGAGGTCAGGGCATGCCGCGGCGGCACTGTGGCATGGGAGGCTGATGATCGCATGGCTCCGGGCGGCCTTTGCGGCTCTGCTCACATTCGCAACGACCGTCGGCCCAACCCATGCCGGCAACCAAGCCGAAACGGGCGGGCTGCCGGTTCCACGCTTCGTCAGCATCAAGGCCGACCGGGTCAATGTGCGCGGCGGTCCGGACAAGGATCACGACGTTTCCTTCATCTTCACGCGCGTTGGCTGGCCCGTCGAGATCACCGCCGAGTTCGAGAATTGGCGGCGTATCCGGGATTCGGACGGGTCGGAGGGCTGGGTCTATCACTCGCTGCTCTCCGGCAAGCGGACGGCCGCCATCGAAATGAAGGACAAGAACGGTCTCGCCCTGCTGCACGAAGCGCCCGAAACCAGGAGCCCGGTGATGGCGAAACTCGAGGAAGGTGTTCTCGGCACCGTCACGGCCTGTAATGGCATCTGGTGCCACCTGGTCGGCAAGAACTTCGATGGCTGGGTCGAGCAAGACGATCTTTGGGGGGTCTACCCCAATGAAAAGATCGATTGATCCGTCATTCCGGAGGGCGCCAGCAGCGCCAGGTCGAATCCCTACTAATCACGCCCCCGAACCGAGCGCTCAGATGGCCGGCCATTGCTTCGCGGTTTCGGTGGGTTGCGCGCCCGGCTGCAACGACAGGGCTCAACCCTGCTTACGCCGCAGCCGTACCACCACGTCAATGCGGGCAATCTCGTAGCCATCGGGCGGGATCGGCGCCTTGCCGACGACAACGTCATCTGCCGGAATATCAAGGAGGTTGTTCTCATCCTCGACGAAGAAGTGGTGGTGAGCGGAATTGTTGGTATCGAAATAGGCTTTTGAACCGTCCACAGCCACTTGGCGCAACAGCCCCACGTCGGTGAACTGGTGCAGGGTGTTGTAGACGGTCGCGAGCGAAACCGGCACCTTCGCGTGGGTGGCTTCCTCGTAAAGCATTTCCGCCGTCACATGGCGGTCGCCCTTGGCAAACAGAATCCAGCCCAGCGCCATGCGCTGGCGTGTCGGACGCAAGCCGACTTCGCGCAGCTTCGATTTGACGTCATGCCAAGGACAGCCCGTATAGTCCGGACGCGCCGGCGCCATGTGGGTTTGCGAGGGGGGGCCCAAAAGGGCTGGACGAGATTGATTCATGACTGCACCAGACGGCGCCGCGCTGTTCCGCACGGTCACTGAACGAGATCGTTGCAAGTGAAATCATTATACGCTCACCCGCAAAGTGCGCAACTGCCTCGCGCCAATCGCCTTTCCACTGAGACCGCATTATTGCAGAGGGCGAAGGGATGCGGCTTTGCCGCTTTGTCCCCATATGTTAGGAAATTGGGTACTGCCTGGCGGGGGCGCCGGGCGGAGATGACGTGGATGCAGGAACGCCGTTCGAATTTCGAATACGAGGATCTCCTGGCCTGCGGGCGCGGCGAGCTTTTCGCCGAGGGTCCGCAATTGCCGTTACCGCCGATGCTTATGTTCGACCGTATTTCCGAGATCGCGGAAGCGGGCGGCGAATACGGCAAGGGCTTGGTGCGCGCGGTACTCGATTTGAAGCCCGATCTCTGGTTCTTCCCTTGTCATTTCAAGGGCGATCCGGTGATGCCGGGCTGCCTCGGTGTTGATGCGCTGTGGCAATTGCTTGGCTTCTTTCTCGGCTGGGTCGGGGCGGCCGGCAAAGGCCGTGCGCTCGGCATGGGCGAAATCAAGCTTTCCGGGCAGGTCCTGCCGACAATGAAGAACATCGTTTATGGCATCGATATCAAGCGTGTGATGCGCTCCAAGCTGGTGCTCGGCATTGCCGATGGCTGGCTCTCCGCCGACGGCAACGTGATCTACCGGGCCCTCGATCTCAAAGTGGGCCTGTTTCAGAATGCCGCGCCCCAGCCGAGCGGGGCGTAGGCGGCATCCGAAGGGCGAAACGGGGCTTTCGCGCCGGCTTGCGCTCCATTAGAAATTGACCGCGCCGGACGGAAGAAGCCGCTTTGGCGGGCAAGGGCGGACGAGGCAAAAAATGAAGCGTGTGGTCGTGACCGGGATGGGCATCGTCTCGTCCATCGGCAACAACACGCAGGAAGTGCTGGCATCGCTGCGTGAAGCCAAGTCGGGCATCGTACGCGCCGACAAATACGCCGAGCTGGGTTTCCGCTGTCAGGTGCATGGCGCGCCTTCGCTGGATCCCAGCGAAGCCGTCGACCGCCGCGCCATGCGGTTTTTGGGTGGGGGCGCGGCGTGGAACCATGTGGCGATGGAGCAGGCCATCCGCGATTCCGGCCTCGAACAGTCGGACATCTCCAATGAACGCACCGGCCTGATCATGGGCTCCGGTGGGCCGTCGACGCGCACCGTCGTCGAGAGCGCCGATATAGCTCGTTCGAAGGGTCCCAAGCGCGTCGGCCCGTTCGCCGTCCCGAAGGCGATGTCGTCGACTGCGTCGGCGACACTTTCCACCTGGTTCAAGATCAAGGGTGTGAACTACTCGATCTCGTCGGCCTGCGCGACCTCGAACCACTGCATCGGTAATGCGTTCGAGACCATCCAGATGGGCAAACAGGACATCATCTTCGCGGGCGGCTGCGAGGAGTTGGACTGGACGCTATCGGTTTTGTTCGACGCCATGGGAGCGATGTCCTCGAACTTCAATCAAACGCCGGAAAAGGCCTCGCGCGCATACGATGCCGACCGGGATGGCTTTGTCATCGCCGGCGGCGCCGGCGTTGTGGTGCTCGAAGAACTCGATCACGCCAAGGCACGCTGCGCTAAAATCTACGGCGAAGTGGCCGGCTACGGTGCAACGTCCGACGGCGCCGACATGGTGCAGCCATCGGGCGAAGGCGCGGTGCGCTGCATGAGAATGGCACTCGCCGCAGTCAATCCGCCGATCGACTACATCAATCCGCACGCCACGTCGACGCCGATCGGCGATCTGAAGGAGATCGAAGCCATTCGCGAGGTGTTCGGGGCGAAATGTCCGCCGATTGCAGCGACAAAATCGCTCACCGGCCATTCGCTCGGCGCCGCCGGCGTGCAGGAGGCGATCTATTCGCTGTTGATGATGAACTCGGGCTTTATCTGCGAGAGCGCCAACATCGAAAACCTTGATCCGGCCTTTGCCGACATGCCCATTGTGCGGGCGCGGCGCGATGACGTCACGCTTGGCTGCGTGCTGTCGAACTCGTTTGGCTTTGGCGGCACCAACGCCTCCGTCGTGTTCAAGCACGTGGATGTGTGACTTGTCCCTCCGTCATTCCGGCCGAGCGCGGCGAGAGCCGGAATCCATGACCTCCGTGCTGCAGCATAACACCCAATGCTGGGGCTATAGATTCCGGATTCGGCCCTTCGGGCCGCCCCGGAATGACGACACAGGAATCAATGCATGCAGGGGCTGATGCACGGCAAACGCGGCCTGATCATTGGGGTCGCCAACGATCATTCTATCGCCTGGGGCATTGCCCGCACGCTCGCCGCGCATGAAGCAAAGCTCGCGTTCACCTATCAGGGCGATGCGCTTGGCAAGCGCGTCAAACCGCTTGCAGCTTCGGTCGGCGCCGATCTCGTCCTGCCATGCGATGTCGAGGATATCGCCTCGGTCGATGCTGTGTTCTCCGAGGTCGGCCGCATGTGGGGCACAATTGATTTTTTGGTCCATGCGGTCGCGTTTTCCGACAAGACCCAGCTCACCGGCCGCTATTCCGACACGACGCGCGAGAATTTCTCGCGCACAATGATGATTTCCTGCTTTTCTTTCACCGAAGGCGCCAAACGCGCCGCGGCCCTGATGCCGAACGGCGGCGCGATGGTCACGCTGACCTACAATGGCGGCCTGCGCGCGATGCCGAACTATAACGCCATGGGCGTCGCCAAGGCGGCGCTTGAGGCCTCGGTGCGTTACCTCGCCGTGGACTTCGGAAAGGACCGCATTCGCGTCAACGCCATTTCGGCCGGCCCGATCCGTACCCTCGCCGGCGCTGGAATTGGCGATGCACGCTCAATGTTCGCGTTTCAGCAGCGGCATTCGCCGCTGCATCGGGGTATTACGCTCGACGAACTCGGCGGCGCGGCGGTCTATCTGCTTTCGGATCTCTCGACCGGCGTGACCGGCGAAATCCATTTCGTCGATTCCGGCTACAATGTCATCGCCATGCCGCATCCGGACGCGCTACGGGCCGATGCGAAGCAGGCGGCGGACGAGGCCGCGAAGTAAACCATCCTCACAATTTCGCCAGATACGGCATCACCTCACTTGAAAACAGGTTCAACGAGCGCAATGCCTCCGCGAGCGACATGGTGCCGAGGAAGAGATACGTCAGCAGGTAATTGACGCCCAGTTCCTTGACCTGCCGCTCGATCTCCGCGCGCACGGTCCGCGGCGAACCAGCGATCACCGAGCCGTCGGCCAAACCGGCTTCGTAGGTTGCGCCGCGCGGCACGTTGAGGCGCGAGGTGAGGCCGGTCACGCCGTGTGTGACACGCAGCCAATTCAGATTCGCGAGGTGCGCTTCCATCGGCGCTTTGGCGAATCGATGCGCTTCCTCATCGGTATCGGCGACAAAGATGTGCCGCTGCACGCCGATGACGATGCCGCCCGGGAATTCCGCTTTGGGCTGCGCCGCAGCGCCACGCTTGGCGAACGCCGTCTTGAAGGCCTCAATGTTGATCTTGGCAAAGGCGGTCGGGCCAAGCGTCACGAAGTGCAGGCCATGCTCGCCTGCCCAGGTCGATCCGATTTCATTCGACGAGGCATACCAGAACGGCGGATGCGGCTGCTGCAGCGGGCGCAACACGATTGGCACATTTTCGTAGATGTAGTGCTTGCCCTTGTAGGTGAGCCTATCGGTGGTCAGGCCCGCGCTCAGGCAGGCGAAAGCATCGAAGAAAATATCGCGCGAGTCCTCGTGCTCGACCTTGTGGTACTTCAGCTCGTACGGCGAGACGCCGCGGCCCACGCCGACATCAAGACGGCCGTAGCTCAGATGATCGAGCATGCAGATTTCCTCGATCATCCGCAGCGGCGAATAGAGCGGCAACAGATAGACAAGCGGGCCCATCCGCATACGCCTGGTCGCGCGCGCCAGCGCGCCCATATACACCCCCGGCACTGGCACCATGTTGAGCGGCGTGGCGTGATGTTCGGCGAGGTGCAGGCAATACATGCCAGCGGCTTCGGCGGCTTCCGCGAATTTCAAACGTTCGTCGAACAGCGTCGTCAGCGGCCGGGCGCCATCCTCGATGTGATCGAAAAGTCCGACTTTCATGGTGCCTCACCTTCCAAAATTTCCCGGGCGCAGCGCAGCACGTAGCATAGCGAAGTGCTGCATTGCAGACCCGGAGTCGTAACAAGCTCAGAGTTTGGGACGATCCCGCGTCCGCGGTGCGACGCTGTGCGCTGCACCGCGCGCGGGAAACGAATCTCTCCTATTTCGTCGTTCGCAGGGCGGCGCGCCGGCCCATGCCGGCGCAATCCTCGTCGGTCTTCAGACCCGCGGCGCGGATGCCCAAGGCAGCAAGCTCCTCGTCGCGGTCCTCGGTGTCTCCGGTGACACCAACCGCGCCGATGACCTCGCCGCTGTGGTCGCGGATCAGCATGCCGCCGCCCTCGGGAAAAATCTGCTCGCCGCTCGCCGCAATCAGATAGCGCATGAAGATCGGGCGCTCTTCGGCCCGCTGATGCACGAGCTTGGAACTGCGTCCGAGGGCCAGCGCCGCGTAGGCTTTCCCATACGCCATCTCGAAGCGGATCATCGAGGATCCATCCTCCTTCTTGAAGGCCTTCACCTTGCAACCCGGTTCGACCACAATGACGCTCAACGGCCGACAATCCAGAGCGACGCCACGCTCGATAATGGCGTCGATGATGCGCTCGGCCTGCGCAAGACTGATGATGCTCATTTGTCCAAACTCGGCCGGTTAATCCCCCAGCGTCCCGATTCCGAAGTTCGCATCATTCTGCGACACCCGTGTTTGCGAACTTCGGAATCGAGGGACACTAGCAACTTATTGATTTAGTGTGGCTTTGGTTCAGAAATCCGCATAATGGAGTGCGGCAAGAATGATGCGGATTTCTGAACCGCCACACGAGATGCCTTGTGCCATCTTCCAGAGCCCTCTTCCATACACTCTGTCGTCGTGTCTGGCATTCGCCTCTTGCCTCTGCCGACCGCGCGCGCCACATCTGCCCGGCATGCCCGCCGCACCTCCCATAGCCGTCGAGCGGCTGGTCAAAATTTACAAGACCGTTCCGGCCGTCGATGGCATCTCGTTCACCCTCGCGCCGGGTTCGATCACCGGTCTTCTCGGCGGCAATGGCGCCGGCAAAACCACGACGATCGCCTCGATCATGGGGCTGGTGACGCCGACTTCGGGACGGGTGACCGTGCTCGGGGCCGAAATGCCGAAGCAGCGCTATCGCGTACTTCATCGCATGAACTTTGAAAGCCCGTATGTCGAGGTCCCGATGCGGCTCACCGTGCGGCAGAACATGACGGTGTTCGGTATGCTTTATGGGGTGGGCGATCTGAAGAAACGCATCGCTCAGCTTGGCCGCGATCTGGATCTGACCGACTTTCTCGATCGGCCGACCGGCCGGCTTTCAGCCGGCCAGAAGACGCGCGTGTCGCTTGCCAAGGCGCTGATCAATAATCCGGATGTGCTCTTGCTCGATGAACCCACGGCCTCGCTCGATCCCGACACCGCCGACTGGGTACGCGGCCATCTCGCGCGTTATTGCCGTGAGCGCCGCGCCACGGTCCTGCTGGCATCGCACAACATGGCCGAGGTCGAACGGCTGTGCGATCGGGTCATCATCATGAAGCGCGGCCGCATCGAAGATGACGACACGCCGGGGAAATTGCTCGCGCGCTATGGCCGGCGCACGCTCGAAGAGGTGTTTCTCGATGTCGCCCGCGGCGGCGGCATCGAACGCGAGGCCGCGCAATGAACGCGCTCGCGTCGCCGTTCCCGGCACACGAAAGAGAAACGAGAGGGAGATCGTTCTCCCTTCGCCGTGTCGCCGCGATGATGCTGCGCTACTGGTACCTGCTGCGGTCGTCATGGCCGCGGCTTCTCGATCTCATATACTGGCCCACGGTGCAGATGCTCACCTGGGGATTTCTGCAATATTATATCTCGCATAATGCCGGCTTCTTTGCGCGCGCAGGCGGCACGTTTATCGGCGCCGTACTGCTCTGGGACATTTTGTTCCGCGGCCAGCTAGGGTATTCGATCTCGTTTCTCGAGGAAATGTGGTCGCGCAATCTCGGCAACTTGATGATGAGCCCGCTGCGGCCGGCCGAGTTTATCGGCGCACTGATGGTGATGAGCTTGGTGCGGTTGTCGATCGGTCTCGTGCCGGTGACGTTTCTCGCCATCGCCTTCTTCGGCTTCAATCTTTACGCACTCGGTCTCGCCCTGGTGGCATTCTTTTTCAATTTGATGCTGACGTCGTGGGCGATCGGCATCTTTGTCTCGGGCCTCATCCTGCGCAACGGCATGGGTGCCGAGAATTTCGCCTGGTCGATCATGTTCCTGTTCATGCCCTTGACCTGCGTCTATTACCCCGTGTCGACGCTGCCGGTCTGGCTGCAGCCCGTCGCCTGGGCGCTGCCCCCGACCTACGTATTTGAAGGCATGCGGGAGCTGCTCATCCAAAAGCTGTTCCGCCCCGACCTCATGCTCGATGCTCTCGGGCTGAACGTGATACTTTTCGCCGCGGGCGTCCTTGGATTCCTGGCGCTGTTGCGCAGCGCGCGGCGCCACGGCTCGCTGATGCAAACGGGCGAATAGACCTGAGCCCGCCTTGAGTTCCGGACCGCCGAATGCCGGTTATGTGCACTGCGACTGGCGTGGAACCGCTCCATCTCATACCTAACCATCAAGGAAGAAATTGCTTTTATGATGATGATATGACAGATCATCACGACAGTGCTGCACCGCAGCAAGCCGGGCGGGGATCATCGATGCCTATCGGGGAGTTCGGCGGGGCGCCTGCGACGCCCGGCGGCGATGGCCTACTGTTATCGGCGCCGCTCTACTGGCTGTATGAAATGGGCCATGCGGCGCTTAATCCCTCACGCGCCTGGGCTGACGCCACTCGTTTGTTCTTCAGGAATCCCGTCAATCCGCTTTCGTTCACCACCTACGGCAAGACGGTCGCCGCCGCCTGCGAACTATTCGAACGCTCGACCCGTCGCTACAGCCGCCCAGAGTGGCGCATCGCCTCAACGCTGGTCGGCGGCGAGCGCGTGCCGGTGCAGTTGAAGATGGTGTGGGAGCGGCCGTTCTGCCGGCTTATGCGTTTTGAACGGATGTTCGCACACAAGCCGCAGCGTCCGCAGCCGCAACTCCTGATCGTGGCGCCGATGTCGGGCCATTACGCGACACTGTTGCGCGGCACCGTCGAGGCCTTCCTGCCAAACCATGATGTTTACGTTACCGACTGGGTCGACGCCCGCACGGTACCGCTTTCGGAGGGCGGCTTCGACCTCGACGATTACATCGATTATGTGATCTCCATCCTGCATACGCTCGGCGGTGACACGCATGTCGTCGCGGTGTGCCAACCCTCGGTACCGGTGATCGCCGCGGTCGCGCTCATGGAAGCCGATGGCGATCCCGATGTTCCGGTTTCCATGGTGCTAATGGGCGGCCCGATCGATACTCGCATCAACCCGACTGTCGTGAACGACCTTGCCGAAAAACGTGGGACCGAGTGGTTCCACCGGCATGTGATCACCAAGGTGCCGTTCCCCAACCCCGGCTTCATGCGCGACGTCTATCCAGGATTCTTGCAGCTCAACGGCTTCGTGAGCATGAATCTCGACCGCCACATCGAGGCGCACAAGCAATTATTCATGCATCTCGTGCGCGGCGACGGCGATTCGGCGCACAAGCATAAGGAATTTTACGACGAATATCTGGCAGTCATGGATCTCGCCGCGGAATACTATCTGCAGACCGTCGAGACGGTATTCGTGCGGCATGATCTGCCCAGGGGCGAGATGACCCATCGTGGGCGCCCGATTGATCCGGCCAAAATCAAGCGGGTCGGACTGCTTACAGTCGAAGGCGAGCACGATGACATTTCCGGTGTGGGCCAGACCGAGGCGGCGCATCGGCTGTGCGTGAATATTCCAGCGGATCGACAGGCGCACTGGCTGCAGCCGGGCGTCGGTCACTACGGGGTGTTCAACGGCTCACGCTTTCGCGCGGAGATCGCGCCACGCATTTCCGATTTCGTACTGTCGATGAACCACACGAGCCGCGCGACGCAAACAGGGCTCGCGAGGCACCGCGCACACAACGGCGGCAGGCTCCACGCCTGACCCAGGCCGCCGGGTCGAGCCGTCGCCACCCGAGAATCCGAGAAAACCCGCGATTTGCCGCGCGAAAACCACCATCCCTGCGTTGCTGCTGGGCTAAGGGCCTGAATAACAGCAAGAATCTCGGAATCATCAGGAGTCAATTTGCTCGGCGTGGGACGGTCAAAGAACTGAACTAACATTCGCTCCGTTGTTTCCATCATTTTGGCGGCGATTGACGCGATAGCCCCAACATCTTGTGGCAGCCGACACGACTGCTGAAGGGGACTACGCAGACCGCTGGATGTGGCACTATTCCCCCAGGGTTGGTTCGGGATTGTCCGTCATGCCGCAGCGCGCGCTGCTCTATCGCCGTCCGAGTGAACCGCAGGCGATCGAGATCGTCTTCGACCGGTCGATCTATCTCGTCCGCGTACGCCGCCATCGGCAGGCCCGCCGCTATACGCTGCGCATTCAGTCGGCAACGCGCGAAGTCGTGCTCACGATTCCGCCGCGCGGCACGCTCAAGGAGGCACGCGACTTTGCACAAAAGCACGGCGGCTGGATCGCGGCGCGGTTCGACCGATTGCCGAAGGCTGCGCCCTTCGCCGACGGGATCATCGTGCCGCTCCGCGGCATCCCGCATCGGATCGCTCATTGTCCCGGAGTTCGCGGTACTGTGTGGACGGAATCACGCGACGATGGCGCTCATCTGCTCTGCGTGGCTGGCAAAGCTCCGCACGTCGACCGGCGCGTCAGCGACTTCTTGCGACGTGAAGCCAATCGCGATTTGGAGGCCGCGAGCCTACGCTACGCCGGTGCGCTAGGCGTGCGCGTCAAACGCGTCTCCGTGCGCGATCAATCAAGCCGCTGGGGATCGTGTTCGACGAGTGGCGTGCTGTCATTCTCATGGCGGCTTATTCTCGCGCCAAGCGCCGTACTCGAATATCTGGCGGCGCACGAAGTTGCGCACCTCATCGAGATGAACCATTCGCCGCGTTTCTGGCGTCTGGTGCAGCGGATCTGCCCCGATCACGAACGTGCCAAAGCCTGGCTCGACGTCCACGGTACGGATTTGCACCGCTACGGCTTGCCAGAATCCAGGCGGGAAACAGATTAGTTGCGGTGAGCGAGAGGCTTCCGGCGGGACTTGAAAAGAGCTGGAACTTGGCCCGGAAATTCGGGCGGTTTGACGCAGCCGATAACACTAACGCGTGATCCGCATTGCATCTGCGTATCATGCGCTTACTTTGCGCTCATTAGGCCGGCCGGGCGGCTCCCCCATCCCCCGACACCCCGCCGTCCGGCCCCATAAGCCTAAGTTGAGGCAACGACTCGGAGAACCCCAAGCGCGTACCCTGCTTGGGGTTCTTTTTTGTGGCGGCTCTGTGATAATCGCGGAACTGACTGACCAGGCTCAGTTTTTTGCCAGGTCACCAAGCAAACTGGCGGCCACCGTGAGCTTCGAAAGCGTCAACCCCGAGGTCGCAATCTCGGCAACCGCGCCACGGATGCGTTCCACTTCCGCTTTGCGCGGCGTTGCCCAAGCCTCAACAGCCTTGTCGCCAACCGCGCCAGTTCCAACAATCGCAACGGCGATGCGCCGCTCGGCGTCGCCAATGGCATCCCGCGCACGATCGAGTGCCAGCCGGTCGAAGTAATCGCTAACCGGAATGGTGGCAGCAGCCCCGACAATGCGATCGAGACGGAAGAATGCCGCCGCGGCGAAAAAGATTGCCGCGACGTCGCTTACTGGCTTGCTGGTTCGATCGGAGACGAGAACGATGTCCGGCGCGGCCCTGAGCGCCCCGATATCGGCGATGCGGCCGGCAAGCGCGTCGGGAACTCCACGGCCAGCAATATCCCTCCTGCGCGCCGCGCGTATACGCAATCCATCCTCTGAAAGGGTATTGTCGAGACACGCCGCGATCGTTGCGATCCCATCGCGGTAATGGCTGACCACGTCCGCAAGACCCTTGGAAAGATCGACATTGCGCAAAAACCAAACAATGCGGTCGAGCAGAAGATCCTGCACCGAGGCGTAAAGATCGAGCTGAACCTTGCCGGCGACACGGTTGTCGAGTTCGTCGATGGCGGCATTGAGCGCGGTCATCCCGTAGGTGTCCCGCACGACGATGAACGCCAACGCAATGGCTGCAGGCTTGGCACCGGTCTGGTCGGCGATGCGCACGACCAACGAAGGACCGCCGCGATTGATCATCGAGTTGCCGAGCTGGGTGGCAACAATTTCGCGGCGCAGCCTGTGGTGATCGAGAGCATCCGGAAAACGCTCGGCGGTCGGCTTGGGAAAATAACGCGCCATTTCGCGCGCCAGATACGGATCGTCCGGAACCGGCGATTCCAAAAGGTCGTCGTAAAGTGACAGCTTGGCGTAGGCGAGCAGTACCGACAGCTCGGGGCGCGTGAAGGGAAGCGAACGGCGGCGGCGCTCGGTCAATACAATATCGTCCGGCAGATACTCCACCGCGCGGTCGAGCAAGCGATGCGCTTCCAGCGTTTGCATCAATCGCTGCAGAAATCCGAAATCCTCCATCCCGCGCCGCTCCGACAGCGACAGAGCCAGCGTCTGCAGATAATTGTTGCGCAACACCAGGTTCGCGACGTCATCCGTCATCGCGGCGAGAAGCGCGTTGCGGCCCGCCATGGCGAGACGGCCATCGCGCAGCGGAATCGACAGCGCGATCTTGATATTGACCTCCAGGTCGGAGGTGTTCACGCCGGCCGAGTTGTCGATCGCATCAGTATTGAGACGAAGGCCGTGGAAAGCCGCCTCGATGCGCCCGCGTTGCGTCATGCCAAGGTTGGCGCCTTCGCCGATCACCTTGCAACGCAAATCCTTCGCTGCGACGCGGACGGCATCGTTGCCGCGGTCTCCGACCGACTCGTCGGTCTCGTCGGCGGCGCGCACATAGGTGCCGATGCCGCCGAAGAACAGGAGGTCAACCGGGGCTTTGAGGATGGCGCGAATAAGCTCCTGCGCGGTGAGGCGCTCTCCGACGCCGAACAATGTTTGCGCCTGCGCGGACAGATGGACTTCCTTGGCGTTGCGCGGATAGACGCCGCCTCCTTCGGAAATCAAGGTCTTGTCGAAATCCTGCCAGCTCGATCGCGGCAGATCGAACAGCCGCCGCCGTTCGCCGAATGTGCGCTCTGGATCGGGATTCGGGTCGATGAAGATGTCGCGATGGTCGAAAGCGGCGACAAGCTTGATGGTCTTCCCACGCAACATGCCATTGCCGAACACGTCACCCGACATGTCGCCAACGCCGGCCGCCGTGAACGGAATCGCGTGAATATTGACGTCCATTTCGCGGAAATGGCGTTTGACCGATTCCCATGCGCCGCGCGCGGTGATGCCGATTTTCTTGTGGTCGTACCCCGCCGAACCGCCTGACGCGAAGGCGTCGCCGAGCCAATAATCGTGCGCGATGGCAAGCTCATTGGCGATATCGGAAAAGGTCGCGGTGCCCTTATCGGCGGCAACTACGAGATAGGGATCGTCGCCGTCGTGGCGCACGACGTCGGACGGCGGGATCACGCCGGCCGTTCCCGTCCCGATGTTGTCGGTAACGTCCAGCAACGTCGAGATAAACATTTTGTAGGTAGCGATGCCTTCGGCCTGGATCGACTCGCGCGGCCCCCCGATCGGCAGATACTTCGGCACGAAACCGCCCTTGGCGCCGACCGGCACAATCACGGCATTCTTGACGTTCTGCGCCTTGGCCAAGCCGAGAATCTCGGTGCGGAAATCCTGCGGCCGGTCGGACCAACGAATGCCGCCGCGCGCCACCTTGCCGAAGCGCATATGCACGGCCTCGACTCGCGGCGAATAGACAAAGATTTCATAAAGCGGCCGCGGCAATGGGACTCCGTCGACTTTGCGGCTCGCAAACTTAATGGCGATAAGGTCCTTCACGCCGCCGTTGCCGTCGAGCTGATAGAAATTGGTGCGGACGGCAGCTTCCACGGCATTGACGAAGTGGCGAAGAATGCGATCCTCATCCAGACTGTCGACTGCCTGCAAAGCCTGCTCGATCGCAGATACAATCGCGGACTCGTGCGCGCGCCGTTCGTTGTCCGAAACTCCGAGATGCGGATCGAACCGGACGTGAAACAGAGCCACGATTTGGCCGGCGATGCCGGCGTGTTTGCGCAGCGTGGCCCACATATAATCTTGCGAATAGGGAACTCGAATCTGGCGCAGGAAACGGGATATGGCGCGGATCAGCGCCACGTCGCGCCACATCATCCCGATCGCGAGCACAAGAGCGTTGTAGCCGTCGCTCTCCGCCCTTTTGCCCATGACGACGAGAAAGCACGCTTCCAGCCGGCCTTTGAGCACCGCGAGATCGAAGTCCCGACCTGACGCGCTTTCGAGCACCATGTCATGGAACCAGACGTCAGCGCCGTCCTGCGGTCGAATGTGGTAGGTGCGTTCATCGACGACGCGAAAACCCATGTCTTCCAGCACCGGCACCCGTACCGACAGCGGGATGGGTCTCTCGTGACTGAGGACTTTCAGTCCCGCGCGGCTTGGTTCCTTATCGGACTCGCGATAGAACGTGACGCCAAGCGAACGCTTCGGCGTCAACGCCTCGATCACCCCAAGGTCGACGACGGCCGCCGAGGGTGGGTAGACCTCGCGGTAATCGACCGGGAATGCTTCACGATAGCGGGCGAACAGCATCCGGCTCTTCGCCGGGTCGGCCCCGGCGCCAAGCGAGTCATAGAGCCGATCCACCCAGTTGCGCACGATCTCTTCGACGGCACGCTCGACCATGTGGCGATCGGGACTCGGCGTTTCGCCCTCGTAGCGCCCGATGATGAAATAGACGCGCACCAGCGGCCCTTCGGGGAAAAACGGATAAAAGGCGCGCAGCCGGCCTTTGAAGACCTCGGCGAGATACGCGCCGATTTTCGCCCTGATCTCGCTGTCGTAACGATCGCGCGGAACGTAGACCAGAACCGACACAAAACGGCCGAAGCGGTCCGGCCGCGGCAGCACGCGCACGCGCGGACGTTGATCGAGCTGCAAGATGGCAAGCGCGAACTGATAGAGCGTGTCCTCGTCGATCTGAAACAACTCGTCGCGCGGATAGGTCTCCAGCACGTTGACCAGAGCCTTGCCGGAGTGACTGTTGGGCGCAAATCCGGCGCGCCGGATCACGCCATCGACCTTGCGCCGCAGATACGGAATGGCGCGAGTCGAGCGCGTGTAGGCGGTCGAGGTGAATAGGCCGCAAAACCGACGTTCAGCGACAAGCCTGCCATCGGCGTCGAAGCGCTTGATGCCGACGTAATCCAGATAGACGCGCCGATGGACGCGCGAGCGCACCGCCGTCTTGGCAAGGATGAGCAGCCGCGGCTCGTTGAGAAACTCGCGGATTTCGGGCGTCATGGTCAGGAGCTGGTCGCCGCGCTTTAGAAGCCGCATGTCGCGCGAGCGCAACAGCCCGAGGCCGGTCGCAAAAACAGGCTGCAGCGGGTGCTCACTGTCCGTGTAGGCGTAGTCGCGGGCACCCAGCAGAGTGAAGTTGTCGTTGGTCAGCCATTCGAGGAACTGCACCGCTTCGGCGATATCCTCGGCCGGCAGCGGCGGCGGATTCTGACGCAAATCCGCGATGACCTCACGCGCCCGCGCCAGCATCGGCTCCCAGTCCTGCACACTGACGCGCACCTCGGCGAGAATATCTTCGAGCGCGCGAACAAGGTCCGCGCGCTCAGCCGCGTCCTGCAAGCCGCCGATATGGATGTGAATGAAGCTCTCGCGTTGGCCGTCATTCTGCTCCACCGCCGCGAAACGAACGAGGTTTCCGCCGCTGTCGCGCTGGACCGAGAACATCGGATGCACCAGGAGCGAGATCTCGAGCGCGCGTTCGTGCAGTTCGCCGGCGACGGAGTCGACCAGAAACGGCATGTCATCGTTGACGATATCGAGAATGGTCACGCCACGGCTCGGAGGCGGAGGCGATAGGAAAATCTTTGGCGCGCCCGGAGCCCGATGAGCAAAAAAGGTCCAAGAACTCGCGGCGATCTCCGCCAACCCATCGGGATTATAACGTTGCAGGTCCTCGGGCAGTGCCCGGCCAAAAAGCTCAGCCAGAAACTCTGCCGGAACACCCAGATTGCGGCGTGCAATCACCGCGACCGCGGCATCGATCAGGGACCGGCCAGCGGCCTCATCGTCAATACGAGACTCATCTTGCATGGGCGCCCTTCCGCATCGGTGGCCCCGAACCCCTGCAGATAGCTTTAGCGACGCGCCCCTTCCGCCATAGCGGGACTTATAATGGCTCGACGGCGAGCATCGCCGACCGCGGCACGACAAGACACAGGGAGCCGACATGGCCAAGCGCAACAGCAAGAAGCGAAACAGCAAAATCACTTCGGCTGCAAGTGGTGGGAACACGCGGCCCGGCGCCGCAGCCGGCGATGACACCACGATCACCGCGTTGTCGCTTCCGCCGGCACCGCTGTCGGCCGACATGGCCGCCTATTTCGCCAAGTGCGAGGAAAAGCTCGGCTTCGTTCCAAACGTGCTCAAGGCCTACGCGTTCGACATGGCCAAGCTTTCCGCTTTTGTCGCCATGTATAACGATTTGATGCTGGCGCCGTCCGGCTTGAGCAGGCTCGAGCGGGAGATGATCGCGGTCGTGGTGTCGGCGCAGAACCGCTGCTATTACTGTCTCGTCGCCCACGGCGCGGGGGTGCGAGCGCTTTCCAGCGATCCGGTGCTTGGCGAGCTGATGGCGATGAATTACCGCGCCGCCCGGTTATCGAAGCGCCAACGCGCCATGCTCGATTTCGCCGTCAAGCTCACCGCCGAGCCGTGGCTGGCCGAGGAGGACGACCATGCCGCGCTGCGTCGCGCCGGCTTCTCCGACCGCGACATCTGGGACATCGCCGCGGTGGCCGGCTTCTTCAACATGACCAACCGCGTGGCGTCCGCGACCGACATGCGGCCGAACAGCGTCTATCACGGGCAGGCGAGGTGATCGTTCGTAACAGCGAGAAGCACACCCGCGAAGCGGCCCAGAGCCAACCGCCCAAAGTGGGTTGGTTCGCCTCCGCTGGCAATGACCCGCTTCAGGTGTGTCCGGACAGGTCCTTGATCGTCGGCTTCTCGCCCGACAGCGGATTGTCCGGGTCCCATTCGTAGCGCAGCGTCTCGAAGCGCATCGCGCGCGCGTCAATCATCAAAAGTCGCCCAACCAGGTTTTCGCCGAAGCCGACGACTTCGCGAATGATCTCCAAAGCCATCATAGAGCCGATGACGCCGGCGAGCGCGCCGAGCACGCCGGCTTCGGCGCAGGCTGGGACGCTGCCGGGCGGCGGCGGTTCCGGGAATAGGCAGCGGTAGCTGGGATTGGGCTTGCCGCTGGCGCCGCGCTCATGGGCGCGGATCGTCGTGAGTGTGGCGTCAAAGCTGCCGAGCGCAGCAGTGACCAGCGGCTTGCCAGCAAAATAACAGGCGTCGGAAACGAGATAGCGCGTGGCGAAATTATCCGATCCGTCGGCAATGATGTCATAACGCTTGATCAGGTCGAGTGCGTTTTGCGAGGTTAACCGCGTCTGGTGCTGTTCCACAGCGACATGCGGATTGAGCCCGCGAATGGAGGCCGCCGCGCTTTCGACCTTGGGCCGCCCGACATCCGGGGTTTCGTGAATCACCTGACGCTGCAAGTTGGAAAGCGTGACGACATCATCGTCGACGACCGCAAGCGTGCCGAGACCGGCAGCGGCAAGGTAGAGGAGCACCGGCGCGCCGAGCCCCCCGGCTCCGATCACAAGCACGCGCGCGCGGTGGAGCGCGGCTTGTCCAGGGCCGCCCACTTCCCGCAATACGATATGACGCGCGTAGCGTTCCAGTTCGTCGGCGGTGAGCATCTTGATCCTGCGCGATAACCGAACGCCGCCGGGACCGGTCCGTCAAGCGCGCACCGACAAGATTGCGTTACCGTATGGTTCGGCTACGCTTTCGGGAAAGGCGGCGAGTGCGGGCATGAAAGCAAGGATGACGGCCATCGTTGCATGCCTTGCACTGGCGAGCGGATCCGCTTTGGCCCAGCAGGCTAGGGCGCACAAACCGGCCGTCCAGACCGAGAAAAAACCCGCGCACGGAGCTGCCCGCAAGCCGAGAGCCAAGGCGGCGGGAAAAAAGTCGGACGGAAAAGAGGCCGCGGCAGCAATAGCGAGCGCCTACGCGGTCATGCCAGCGGACAAGCGTCTTGCGATTCAAGCGGACCTTGCCTGGACCGGCTATTACGAAGGTCCAGGGGGCGGCAATTTTGACGATCAGCGCGTCATAGACGCAGTGAAACTGTTTCAGAAGGCCAACAACGATCAGGAAACTAGCATCCTCACCGATGAGGACCGCGCGCGTCTCGCCGCCGCCGCGGAACCGCATCGGCAAGCGGTGGGCTGGCGGGTTATCGACGATACGGCGACCGGCGCACATTTCGGTATTCCAGAGAAGCTGGTGTTGCCGCTAGGCCCGTCCCGCATTGGCAGCCGCTGGAGCTCCGGACACGGCCAGATCCAGATCTACGCTTTCGCCCTGAGCGATGCGAGTTTGCCGGTGCTGTTCGAGCGCGACAAGACGGCGCCACGCGGCCGCTCGGTGGAATCGAGCACCCTTGCGCCAAATTCATTTGTCATGTCCGGCACTCAGGGCCTGAAGTATTTCGTCGCACGCGCCGAAAGCAGCGGCAGCCATATCCGCGGCATCACCATCCTCTACGATCAGGCGACCGCAGGGATCATGGCGCCAGTCGCGCTCGCGATCGCCAATTCGTTTCAGGGATTTCCCGACCCCACTGCGGCTCTGCCGTTGGAT
Source organism: Xanthobacteraceae bacterium (assembly GCA_050725855.1). Taxonomy (GTDB): domain Bacteria; phylum Pseudomonadota; class Alphaproteobacteria; order Rhizobiales; family Xanthobacteraceae; genus BOG-931. The sequence continues at coordinate 75,880 of JBOHIU010000214.1, read as the reverse complement.
CGGGAGCGCGCGGTCGTATACGGCACCGCCACCGTGGTTGACACCAGCGGCGACCTCATCACCACGCGGCAGGTCACCGCCGATTGCAACGCCATCACGATTCCCGGCTATGGTCATGCCGCGCGTATCGCCGACGACGGTGCAAGCGATCTTGCGCTGATCCGGCTTTATGGCGCGCAAAACTTGGTTCCCGTGGAGCTCGCCGGCGGAAGCCAAGGTGACGATCTGGCAATTGTCGGCATCGCCGATCCGGCCGCGCAACAGGGCAGCGACGCGGTTACGAGGATAGCGGTGCACCGCGACGAGCAGAACCTTGAGCTCGTCCCGAAAGCCGGCTTCTCCGGCGCGGCGGCTATCGATGCGCAGGGCCGTTTCTCGGGAATTGCCGTACTACGGTCGTCTATCGACGCCGGAAGCGGCTCGGTCACGCGGCAGGCAGCCGTGGTGCCTGCGGCTGCCGTGCGCGCTTTCCTTAAGGCGCATGGTATTCTGCCCTCGCTCCGCCGGGGCAACGCCGATCAGTCGGTCGTCCGTGTGATCTGCGTGCGCAAGTGATCACTTATTTTCGAACTTCGGCGGGCGCTTTTCGACGAATGCGCTCATACCTTCTTTTTGGTCATTCGTTGCAAACAGCGAATGAAAAATGCGGCGTTCGAAACGGATGCCTTCGGCGAGCGAAGTCTCGAACGCGCGATTGACCGCCTCTTTGGCCGCCAAAACCGAAGGCAGCGACATGGCGGCAATCGTCTCGGCGATTTTCAAGGCTTCATCAACCAGGCTCGCGGCCGGCACCACGCGCGCGACGAGACCGCAACGCTCGGCTTCCGTCGCGTCCATCATGCGGCCGGTGAGTATCAAATCCATCGCTTTGGCCTTTCCGACCGCGTGCGTGAGACGCTGCGTGCCGCCGATTCCGGGAATAATACCGAGCTTGATTTCTGGCTGGCCGAATTTCGCGTTGTCGGCAGCGATGATCAGATCGCACTGTTGGGCCAGTTCGCAGCCGCCGCCGAGTGCAAAACCGGCGACAGCAGCGACCACCGGCTTGCGTGCCGCTGCGACGCGATGCCATGCCGCCGTTAAGTCGGCGAAATAGACGTCAGTGAACTCCTTGTCGGCCATCTCCTTGATGTCGGCGCCGGCCGCGAAGGCCTTCTCCGATCCGGTCATGATCATGCAGCCGACGTTTTCATCGGCCTCAAATGCATCGACGGCTGCAGCCAGCTCGCGCATCAGCGCGCCGTTGAGGGCGTTGAGCACCTGGGGGCGGTTAAGCCTGATCAGGCCCACCCGGCCGCGTCTCTCGGCAATGATGTTCTCGCTGCTCATTCGTGTTCCCGTTCGCTTAAATTCACTTCTGGCATGTCGGGCAATAGAACGTTGATCGTCCGCTCTGCACGATACGCTTGACGGTACCGCCACAGCCCGGTGCCGGACATTTCCGGCCTTCCCGATCGTAGACGCGGAAATGGGTCTGGAACATGCCGAGATCGCCATCGGTGAGCCGGTGATTGCGGAGTGTCGAGCCGCCGTCCTTGATGGCCTGGTTGAGCACGGCCTTGATGCCATCAACAAGGCGTTCAGCGCGTTCGTTCGGCGCCCTGTTTCGGCTGGCGATGGTGGAAGCCGTTCGCTTGGGAGACAGGTGAGCGCGATGCAGCGCCTCGCAAACATAGATGTTGCCGAGCCCGGCAACGACACGCTGGTCCAGCAGCGCCGCCTTGAGGCTTGTCTTCTTGCCCGCGCAGGCGCACGCCAACATGGTCGCATCGAATTCGTTGCCGAGCGGCTCCGGGCCGAGCCGATTGAGGAGCGGCTCAGTGTCGAGCTGTTGGCGCGGCACGACCTTCATCGAACCGAAGCGGCGCGGATCGTTGAAAGTCACGACCATGCCCGACGACATATGAAAAACCACATGGTCGTGGGCGATATGCTGGGCGCGCTGATGATAATAGAGGCCCGGCGTTTCGCCTTTGGCTGCGTGGGCTTTTTCATCGAACACATAAAAAGAACCCGACATGCCGAGATGCATGAGCAGAACCTCGCCCGAGGACAGGTCGGCGAGCAAATATTTGGCCCGACGGCCCATGCCGGTGACCGTCTTACCCTCGAGCTGCGCCTTGAAATCCTTGGGCAGCGGCCAGCGCAGATCGCCACGGCGCACCTCCACCTTGGTGAAGCGGGCACCCTCCATGGCGGGCTCGAGCCCGCGGCGCACGGTTTCGACTTCGGGCAGTTCGGGCATCGCTAGTGGCCCGATTCTAACATTCGCATCCCATTTCGGCACCCTCACATGCGAATGTTAGAATCAAAGGGGCCACTAGCAAATATAAGTGCTAGTGGAGCTTTGGATTTGACATTCGCTACTGGAACTTCTCGGCTGGGTGGATAGCGAATGTCAAATCCGCTCCACTAGATCCGGCGCGTCCGGGAAACATGGTTAATTTTCGACACATAGCGTCGCTGACGCAGCCGCGCTATGCTTAAGTTGTGAGATCGGCGATGAATGAGACCCATTTCGGTTCGCGCAAAGTGCCGCTTGACGACAAGCAGGCACTGGTCGACGGCGTTTTCCGCAGCGTCGCGCGCCGCTATGACCTGATGAACGATCTGATGTCGTTCGGGCTGCATCGTGCCTGGAAGGATGCGCTGATCACAGCTCTCGATCCGCCGAAGAATAGCCCGTTCGCGCTACTCGATATCGCCGGCGGCACGGGCGATGTGGCGTTCCGCGTGATCGAGGCGGGCGGCCTGCAGGCGCGCGCAACGGTCTGCGATATCAACGCCGACATGCTGACGGTCGGCCGTGAACGTGCCGCCACGCGCCGGCTTGGCGAGGCGATAAGCTTCACCGAAGCCAACGCCGAGTCGCTGCCGTTTGCCGATCGCAGCTTCGATGCCGCGACCATTGCCTTCGGTATCCGCAACGTGGCGCGCATCGAGGCCGGACTCGCCGAGGCGTTTCGCGTTCTCAAGATTGGAGGCAAGTTCGTTTGCCTCGAATTCTCCGCCGTCGACATACCGGGCCTTGATCGTCTCTATGACTTCTACTCGTTCAAGGTCATCCCTTCGCTGGGCCGCGTCGTTGCCGGCGATGCCGACGCGTATCGCTACCTGGTAGAATCGATCCGCCGTTTTCCGACGCCGCAGGATTTCGCCGCCATGCTGCGTGCGGCCGGCTTTGGTCGCGTCACGCACAAGCTGATGAGCGGCGGAATCGTGGCGCTGCATTGCGGCTGGCGCTTGTGATCTCCGGCCCTGCGAATCTCCTGCGAATCGGCCGCGCCGGATTTGTTTTCGCGCGCGAAGGCGTTTTTGGACTTGTCGAGCCGGCAATGCTGCCGGTGCCGGCGCGCATCGGACTGCGGCTCGCCCGGCTGGTCGAGCGACCGAGCCGCGGTAGCGCGAAGGCGCGGCTGTCGAAAGCGCTCACGCGGCTCGGACCAAGCTACGTCAAACTTGGCCAGTTTCTGGCGACCAGGCCCGATGTCGTCGGCGTGGCGCTCGCCCGCGATCTTGAGCAGTTGCAAGATCACATGCCGCCGTTCGCCCAAGCCGAGGCAGAGCGCGTCGTTGCCATGTCGCTGGGGCGCTCGCCCGGCGAGGTGTTCGCGAGCTTCGGCCCGCCGGTCGCGGCGGCCTCGATCGCGCAAGTGCACCGCGCCTCGGTAGCGACTGCGGCCGGCCCGCGCGCCGTCGCCGTCAAGGTGTTGCGGCCCGGAATTGAAGAGCGTTTTCATGCGGATCTGCGCGCCTTCACCTATGTGGCGCGTCACGCGGAAAACTTGTCAGCCGAGGCCCGACGGCTGCGGATGATCGAGGTCGTCGACACATTGCGGCGATCGGTCATGGTCGAGATGGATTTCCGCCTGGAGGCGGCAGCAGCCTCGGAGATAGCCGAAAACACCAAAAACGATCCCGATTTTCGAGTACCGGCCGTCGATTGGGATCGCACCAGTAAGGACGTGCTCACGCTTGAATGGATCGATGCGACCGCCTTGTCCGACCGGGCCAACCTGCAAGCCAAGGGCCTCGATCTGCGTCAAGTCGCCCGCGCGCTGATCCAAACGTTCCTGCGGCACGCGCTGCGCGACGGCTTCTTTCACGCCGATATGCACCCCGGCAACCTGTTCGCCGACGACGAAGGAAGGCTGATCGCGGTCGACTTCGGCATTATGGGACGGCTGGGTGCGAAGGAACGCTTGTTCCTCGCAGAGATCCTGCATGGCTTCATCACCCGCGATTATCGCCGGGTGGCCGAAGTCCATTTCGAGGCCGGCTATGTGCCGCGCCACCATTCGGTCGATGAGTTCGCGCAAGCCATTCGCGCCATCGGCGAGCCGATACACAGCCGCACGGCCGAGGAGATTTCGATGGCGCGGCTGCTCACGCTGTTATTTGAAGTGACCGGCATTTTCGACATGCGCACACGGCCCGAACTTCTGCTCCTGCAGAAAACCATGGTGGTGGTCGAGGGCGTGGCGCGCTCCCTCGATCCAAAGCTCGACATGTGGAGCACTGCCGAGCCGGTCGTCGGCGAATGGATGGCTCGGCATCTTGGCCCGACGGGCAAGCTGGAGAGCGCGGCGGAAGGCGCATCTCAGTTGGGCCGTTTTGTCGGCAACGCACCGGGCCTGTTGGCGCGCGGAGTCCGCGTGCTCGAGCAACTTGACGAAATAACCCGCGACGGCCTCGCGCTATCGCCCGCAACGATCGCCGAGATCGACAAAGCCGAGGCGCGGCGCGGCCGCTGGACCATCGCGGCACTCTGGATCATTGCGGCGCTGTTGGCTTGGCTGATCATCCTGCACCGGTGATTGCATTGATTGCAATGCAATCACCGGTCCGATATGATGCCGGCTCTGGCGAGTGAATCCCATGGGAAGCCTCACCGTTCGGCAGATCGACGACAGGCTGAAGACGCTGCTCCGTCTGCGCGCCGCGCGGCACGGCCGCTCGATGGAGGATGAGGTTCGCGTTATCCTCAAGGATGCTGCGCAGGATACCGGGCTCAGCGTGCTGGAGCAGTTCGAGCCCCCCGATCAGCCGGTTCGGCGGCAGGCGACCATCGGCCGGGCAGACACCAAGCGCGTCCTGCTCATCATCGGCGGCGGCATTGCGGCCTATAAATCGCTCGACCTCATCCGCCGGCTGCAGGACCGCGGCGCGCGCGTACGCTGCATTCTCACCGAAGCCGCACGGCAATTCGTGACGCCGCTTGCAGCCGGCGCCCTCTGCGGCGAGCGCGCTCACACCGATCTGTTCGATGCGCACGGCGAGTTCGACGTGGGCCATATCCGCCTGGGGCGCGACACCGATCTCATTGTCGTGGCGCCGGCAACCGCCGATCTGATGGCCAAGATGGCGGGCGGTCACGCCGATGATCTTGCCTCCGCAGTGCTGCTGGCGACTGACAAGCCGATCGTTCTTGCACCGGCGATGAACCCGCGCATGTGGAGCGCCAACTCAACAAAGCGCAATCTGGCCCAGCTTGTGGCTGATGGGATCCGCCTGATCGGTCCCGGCAGCGGCGAGATGGCGGAACGCGGCGAAGCCGGTCTCGGCCGCATGGCGGAGCCCAACGAGATCGCCGGTGCGGTCGACGCGATATTGCGACCACGAGGACAACTTACCGGCAAGCGTGTGTTGGTGACCTCCGGACCTACCCATGAACCGATCGACCCCGTCCGCTTCATCGCCAATCGCTCCTCCGGCAAGCAGGGCCACGCGATTGCTGCAGCTTCAGCGGCTGCAGGCGCCGACGTGATGCTTGTGTCGGGCCCCGTCGACATACCCGATCCGCCGAACGTAGCCGTGGTCAAAGTGGAGACCGCGAGGCAGATGCTCGATGCCGTCGAAAAGGCGCTCCCGGCCGACGTGGCTGTTTTTGCTGCGGCGGTCGCCGATTGGCGGGTCGCGGAGGCGAGCGCCCACAAAATCAAGAAGCAGCAAGGCGGCCCACAGCAACTCGCGCTGGTGGAAAACCCCGATCTCCTGGCGACGTTTGCTCACCGCAAGGCCGGCCGGCCGGCACTCGTCATCGGATTTGCCGCGGAGACAGACAACGTCGTCGCCAATGCAAAAGCCAAGCTCGCCAAAAAGGGCTGCGACTGGATCCTGGCCAATGACGTTTCGCCGGAGACCGGGATCATGGGCGGCGACAGCAATACGATTCACCTTGTTACCGCGTCCGGGATTGAATCCTGGCCGCCGCAATCGAAAGAGGACGTGGCGGGCAACCTGATCGAACGGATCGCGGCAGCGCTCGCGGCGGCAAAACGGTGAGTAGCGCGAGACAAGACTCCATCGACGTTCGCGTCGTGCGCTTGCCACACGGAGCGGACCTGCCGTTGCCGGCCTACCAAAGCGCGCTCGCCGCCGGGCTTGATCTTATGGCTGCAGTCCCAGCCAACGCCCCGGTCGAAATCGCACCACGTGGCCGCGCCATGATCCCGACCGGCATTGCCGTCGCGCTCCCGGGCGGCAGCGAAGGGCAGATCCGGCCGCGCTCGGGCCTCGCCATTCGCCACGGCGTTACCGTACTTAATACGCCGGGGACAATCGACGCCGATTATCGCGGCGAAATCCAGGTGATTCTGATCAATCTCGGCAGCGAACCATTCACCGTCAGCCGTGGGATGCGCATTGCACAGCTGGTCGTCGCGCGTGTCGAGCGCGCCAGACTGCTCGAAACCGCAAACCTTGATACGACCGAGCGCGCCGCCGGTGGCATGGGCTCGACGGGGACCGCGTAGCGCGGCGCGGGGCTAAATTGGCTGTTCTTGATCTGGACTCTTTCGGCACGATTTCGCTTGAGAGTAAAGTCGTCTGATTCGCGGCTGGCGCGGCGGCGGGATCGCCAGCAGAGGCAAAGGGGCATGCCGGAGATAATCCGGACGAGGGCGGGCTGTGCGCGTCCGCGGCAAGGCGGATTCCTGGCGGCCGGCTCGCTCGCCGCCCGCGCATTGCCGTTCGCCTTGCTGATGCTCTTCGCCTCGCCGTGCACGGCGCTGGCTCGCGCCGAGCAACATTCCCTCGGCAGCGCTGAAGACCTTACGCTCGGCGTCTATCATGACTTCGGCAGCCACGAGATCGCCGTCCTGGTACCGATGCTCGGACTGGTTTTCTTCGCCGTGATCACCGCAATTCTGCTGGTGCGAACTTCAACGCGCGCTGCCCGTCTGGAAGCCACTTCCCGCGAGCAAATCGCCGTCCTGCGCGACCGGCTTGACCGCGCGAACGCGCTTTTGCTGTCGCAGCGGCAAGTGCTCGTAGATTGGCCGGCTGCCTCCGACCGACCCCACGTCGACGGCGACGTCGAAATTCTCGGTGTGAACAAATCGCGCCACGTACTGGCGTTCGGCTCGTGGTTAGATGCGACCCAGGCCAGCGCCATGGACCATGCGGTCGAGGCCCTGCGGACGCGGGGCGAAGCCTTCGTCATGAATGTCACGGCGCTTAACGATCGGCCGATCGAGGCCCAAGGCCGGGCCCTCGGCGGCCGCGCCGTGCTGCAGCTCAGGGACGCGACCGCGCTGACGCGCGAATTGGTGCAGCTCACGGGGCGTCATCAGCGTTTGCTGACCGAAGTCGAATCGCTGCGCACGCTCATCGAAACGCTGCCGTCACCGGCATGGACGCGCGACGGCGTCGGCCGGCTCAGCTTCGTCAATTCAGCTTATGCGCGCGCCGTCGAAGCCAAGGACCAGGCCGATGCGGTCGAACGAAACCTGGAATTGCTCGACAGTGCGGCACGCGAAACGATCGCCACTGCGCGCGCGAGCGGCGGCGCCTATTCGGGCCGCCTGGCTGCAGTCGCTGCGGGGGTGCGGCGCAGCTTGGACGTGCTGGACGTTCGTACCGACAGCGGCAGCGCCGGGATTGGCATCGACGCCACCGAAGCGGAAACAATGCGCAGTGCGCTGGCGCGCCTGGTCGACGCTCACCGGCGCACTCTGGATCAGCTCTCGACCGGCGTCGCCATGTTCGGGCCCGCCCAACGGCTCACCTTCTACAATGCGGCCTATCGCGCCTTGTGGGAACTCGATGCGGCATATCTGGATCAGGGCCCGACTGATTCGGCCATGCTCGACGAATTGCGGGTACGGCGCAAACTGCCGGAGCAGCAGAGCTTTCGGCAATGGAAGGCGCAACTGCACACGGCTTATCGCGCCAGCGAAGCCAAGGAGCATATCTGGCACCTGCCCGACGGGCGCACCTTGCGGGTCGTCACCACGCCGAACCCGGATGGCGGCGTCACCTACCTTTTCCACGATGTGACCGAGCGGCTTGATTTGGAGCGGCGTTTCGAGGAACTGATCCGCGTCCAAGGTGAAACACTCGACAATCTTGCCGAAGGCGTTGCTGTGTTCGGGAGCGATGGAAGACTGCGGCTGCACAATGCCGCGTTCGCCAGAATGTGGAAGCTGCCGCATCAGATGCTTGCCGAACGGCCGCATATCGAAACCATCACGACGCTATGTCGGCCGCTGCATGGCGATGATCCCACGTGGCAATCGTTGCGCGAAGTGGTAACGGCAATCGACAGCCGCAAAGCCATCGCCGGGCGATTAGAACGGCGCGACGGCAGCGTGATCGATTGCACCACCGTGCCGTTGCCGGGCGGCGCCACTCTGGCGACCTTCCACGACGTGACGGACTCGGTCAATGTCGAGCGCGCCCTGCGCGAACGCAATGACGCGCTCGAGGAGGCCGACCGCGTCAAGATCAGCTTCGTGCATCATGTATCGTACGAGCTGCGCTCGCCGCTCACGAACATCATCGGCTTCGTGCATCTGCTCGGCGATCCGGCGACCGGCCCGCTCGCCCCGAAGCAGCTCGAATATCTCGATTACATCACGGTCTCTTCGAATACACTGCTGGCGCTGATCAACAACATTCTCGATCTGGCGACGATCGATGCCGGCCGCATGCAGCTTAATCTCGGCTTGGTCGACATTCGCGCGACCATGCAGGCGGCGGCCGAAGGGGTGCAGGATCGCCTGGTAAGCGCCGGCATCACGCTGGATATCAAGGCAGCCGCCGGTATCGGCAGCTTCGTCGCCGACGGCCGCCGCGTGCGGCAGATTCTGTTCAATCTCATGGCCAACGCCGTGACCTTTTCTCCGGGCGGCGCAACGGTCATCTTGCAGGCCGACCGGCGCGCCGACGAGGTGTCATTCTCGGTCAGCGACAGCGGACCGGGCATTCCGCCCGAGGTGCTGGAGCGAGTCTTCGACTGGTTCGAAACGCATTCGCTCGGTTCGCACCATCGCGGACCGGGAATAGGGCTTTCCCTTGTGCGCTCGTTCGTCGAACTGCACGGCGGCACTGTGACGATTGCGTCGGTTGTCGGCCAGGGCACTACGGTGACTTGCACCTTCCCGGCCGGGAACGTCGCAACAGCGCTGACGGCGGCCTAGTGGACCGATTCTAACATTCGCATTCCATTTCGGCACTCGATCATGCGAATGTTAGAATCAAAGGACCGCTAGAAAAATATAAGTGGTTGTGGAGCTTTGGATTTGACATTCGCTACTGGAGCTTTCGGCCAGGTGGGTAGCGAATGTCAAATCCGCTCCCCTAATAGGACGGTGTTGTGCCGGAATTGGCGCAGGCGCAATCTCGGTTGTGAAAGCCTATGCGATTTCTGAGAACACCTTAGCGGATCGCCGCAATGCTTCTGACCAGCACGGGTGGGGCAAGCTTTTCAAAGAACTTGCCCAATGAGGGAGCAACCGCGCGCTTCGCCATCGATGTCGCTTGCACTCTTGAGCCCGGCGATCTTGTTACGCTGTCGGGCGATCTGGGCGCTGGCAAAACCACCTTTGCGCGCGCGCTGATCCGCTATCTCGCCGGCGATGATAAGCTCGAGGTACCGAGCCCGACCTTCACGTTGTTACAGAGCTACGACCTGCCGCGCTTCACGCTGGTGCATGCGGATCTGTATCGGCTATCGAGCGCCGCCGAACTGGCTGAGATCGGCTTTGACGATCTGCCCGAACAAAGCGTGGTGCTGATGGAATGGCCTGATCGCGCCGCCGGACTTCTGCCGGCCGATCGGCTCGATATCACGTTCACGCTGGCGCCGGCATTAGGCGCCGAGATGCGTAATGTGCGCTATACCGGCTACGGCGCCTTCGCCGCGCGGGCCGAGCGAATCGGCCAAATCCGCTCCTTTCTCGACGAGACCGGTTACCGCGATGCGGAGCGCCGGCGCATGCAAGGCGACGCGTCCACCCGCGTCTTCGAGCGGCTGACGCTCGCCGAGCAGACAACGATATTGATGAACGCGCCGCCGCATCCCGACGGTCCGCCGGTCCGCGACGGCAAGCCTTATAGCGCAATCGCCCATCTCGCCGAGAATACCGTTCCGTACGTCGCCCTGGCGTCGGCTCTGCACGAACGCAATCTTTCCACGCCGTTGATTTTTCACGCCGACACGGATCGTGGCTTGGTCATCATGGAGGACCTCGGCACCGAGCGGATCGTCGAAGGCGATCCGCCGGCACCGATCGAAACGCGCTACCAAACAGCACTCGATGCGTTGGTTGCGCTGCATCGGCGCCGGCTGCCGGAAACATTGCCGCTGGCGCCGCACCGCGAATACAAGCTGCCGCCCTACGACATGCCGGCTTTTTTGATCGAGGCCGAGCTTCTGCTCGACTGGTATTTGCCGCATGTGAAGGCACAGATCGGCGAGGAGGAACGGGTCAAATTCGCCGCGCTGTGGCGGGCGGCGCTGACACCCGCCATCGAGGCGCCCAAAACCTGGGTGCTCCGCGATTATCATTCGCCTAACCTGCTGTGGCTTGAGGATCGGTTGGATATTGCTCGCATTGGCGTACTGGATTTTCAGGACGCCGTCGTCGGTCCGGCGGCGTACGACGTCGCGTCGCTGTTGCAGGATGCGCGCGTGGACGTGCCGGAATCCACGGAGGTGCTACTGCTCAGCCGCTATGTCCGCGCTCGCATGACAGGCGACAGCCGCTTCGACCCGGCCGACTTTGCCCTGCTTTACGCAACACTGGCCGCCCAACGCGCAACCAAAATTCTGGGCATCTTCGCACGGCTCAATCGGCGCGACGGCAAACCGCAATATCTGTGCCATATTCCCCGTCTATGGCGGTACCTGCACCGTTCGCTCGCACATCCGGCGCTCGTTTCCTTGAAGGAATGGTACGCGGCCAACGTGCCGGCGCCGCAACAAGTATAGTAGTGCGATTCGCGGAATGGGCGGCGTGACGCGAGGCGCGACGATGGGGGCACTATCCTGGACGGGTCAATCGACGATGCCGACATCCGCGATTGTGTTGGCCGCCGGCCTTGGTACGCGCATGCGGCCCCATGACGGCACGCTCCCCAAACCGCTCGTCCGAGTTGGCGGCAAGCCACTGATCGATTATGCGCTCGATCGGCTCGCCGAAGCCGGCGTCGAGCGCGCCGTGGTCAACGTTCATTATCTCGCCGACGCGCTGGAGCTGCATTTGGCGTCGCGGAAAGAACCGCAGATCGTCGTTTCGGACGAACGCGGCGCGCTTCTGGGTACCGGCGGCGGCATCGCCAGGGCGCTGCCGCGATTGGGCGATGCGCCGTTCTTTCTGGTCAATTCCGACACGCTGTGGCTCGATGGCGTCAAACCGAATTTTGTACGGCTTGCTGACGCTTTCGATGCCGGCGACATGGATGCCCTTCTCTTGCTCGCACCGACTGCCGGCAGCATCGGCTACCAAGGAAGCGGCGACTACGCCATGCAGCCCGATGGCCGGCTGCGACGGCGCGCCGAGCGCGAGGTTGTCCCGTTCGTATACGCGGGCGCCGCGATCCTGTCGCCGACGCTATTTGCGGGGGCGCCCGCAAGCCCGTTTGCACTTACGCTGTTGTTTGATAGTGCCGCGGCACGCGGACGGCTGTTCGGGCTCCGCCTCGAAGGCGTCTGGATGCATGTCGGCACACCGCAAGCTGTTGCAGCGGCCGAGGCAGCGCTCGCCACGACAGCATAGTGGAGCGATTTGACATTCGCTACCTGCCCCACCGCGAACTCGACAAGCGAATGTCAAACCCAAAAAGTCCATGAGCCTTATACTTGCTAGTGCTCCTTCGACTCCAGCATTCAGCATGAAAGCCTGCCGAGCCCGGATGCGAATGCTGGAATCGGACCACTAGAATCTGCTACCGCAGCTTGTCCTCCCGGGCCAATTCGGGACCTAATCGCTGACAGCCAATCCGCCACGCAGAACCGGCTCGACGTGTGGTCATGGTCCGAAATGGCGCTGGAGCGGCGGGAACGATCGACATATGACCATGGGCCCTCGCGCTTTCACCATTCCACCCTCGGCGCCGTTTCTGCCGACATTGATCGAGGCATTGATCGGCGGGAGGCTCGGTTTCGCGACGCCGGTCGATCCATTGGCGCTCGCTGCGGTCACTCTTTATTTGCCGACGCGGCGCGCCTGTCGGTTGGCGCGGGACGCCTTTCTCGAAGTCATGAAGGGCGATGCGGCGATCCTGCCGCGGATCGTCGCCATCGGCGATATCGATGAGGACGAGATTGCGTTCTCCGAGGCGGCGACCGGCGATATCGCCGCGGAGGCGCTGGCCTTGCCGGAGGCGCTCGGCGGCCTGGAGCGGCGCTTGCTGCTTGCCAAGCTTGTGGGCGAGTGGGCGATCGCGCCGCGCGTGCGCGGCGCCGGTGGCATTCCGCTCGTCGCGCAGACGCCAGCGGCGGCTTGCGGTCTGGCCGACGACCTCGCTCGGCTGATCGACGACATGACCATGCGCGGCGTGTCATGGGGCCGGCTCGACGAACTCGTGCCGGAGCAATTCGACGCGTATTGGCAGCTCACGTTGGAGTTCCTGCAGATTGCCCGCGAGCGTTGGCCGGAGATTCTGAGGGAACGCGGCTGCATCGAAATGGCGGAGCGGCGCGATCGGCTGATCAAGGCCGAAGCAGCGCGGCTTACGCGCGAGACCGACGCGCCGGTGATCGCGGCGGGGTCGACCGGGTCGATACCGGCCACGGCCGAACTGATCGCAACCGTCGCCCGGCTGCCGCATGGCGCTGTCGTGTTGCCGGGACTTGACACCGATCTCGACGAACCGTCCTGGCGCTTGATCGCCGGAGACCGCAGCAACGGCATCCCGCCGGCGCCGGGGCATCCTCAATTTGCGATGCAGGCGCTGCTCACGCGCATCGGTATCGAGCGTGAAGCCGTCGAGATGCTGGCAAAACCATCACCGCGTGAGCGGCTCATCTCCGAGGCGCTGCGGCCCGCCGCTGCGACTGATCTGTGGCCGGAACGGGCTGCCGGCGTGGCGTTCGACGCCCTCGCCGACAGCGCGCTCGCGAAGATCAGCGTGATTGAAGCCGCCAATGCCGAGGAAGAGGCGCTCGCCACCGCGGTGGCGCTGCGGGAGGCGGTCGAGCAGAACAAAACCGCTGCTTTGGTCACCCCGGATCGCGCGTTGGGCCGCCGGGTACTGGCGGCGCTGGCGCGTTGGAATATCGCTGCCGAGGATTCCAGTGGGCTGCCACTGTCTGACACCCGTGCCGGAATTTTTGCACGGCTTGCGGCGGATGCCGCACTTGGCGGGCTCGCTCCGGTTACGCTGCTCGCCTTGCTCAAGCATCCGCTGCTACAGCTCGGCGGTAACGATCAGACACGAGCCATCACGGGGCTGGAGCGCGCAGTACTGCGCGGGCCACGGCCGCGCGCCGGCAGCGTCGGTCTCGCTCATGCGCTCAAAACTTTCCGCGGCGAATTGGAAAAGTTCCACCGCAAGGAAAATACCGATCTGCATCCCTCCGATCCGCGGACGACACTTCGCGATAAGGATCTCGCGGCGGCGGCCGATCTCGTTGACCGCCTCGGCGAGGCGCTTGCGCCCATTGAAAACGTCGTCGGACAATCGCACAGGCTCAGCGACATGGCCGCGCGTCATCAAAAAGTCGTGGCGGCGCTGTCGCGGCAGGCCGACGACGAAAGCGCCTTCGCGGGATCGGACGGCACCAAGCTTGCGGCGGCTTTCGATGAATTCGCCACCAGCGCGGCCGCCACAGCTGTCATCGTCGATGCCTCCGACTACGTCGAGCTTTTTACTGCGCTCATCGCCGACCGTGTCGTCCGTCGCGCCGCGGGCTTCAAGATGCCGGTGCGCATTTTCGGGCTGCTCGAAGCGCGGCTTACCGAAAGCGACCGCGTTGTGCTCGGCGGGCTCGTGGAAGGCTCGTGGCCGCCGGAGAGCCGCACCGACGCATGGCTCAGTCGGCCCATGCGGCTTCAGCTCGGACTCGATCTGCCCGAACGCCGCATCGGACTCACGGCGCACGATTTCGCTCAGCTCCTCGGCGCCAAAGAGATTATTCTTTCGCACGCGGCCAAGGTTTCCGGCAGCCCAACGGTGCCATCGCGTTTCGTCCAGCGATTGGCGGCGGTGGCGGGCGAGCGCTGGAACGCGGCACGCACACGCGGCGACGTTTATCTTGCCTGGGCGCGCGCGCTGGACCGCCCGGAAAAAATCGCGCCGGTCCCGCAGCCCGCACCTAAGCCGCCACGCGCCGTGCGGCCAAAAAGCCTGTCGGTCACCGATATCGAAAATTGGCTGCGCGATCCTTACACGATCTACGCGAAATACATTCTGCGTCTGAGCCCGCTCGATCCTATCGATGTCTCGCCCGGCGCGGCCGAGCGCGGCACCATCATTCACGCCGCCATCGGCGACTTCACCAAGCTTTACGCTGCCGCTCTGCCTGCCGACCCGGTGAAGGAATTGATCGCGCTCGGGCGACCGCATTTTGCGGCGATCGACGATTTTCCCGAGGCGCGCGCGTTTTGGTGGCCGCGCTTCCAACGTATTGCGCGCTGGTTCGCGGATTGGGAGCGAAGGCGGCGGCCGTCGATCACCGCCATCGTGGCGGAAATCCGCGGCGAGATCGACATTCCACTCGCTGACAGCGTGTTCAAATTGCGCGGCATTGCCGACCGGATCGAACGCCTGCCGGCCGGCAGCTACGTCATTCTCGATTACAAGACCGGCTCCTCACGCAGCGAAAAGCAGGTGCGTACGGGTCTTGCTCCGCAGCTCACGCTGGAGGCCGCGATGCTGCGCGGCGGCGGCTTCCCCGGCATTGGCGCCGGCGCGTCGGTTGCGGGGATTGGCTATGTGCTGCTCAAAGGCGGCGCGCGGCCTGGCGAGTCGAAGCCGATCGACTTCACCGAAGGCACGCCCGATCTACAGGCGGATCGCGCGTTGCAGAAACTCGCCGCGCTCGCCATGCGCTTCGACAGCGACACCGAACCGTACCGTTCGCTCGTCCATCCGATGTGGACGACGCATTACGGCGAATACGACCATCTCGCGCGGGTCAAGGAATGGTCGGCGACCGGCGGCGAGAACGATGATGCCGCGATCGCCGCCATGTTCGGGAGCGGGCAGTGAGAGCGCCGCACAGTATTCCCGACGAGGTGCGCCGGCGCCAACAGGATGCCTCCGATCCCGACGTCTCGGCCTGGGTCGCCGCCAACGCCGGCGCCGGCAAGACCTACGTGCTGGCACAGCGCGTCATCAATCTGCTGCTCAAGGGCGCGGAGGCGGAGAAGATACTCTGCATCACATTCACCAAAGCCGCCGCCGCCAATATGGCGAAACAGGTGTTTGACCGGCTCGCGCACTGGACCACGCTCAACGAGGGCGATCTCGATCAGGCTATCCTCGACCACTCCCGAATGACGCCGAGTGGGCCGTTGCGGACGCGTGCGCGGCAACTCTTCGCCCGTGCGCTCGAAACGCCCGGCGGCCTTAAGGTTCATACCATCCACGCGTTCTGCACGCAGCTTCTGCATCAGTTTCCATTCGAGGCGAACGTCGCCGCGCGCTTTTCCGTGCTCGACGACGCCCAGCAGTCGCAGCTTCTTGAAAAGCTGACGCTCGCCGTGCTGCTCGATGGCGCCGCCGCGCCGGACAGCGACCTTGGTCGCGCGCTGGCCTTCGCCATGACGGCCGCGGCCGATCAAACGTTTCGCGACGTGATCCGCGAGGCGATCGGCCGCCATGACGCGATCACGCGATGGGTCGAAAGTGCCGGCAGCGTGACCGCCGCGATTGCAGGATTATCGACGCGGCTTGGCGTCGATCCGGCCGACGAACTAGAGAAGATAGAAGCCGAATACCTTTCGGGTGAGGCCATTGCACCAACCGAGTGGCCGGCGCTCGCTGCAATTCTGGATCAAGGTAACAAGACGGATCGCGATCAGGCCGACCGCCTGCGCAAGCTCGCAACGCTGTCCGGCTCAGAGCTCGTCAACAGCTACCTCGACATATTCTGTACCAGCGACGGGCGCACGCCGCGCAAATCCATCGTCACCAAAGCGATCGTCGACACCTCGGTAACCGCACGCCTTGCCGCCGAACAGCAGCGCGTATGCGCCATCCTGCAACGGGTACGCGCCGCTATCTGCCGCGATCGGAGCGCGGCCCTGGTCATTGTGACAGATGAGGTTCTGCGGCGCTATCGCGCCGAGAAAGGGCGCCGCGGCCTGCTGGATTACGACGATCTGATCGATAAAACGCTGACGCTGCTTTCGAGCTGCGATGCCTCCTGGGTTCATTACAAGCTCGACCTGGGTATCGACCACGTCCTGGTCGATGAAGCGCAGGACACCAGCGCCAAGCAATGGAGCATCGTGCGGCTGCTCACGGCCGAGTTTACCGCCGGCGCCGGTGCGCGCAGCGCCAAACGCACCATCTTCGCGGTCGGCGACGAAAAGCAGTCGATCTACTCGTTCCAGGACGCCGCGCCCAAGGAATTTGCGGAAATGTTGCGCCACTTCAAGGCAGCCCACGATAACAGCCGACAGACGTTCGTCGTCAGCAAATTCGAGCATTCGTTCCGATCGGGCGACAGCGTACTTGGCGCGGTGGACAAGGTGTTCAAGCGGATGGATATCGCGCGCAGCGTCACCTCGGATCTCGACGGTTTTCCGCCGCACATCGCGCTGCCGGACGCCCCGCCGAGCGTGGTTGAAATCTGGGACGCGGAGCAGCCCGATGAGCGCCAGGAGATCGAGGGCTGGGATGCCCCGTTCGACACCGTCAGCGAAACGAGTCCACGGGTGAAGCTCGCGCGACGCATCGCGCGCGCCGTGCGCCGGGCGGTGGACAGCGGCCGGGCCCGTTACGGCGACGTTCTGATCCTGGTACGCCAGCGCGGCGAGCTATTCGAGGCCATCATTCGCGCGCTCAAGAATCAGCAGGTGCAGGTCGCCGGCGCCGACCGGCTGGTGCTCACCGAGCACATCGCCGTCATGGATTTGATGACGCTGGCCGACGCCCTGCTCTTGCCGCAGGACGATCTCGCGCTGGCGACGGTGCTGCGCAGCCCGCTGTTCGGCTTCGAGGACGAAGACCTGTTCGATATCGCATGGGATCGCGGCCGGGCTACACTGCGAGGCGCGCTTCGGCGCAAGGCCGGCGAGCGACCGATTTTTGCTAAAGCCGCGGCCCGGCTCGACGACCTGGCGGAGGCCGCGCGGCGCGATACCCCGTTTTCATTTTATGCGCATCTGCTCGGCCCCGGCGGCGCTCGAGCGCGCTTTCTGGCGCGGCTCGGGCCGGAAGCAAACGATGCACTTGATGAGTTTCTCAACGTCGCCTTGGATTACGAGCGGCGTGAGACGCCCTCATTGCAAGGATTTCTCGCCTGGCTGCGTGACGCCCGTGCCGAAGTAAAACGCGACATGGAGATCGCGCGCGACGAAGTCCGGGTCATGACCGTGCATGGCGCCAAAGGCCTTGAAGCCCCCATCGTCATTCTGGCCGATACCGTGACGCCGCCCGGCGGTCCACGACCGCCGCGGCTGTTGCCGCTCGACTCCGGCGCGATCGTCTGGGCGGGACGAAAGGACGACGACCCGGGTAGCGTCGCCGCGGCGCGTAGCGAGGTGCTGACCGAAGCCGAACACGAATATCGCCGGCTGCTCTACGTCGCCATGACGCGCGCCGCCGACACGCTAATTGTCTGCGGCGCCGACGGCCTGCGCGGGCGGCCGAAAGGCTGCTGGTACGATCTCATCCGCGGTGCGCTCGACTCAATGCTGGTCGAGGAAGCTGAAAACGAGGAAAAGGTCTTGCGTTATCGGAGCCACGGATCCGGCGCGGGCGAACGCGAACAGCCGGCAACCGGCGGCAGGATCGAACTGGTCAGGGTGCCGGACTGGTTGCGACGCCCGGCGTCCGAGCCACCGCGGCGCCGCGCGCCGTTATCGCCGTCCACCGTGTTTGATGAGGACGGCGGCGCACGCAGAGGAGCCTCGGCGTTCGCGCGGCAGAAGGCACTCGCGCGGGGCCGTCTGGTGCATCGACTGCTGCAATCGCTTCCCGACATTCCGCTTGCGCGGCGCCAAGACGCCGCGGAACGCTATTTGGCAAAATCTGCAGCCGAATTTGCCGCCACGGAGCGGGCGGAAATCGTCCGGCAGGTCCTCGCTATTCTCGATAATGCGAGCTTTGCGCCGCTATTCGCAGCGAGCAGTCGGGCGGAAACTCCGATCGTAGGGCATATTCCATGCGCCGGCGCCGAACCGATGCCGGTCTCGGGTCAGGTCGATCGTCTGGCCGTCATGGACGATGCCGTGCTGATTGCCGACTACAAGAGCGATCGTGCCATTCCATCGGACCTCGTCGAAGTCGAACCCTACGTCGCCCAGCTCGGGCTCTATCGGGCAATACTGTCGCGTCTGTATCCCGACAAGCGGGTGCGCGCCGCCCTGATCTTCACCGAGGGTCCGCATCTGATCGAATTGCCTGAAGCATCAATGGAAACAGCAGTTGCCAAAGTGCTCATGAATGCCTGTCACGGTGCGGTGAAAGTCCCTTGACGCCAGCGGAGACGGTTCATAGTTTCGACGCTCGCCGGCACGATCTCCTTGGCCAAAAACGAGGTTTTCCATGGTCGACAAAGTCACCGATGCAACGTTCGATCAGGACGTGCTCAAGGCAAACGAGCCCGTAGTCGTCGACTTCTGGGCTGAGTGGTGCGGCCCATGCCGGATGATCGCGCCGGCGCTTGAAGAAATTTCCAAGTCGCTCGGCGGCAAGGTCAAAATTGTCAAGCTCAATGTCGACGAGAACCCCGGCACCGCGGCGAAATATGGCATCATGTCGATTCCGACACTGATGCTGTTCAAGGACGGTCAACTCGCCTCCCGCCAGATCGGCGCCGCTCCCAAGCTGAAGCTGGAGCAGTGGATCACCGGCTCGGTGTGACTCGCATCTGATCGATCCGCTGAACCTGCCAACTCCGCCTGCGCGACGCCAATGTGGGAGTCGCCGGGTATCTTCTTCAGCCCACCGGTGATCTCCTGTCTGAGATCGCGACGACGAGCTTCTGGCCCGCTCCCCAATTCCGGCAGCGCGACAAGCCGTCGACACAGACGAGACCTTGTCGCCTCGCGCGCGACCGGCGCATAATGCTGCATGACAAACCGGCCCGCGGAGCAATAAGGCCGCGCCATGAAGGACTTAAGCTGCGGCGTTACGGAGGAGCGCGATGAGCGAAAAAATTTATGACGTGCCGGCGGAATGGAAAAAGCGCGCCTATGTCGATGACGCCAAGTACCAGCAAATGTATGCGGCCTCGCTCAAGGAGCCAAATGCATTCTGGGCCGAGCAGGCCAACCGCATCCACTGGATGAAGCATTTCAGCAAGGTCAAGAATACCTCCTTCGCCAAACCGGTATCGATCAAATGGTTCGAGGACGGCGCTACCAATGCCGCCTATAATTGCATCGATCGCCATCTGCATTTGCGCGGTAATCAGACGGCGATCATCTGGGAAGCCGACGACCCGAAAGAATCAAAGAAAATCACCTATCGCGAACTGCATGACGAGGTCTGTCGCTTCGCCAACATCCTGCGCAATCGCAACGTCAAGAAGGGCGACTGCGTCACCATCTATATGCCGATGATCCCGGAGGCGGCTTACGCCATGCTCGCCTGCGCGCGCATTGGCGCCATTCATTCCGTGGTGTTTGGCGGTTTCTCACCGGAGTCGCTGGCCGGCCGCATCGAAGACTGCAAGTCGAAAGTCGTCATAACCGCCGACGAGGGGCTGCGCGGCGGCCGCAAGATTCCGCTCAAGGCCAACACCGATGCGGCGGTCGCAAAAGCCGGCGGCGTCGATTTCGTCATTGTGGTCAAGCGGACCGGCGCGCCGGTCGACATGGATCCGGTCCGGGACGTCTGGTATCATGAGGCCAAGGAAGTCGTAACCGCCGATTGTCCGTGCGAGGAAATGAACGCGGAAGACCCGCTGTTCATCCTCTATACGTCTGGCTCGACCGGAAAGCCGAAAGGCGTGTTGCACACGACCGGCGGCTATCTGGTCTTTACGTCGATGACGCACCAATACGTCTTCGATTACCACGACGGCGATGTCTATTGGTGCACCGCCGACGTCGGCTGGGTCACCGGCCACAGCTATATCGTCTATGGTCCGCTCTGCAACGGCGCCACCACGCTGATGTTCGAGGGCGTGCCGAACTACCCCAGCATGTCGCGCTTCTGGGAAGTGATCGACAAGCACCAAGTCAATATCTTCTACACCGCGCCGACCGCGATCCGCGCCCTGATGCAGGCGGGAGACGCGCCGGTGACTAAAACCTCGCGCGCGTCACTGCGGCTTCTGGGCAGCGTCGGCGAACCGATCAATCCGGAAGCGTGGGAATGGTATCACCGCGTCGTTGGCGATGGCCGATGTCCCGTCGTCGACACCTGGTGGCAGACCGAAACTGGCGGCATCCTGATTACGCCGCTGCCGGGCGCGACTCGGCTTAAACCGGGCTCGGCGACCCAACCGTTCTTCGGTATTGTTCCTCAAATCGTCGATGGCGACGGCAAAGTGCAAGAGGGTGCCGGCAGCGGCAATCTCTGTCTTGCCGATTCTTGGCCCGGGCAGATGCGCACCGTCTATGGTGACCATCAGCGCTTCATCGACACCTATTTCAGCACTTATCCAGGAAAGTATTTCACCGGCGACGGCTGCCGCCGCGACGAGGACGGCTATTACTGGATCACCGGCCGCGTCGATGATGTTATCAACGTCGCGGGCCATCGGCTCGGCACGGCCGAGGTCGAATCGGCGCTGGTGGCGCATCCGAAAGTGTCCGAAGCCGCCGTCGTCGGTTATCCGCACGACATCAAAGGACAGGGCATCTACGCCTATGTCACGCTCATGGCGGGCGAACAACCCGGCGAAAAATTGCATAAGGATCTCGTCGACTGGGTGCGCAAAGAAATCGGTCCGATCGCTTCGCCCGATCTCATCCAGTTCGCTCCAAGCCTGCCGAAGACCCGCTCGGGCAAAATCATGCGACGCATTCTGCGCAAGATCGCCGAGGGCGAGTCCGGCAATCTCGGCGACACGTCGACGCTTGCCGATCCGGCGGTGGTCGACGACCTGGTCAAGAACCGGCAGAATCGAAGCAAGGAAAACGCCTAGTGTGGCGGTTCAGAAGTCCGCATTATTCTTACGGCGGGGCTCGTTATGCGGACTTCTGAACCAAAGCCGTACTAGATCGACAACTTGCTAGTGTCCTTTCGATTGCGAAGTTCGCAAACGAGGGGGCCACACAATGATGCGAACTTCGGAATCGGGACACTAGGATTTCACCTCGGGACGACGAGCGGCGCGCCGGCGACGCCCGAAATTTGCAAATACTTTACCGTAATACTGGGCCGTTGCTGAGAGTGTCTGCCGTTTCGGCTATGATGGTTTCCACTTGATAACCGCGGGGATTGGGGCCCCGCGGCTGGCGAGCGCGTTGTGACGGGGAATTCCAGCATGCGTGTAAAGACTCTATTGGCGGCCGCGCTCGCGGCCTTTTCTTTCGTTGCGCTTGCGCCCCGGCCGGCAGCGGCGCGCCCTGAGCTCGTGACGGTCACGAACAGTTACCCGGTCGGAACCATTGTGGTGCGGCAAAGCGAGCGGCGCCTCTATCTCATGCTAGGCAACAGCGAGGCGATCCGGTATCCCGTCGCGGTCGGCCGCCCCTCCATGCAATGGACCGGCAGGGTGCAGATCGATGGCAAGTATGTCGAGCCGGCATGGACGGCACCGGCCTCGATCCGGAAGGATTACAGCAAGTACCCTGTCGTGATCCCGGGCGGGTCACCGCATAATCCGATGGGTGTCGCGGCGATGACACTCTCCGGTGGCGGGCAATATGCCATCCACGGCACCAACCAACCGCAGCTGATCGGCCGCTTGGTATCCCATGGCTGCATTCGCATGTACAACGCCGACGTCACCGATCTCTTCAGCCGTGTTCGCGTCGGCACGACAGTGGTCGTCACGCGATAAAATAGGCCTCAAGCAGAGAGAAAGCAGGCTCCAGCCATAGAGGGACAAATCCGCGATCGGTCAACCGCGACGGCGAAAGACCTCAAAAATCCGTCGCCAAGCCGTTGATTTCCCAATCGCCATAGCGGGTCGGATCAACACCGCCGCGACCGTTGACCTCCGTCGGCGGATTGGCCGCCTCCTGCTCTCGCGCCGCGCGGCGCGCGGCGGCTTCGGCAAGAGCGCGTTGGGCGGCCGCGGAGAGCTGTCGCTTCTCACCGGCTCCGCTGCCGGCGGCTTTCGACGCGGACGGATCGGGCAATGGATGATCGGTTGGCATCGATCCTGACTTGGCGTAGCCGTGCGCCGGCCGCAAGGAGGAATTTTTCGTTGCCGATAGGTCCACAAGTGCCGGCCGGCACTCATCGCATCGACGACACGCCGGGTTTCGCCGCGCGCCGTGTCGCGGCCGATATCCTGGAGGGGGTGCTGCGGCGGCACCGCGCACTCGATGAACAACTCAACGGCTCGACACGTCTGACCGGTCTGGCCGAGCGTGACCGTGCGCTCGTGCGGGCGCTCGTTGCGACCGTGCTCCGCCGACTCGGCACCCTGCGCCATCTCATCGGTCTCTTTCTCGACCGCGGGCCGCCGGCGCAAGCGCCGCTCGTAGAGACGGTGTTGCTCCTTGGCGCGGCGCAGATACTGTTCCTGCAGATCCCCGATCATGCCGCCGTCGATCTTGCGGTGC
Source organism: Xanthobacteraceae bacterium (assembly GCA_050725855.1). Lineage (GTDB taxonomy): Bacteria > Pseudomonadota > Alphaproteobacteria > Rhizobiales > Xanthobacteraceae > BOG-931. The sequence goes on along the minus strand of JBOHIU010000214.1, from coordinate 52,793 downwards.
GCCTCGCGCAGGCCGACCGGGGCGCCGCGCGCTATGCAGGCCTCGTTAACGCCGTGCTGCGTCGCCTAATCCGCGAGGGGACGGAGCGGCTCGCCACGCTCGATCCCGTTGTTCTCGACGCGCCACCTTGGCTGCTGGACCGCTGGACTAAGAATTACGGCGAAGGGACGGCGCGGGCGATCGCCGCCGCGAACGGCCATGAGCCCGGCCTCGATCTCACGGTCAAGTCCGATCCCGAGACCTGGGCGGGCCACCTTAATGGGCGCGTCGTGCTGACCGGCACGGTGCGCACCATTCCTCATGGGCCGATCACCGGGCTGCCGGGATTCACCGAGGGCGCATGGTGGGTCCAGGACGCTGCGGCGGCGCTGCCGGCGCGTCTTTTCGGTGACCTCAAGGGCAAGCGCGTCGCCGATCTCTGTGCCGCGCCCGGCGGCAAAACCGCACAGCTTGCAGCCGCCGGTGCTCTCGTCACCTCTGTCGACCGGGCGCCGGCACGGCTCGATCGGGTGCGCCAAAATCTGGAACGGCTTTCGCTTGCGGTTGAATCCGTCTGCGCCGATGCAACGACGTGGACCACTGAGCAAAAATTCGACGCCGTGCTGGTTGATGCACCGTGCTCGTCGACCGGCACCATTCGCCGTCACCCCGACGTGCCATGGCTTAAACGCGCGTCCGACATCGCAGGGCTCGCACGCGCACAAAGCCGCTTGATCGAACACGCACTGGCGCTCACCAAAGCGGGTGGCACATTGATCTACTGCACGTGCTCACTCGAGCCCGAGGAGAACGAGGAGGTCGTGGCGGTAGCGCTCGCCCGCGAGACGGGCGTACGCCGCATTCCGATCACGGCTAGCGAAGTGTTCGGCCACGGCGAGTTCATCAGCAAACGAGGCGACCTTCGCACGCTGCCGTGCCAGCTTCCAGATGCCGATTGGCGGCTCAGCGGTCTCGACGGTTTCTACGCCGCAAGGCTGGAAAAATCATAGGTGCTGCAATACCTTAAGGGAAGGATTCGCCCGCCGCTGCCACTTTATGATGCGAGCGGGCACGCGCGCCCGGGACGTGGGCAGAAAGGGGCGAGCGCCGCGATGGCGCGCCTTGCATTTGGTGATCACGCAAAGGTGCCGTGGCTGTTGCTGCGCAGCGGTCTGCGTCAGTTTGCCGGACGCCTAGCCGGCCGTCGGCTGCTGTGCTGGCCTATTCTCTCGCTCCGAACTGAGCGGTTGCTGATCGCCCCGCCGGATTTGCGGACTTCCGACGCCACCCACGCCAGTGAAATTTACGCCGGCCGTTTTGCCTTTGCCGGCAAGGTGGTGATCTGCGACGGCCGCTCGATCTTCGCAATGGACCCGCCATCGGAGGAATGGGCGGCCGAGCTTTTGGGATTCGCCTGGCTGCGCCATTTGCGCGCCGCCGAGTCGGCGATCAGCCGCGCCAACGCGCGCGCGCTGGTCGATGAATGGATCGCACTGCAAGGCTCGTGGCATCCGCTGGCCTGGCGGCCGGACGTGCTGTCACGCCGCGTCATCTCCTGGTTCAGCCAGGCGGCGCTGGTCCTGCAGGATGCTGACGTTGCATTTTATCGTCGTTTCCTGCGTAGCCTCACTTGTCAGGTGCACTATTTGCGCTACACGGCAGCCGATGCGCGACGCGGGATGGCGCATCTCCAAGCGGTCGTCGCTATTGCCGAGTCGGCGCTGTGCATCGCTGGACAGTCGCGCCGCATCAATTCGGCCACCACTCGGCTGCGGCAGGAACTGCAACGGCAGATCCTGCCCGACGGCGGCCACGCCGCCCGAGACCCTGCCGCCGTGGTCGAAATCCTGCTCGAATTATTGCCGCTGCGTCAGATCTACGCGTCGCGCAATGTCGCGCCGCCGCCGGCGCTGCTCAATGCCATCGACCGCATGATGCCGATGATCCGCTTTTTCCGTCATTCCGACGGCAGTTTCGCGCGCTTCAACGGCATGGGTCCGACCCCGGCCGATCTCCTGCTGACGCTGCTCGCTTACGACGAGACGGGCGGCGCGCCGCTATCGAACGCATCGCATTCGGGTTATCAGCGCCTCGAAGCCGGCGGCGCGGTATTGATCATGGATGTCGGTCGCCCTCCACCCGTTGAGATGAGTCTCGAAGCCCACGCCGGCTGCCTGTCCTTCGAATTTTCCACGCCGCAGCACAATCTGCTGATCGTCAATTGCGGCATGCCGCCGACGGCACGCGAAGACTGGCGCCAGCTCGCGCGGGCGACGCCATCGCATTCAACGGTGACATTTAATGACACGTCGTCCGCCCGCTTCGTTACTTCGCCGGCCTTGCGACGTGTGTTCGGCGGCGCTCCGATGCTCGACGGCCCACGGCACCTCGCGGTGACTCGCAAGGACGATCCCGAGGCCATCGTCTTGCGCGCCAGCCATGATGGTTACGCCAACAGCTTCGGACTGGTGCACCAGCGCACGATCGTGCTTGCCGCCGATGGCGCCCGGCTTGAAGGCGAGGATCTATTCCTCGCCGCGGACGGCCATCGCGGGCTCCGTAGCGCGCAAGACGAGTATGCCGTGCGCTTCCATTTGCACCCGACGGTCAAAGCCACGCGGCTCGCAGGAGGCCAAGGCGCCCTCTTGATAGCACCCGATAAGGAAGTATGGACATTCGTCGTCTCCGGCGGGCACATCGAACTAGAGGACAGCGTCTATCTGGCCGGAGCCGAAGGACCGCGGCGCACGGTGCAGCTCGTCATACACGGCCGTGCGCGCGACACGCCGCGCGTGGCCTGGAGCCTGCAGCGATCCAGCTCCGTTGCCGCAACAAAGGCAACGGCCCGCGCCGTCCACACCAACGAGCCGAAGCTGCCGCTGTGAGCCGCGTTGCCTCCCCCCGCCGTGCTTGCGCCAGGAGGCGGAGAATGAGATTGAACACGGCATGACCGAGCACCTGCGCCTCGCGACGCGCGCCCTTATCTCTGTCTCCGACAAATCCGGGATAGCGGAATTTGCCCGCGCCCTGTCCGGCTACGGCATCGAACTCATCTCGACCGGCGGTACACGCAAGGCGCTGACTGATGCCGGTCTGGAAGTGCTCGACGTGAGCGAGCTCACTGGATTCCCCGAGATGATGGATGGCCGGATAAAGACGCTGCATCCGGCCGTGCATGGCGGACTGCTTGCCATGCGCGACGACCCGCAGCATGTCGCGGCGATGCACGAACACAAGATCAGGCCGATCGATATTCTCGTCGTCAGCCTCTATCCGTTCGAGGAAACCGTGGCGCGCGGTGCCGCTTTTACCGACTGCATCGAGAATATCGACATCGGCGGACCGGCGATGATCCGTGCCGCGGCAAAAAACCACGAAGACGTCGCCGTGCTGGTCGAGGCGAGCGATTACGCGGCGCTCCTCGACGAACTCGCACTGCATAACGGAATGACGACGCTCGGGCTGCGGCGGCGGCTCGCCACCAAGGCCTTCGCCCGGACGGCGACATACGACTCTGCCATTGCGAACTGGTTCGCGCGCGAACTTGGCGAGATGGCACCCGACTATCGCGCTCTGGGCGGCCGCTTGATCGAAAAACTTCGTTACGGCGAGAACCCGCACCAGTCGGCAGCGTTTTATCGCATGCCTGAACAGCGCTTCGGCGTTGCCACCGCACGGCAAGTGCAGGGCAAGCAGCTCTCCTACAACAATATCAACGACACCGACGCAGCTTACGAATGCGCCGCCGAGTTCGACCCGGCGCGCACGGCAGCGTGCGCCATTATCAAGCACGCTAATCCGTGCGGCGTCGCCGAGGGCAAGGACCTCGTCGAGGCCTACCGCAAGGCGCTCGCCTGCGATCCGATCTCGGCGTTCGGCGGCATCGTCGCGCTCAACCGCACGCTCGACGCCGAGGTGGCGAGCACGATTACGGAAATTTTCACCGAGGTGATCATCGCACCCGACGCGACCGAGGAGGCCATCGCGATTGTCGGCGCCAAAAAAAATCTCCGGCTCCTCCTCGCCGGCGGATTGCCCGATCCGCGCGCCGACGGGCTAATGGCGAAGACCGTCGCCGGCGGCGTCTTGGTGCAATCGCGCGACAATGCCGTGATCGACGACATGGACCTAAAAGCCGTGACCAGGCGGTCACCAACCAATGCCGAGCTGCGCGACCTGCGCTTTGCCTTTCGCATCGCCAAGCACGTGAAATCCAACACGATTATCTACGCCAAGGATTCAGCCACTGTCGGCATTGGCGCCGGGCAAATGAGCCGTGTCGATGCAGCACGCATTGCCGCGCGGAAGGCTGCGGACGCTGCGCAAGCCGCTGGTCTTGCAGAACCCGCCACCAACGGCTCGGCGGTTGCTTCGGATGCGTTCTTTCCTTTTGCCGACGGACTACTCGTGGCCATCGAGGCCGGCGCCACCGCAGTCATTCAGCCCGGCGGCTCGGTGCGCGATGACGAGGTCATCAAGGCTGCCGACGATCACGACGTCGCCATGGTTTTTACAAATACGCGGCATTTCCGGCATTATTAATAGAGCGTGATCCCGATAAGCTTGCCCTTGGACTTGATCCGACGGTGGACACCGGTTTTCGGAAAGGTCGCGCTCCAATAGTAACGGCTTTAAGCCTTTAGGCCGCCCATCTTGCGGACGAGCTTCCACTCGTCGGCTGTCACGGGCTGCACCGACAGCCGCGCGTATTTCACCAGCGCCATGTCTTTCAGCTTAGGCTCGGCTTTGATCTCCGCAAGCGTGACCGGCCTCGGCACCGGCTCGACCGCGCTTGTCTGAACGGCGACCCAGGGTTCGCCCTCTTTCGCGATCGGGTCCGGATAAGCCTCGCGGATGACCTCGCCGATACCGACCACCTGCTTCTCGGCACCGGTGTGATAAAAGAAGAACTTTTCACCCTTCTTCATGTCTTTGAGATGCCGCCGCGCGGTGAAATTGCGCACGCCGCTCCACGGCTCGCCCTTGGCCCCGCGCTTGACCTGATCGTTCCAGGAGAATTCTTCCGGCTCGGTTTTCAACAACCAGTAAGCCATGGTCATTCCTCCGCCTTGAACGGCCGCGTCAGTAGCGAATCGATCGCTTCGCCGACGCTCATCTGTTCGGTCAGGAGCGCCGCGACAGCGGCCGAGATCGGCATCTCCACTTCGCGATCGTGCGCCATTTCAAGAAGCACCGGCGCGGTGAAGACGCCCTCGGCGAGACCGCCGTGAATCTCGGAAGGTTTTTGGCCGCGGCCAAGCGCGACGCCGAAGGAAAAATTGCGCGATTGCGAGCTTGAACAGGTGAGCAGCAGATCGCCGAGCCCGGAAAGACCCATCATGGTCTCAGGCCTTGCGCCGTAGGCTCTGCCGAAGCGCGTCAGTTCAGCGAAGCCGCGCGTGGTCAGAGCCGCCGCGGCGCTGGCGCCGAGATCCCGGCCCGCCACCACGCCGGCCGCGATGGCGAGCACGTTCTTGGCGGCGCCGCCGATCTCTACCCCGCGCACGTCGGTCGAGTGATACGGCCGGAAACTCGCCGAACCGATCGCCCGCGCCAGTTCGGCGGCGAGCTTGCCGTCGTCCGTCGCGAGCGTCACCGCGGTCGGCATACCGCGGGCGACATCTGCGGCGAAGCTCGGTCCGGAGAGAATTGCCGGCATGGCGTTGGGCGCACACGCAGCAATGATCTCGGTCATGAATTTTTTGGTCCGGCGCTCAATTCCCTTGGCGCAGACGATGACCGGCGTTCCCGGCGCGAGCAAGGGCGACAGCGCCGACGCGGCGCCGCTCACCGCCTGCGCGGGAACCACCAGCAGAATCGCCTGCCGACGCGCCGCGTCGGCGAGATTGGCGGCGATCGCGATGCTGTCGTCAAGTCGCACGCCAGGCAGAAACAGGCTCTCGCGCTTGCTTCTTAGATTCTCCGCGTTGGCGGCGTCGTGTTCCCACAGCATTACCTTGCGCCCGGCGCGCGCGCAGGTGAGCGCCAGGGCCGTTCCCCAGGCACCGCCGCCAATCACCGTGATCTCGTTGAAGGCCATGACCAACGCAGATACCTTCGTGTTCCGGGCGCAGTGCAGCACCTAGTGAAACGGAGTGATGCACTGCAGAACCGGACCGTTACGCACTCGGAGTTTGTGAGGGTCCCGGATCAGCGGTGCACCGCGTCCGGGAATCAATATATTTCAGCGCGCCTATCACAACAATTCGCCGCGCAGCAGTTTCGGCACTTCGCCGACCAGACCTGCCGCCTCGCGAATAAACAGGCGCTTGAGGACCGGCACCCGTTCGACCATGCCGAGCCCGACGTCGCGGGCGAGCCGCAGCACGTCGGAGCGATTGGAGAACAGGCGGTTGAGCCCGTCCGTTGCAAATCCCATAGTCATCGTATCAAAACGCCGCCATCGCTGATATTGCTCGAGTGCGTTTGCCGATCCTGGATCGAGGCCGAGCCGTGCGGCCTCGACGATCACCTCGGCAAGCGCGGCGACGTCCTTCAATCCCATGTTAAGCCCCTGCCCGGCGATCGGATGAATGACGTGCGCGGCGTCGCCGACCAAGGCAATGCGCTCCGCGATGAATGATCGGGCGACAAAGAATCCGAGCGGGTGCACCCGGCGCGCGCCAATCACGCTGACCGCGCCGAGATGCAGCTTGAAGCGTTGCTCAAGCTCAGCCTGAAAGGCATCGTCCGGCAACGCCACGATGCGTTCAGCTTCTCGCGTACTCTCGGTCCACACAATCGAGGAACGTTGTCCGGTGAGCGGCAGGATCGCGAATGGTCCGGCGGGAAGAAAATGCTCCTCGGCACGGCCGCCATGATCGCGTTCGTGTGCAACGTTGAGCACAATAGCCGATTGGCCGTAAGTCCAGCCATGCGTGGCAATGCCGGCGGCTTGGCGAATGGTCGAGCGCGCTCCATCGGCGGCAACGAGAAGGCGCGCCGCGATCATGGTGCCATCGGCAAACTCGACATCGACACGTTGCGCCGAACTCGTCGGCAACTGCCACCCTCCCCTGGAGGGAGAGGGTCGCGACCCCACTGCCGAAGCGTAAAACTCGACTCCGAGTTCGCGCGCCCTGTCTTCCAGCGCCGCAACCAGAAGCCGGTTCTCGATCATGTGGGCAAAGGATTCGCCGGACTCGACGTCACCCGCGAAAGTCAGAAAAACCGGCCTGACCGCGTCGTTAAGACGGCTGTCGGTCACCACCATGTCGAGGATTGGCTGCGCCTCGCCGGACACGCTCGCCCATACGCCGATGGTCTCGAACAGCCGCCGGACGGCAGCGACGATGGCGGACGCCCGCTCGTCGCCGCCATAGGTCGTGCAATGGGTCGCGCCAAACGCCGGATCGGCCACGGTCACGGCAAATGACGATCCCAGCGCCTGCCGTAGCGCAATCGCAAGTGTCAGCCCGGCGAAGCCGCCGCCGGCGATCAGCACGTCCGTATCGTTCCGCGTCATGAGAGTAAGTCTAGCACGCTGGAGAGCTCCGGGCTTGACCCCGCAGGCGTTCCCGTATGCAAAGGGTGAACGGCCGACGCCGCGAGGGACCGAGTCATGTCCGCTGTACAGGAATTGATTGAGACCCTCGATCTGGAGCCGCTGGAGGTAAACCTGTTCCGCGGCCGCTCGCCACAATCGCGCTGGCAGCGCGTGTTTGGCGGGCAGGTCATCGGGCAGGCGCTGGTTGCGGCCTGCCGCACGGTCGAGGACGTGGCGACGCGGCCGCCGCATTCGCTGCACGCCTATTTCATGCTTGGCGGCGATCCCAAAGTCCCGATCATCTACGAGGCCGACCGCATCCGTAACGGCAAGAGCTTCACGACGCGCCGGGTGACGGCGATCCAGCACGGTCAGGCGATCTTCACCATGGCGGTTTCGTTTCAGCTGATCGAGGAAGGTCTCTCGCATCAGATCAGGATGCCCGACGTCGCGGCGCCCGAGGCGCTGCCGAGCGAAGCCGAGCTGAAAGAGCAGATTTGGCCGCTGATGCCCGAGCCGGTGCGCCGCTATTACGAGCGCGAGCGGCCGATCGAACTGCGCCCCGTCGAGATGGGCCGCTACCTCGGTGAGAAGAATCCGGAGGGCCGCTTCAACGTCTGGATTCGCGCGACGGGACGATTGCCCGACGCGCCGGCCATCCATCAATGCGTGCTGGCCTACGCCTCCGACATGATGCTGCTCGACGCCGCGCTCATCCCGCACGGCAAGAGCGTGTTCAGCGAGGACATCATGGCGGCAAGTCTCGATCATGCGCTGTGGTTTCATCGCCCGTTTCGCGCCGACGAATGGCTGCTCTATGCACAGGACAGTCCCAGTCTGTCCGGTTCGCGCGGCTTTTCCCGCGGATCGATTTTCACGCGCGACGGCACGCTGGTGGCCTCGGTTGCGCAGGAAGGCCTGCTGCGCCAGCGGCACCAACGATCGGCTAAGCAGGCGCCGGCATAGCGGACTGTCGCGGCAGCCCGCGAACGCCTCGCAAACGCGTGGTTTGCGGGCTCCTCAGCCACTCCCCTGGGCGCTCGATTGACGCCGCCTATAGACCCCCTATACCCATCGAAAATGTTTTCTTTTTTTGAACGAATCCTGACGCCGACAGCCGCCCCGGAAAGCCCGGAACCGCCGGACAAGCTCATTGCGTTCCTGTGGCACTTCGCGCGTCAAGCGAAGTGGCTGTTCGCGGCCTTGTTCGTGGTCGAATGCCTATCGGCGCTGACTGACAGCGCCCTGCCGTGGTTCATGGGCCGCATCGTCACCATGGTGACCAAGATGCCGCCCGACCGGCTGTTCACCGAGGATTGGCCGTGGCTCCTTGGCATCGCCGCGTTCGTCGTCGTGGTGCGGCCGACGGTGACGCTGATGCGCTATCTCCTCTCCAACCAAGCCATCGCGGCGCCATTTACCGGACTGATCCGCTGGCAATCGCACTGGCACGTGGTGCGCCAGAGCTGGGCATTTTTTCAAAACGATTTCGCCGGTCGCATTTCCAATCGCGTCATGCAGACCGGCCCGTCGGTGCGCTCGACGCTGACCGCGACCATAACCACGGTCTGGTATATCTCGGTGTACGGCGCTTCGGCGATCGCATTGGCGGCGGCGGCGGATCGCTGGCTCGCTTTGCCGCTCGTGCTGTGGTTCTGCGGTTACGCAGCGTTGCTCGTCTATTTCGTTCCGCGCATGCGCGAGCGCTCGAAGGTCTCCTCGATCGCCCGCTCGACGCTGATGGGTCGCATCGTCGACAGCTACACCAACATCCTCACGGTCAAGCTGTTCGCCCGCGCCCGCGAGGAAGACGAATATGTGCGCGACGCGGTCGAGAGTCATGTCGACTTGTTTAAGGCGGCGCAGCGGCTGCTGACGGCATTCGTGACGCTGCTCGACATTCTCAACGTGCTGCTGATCGCCGGCGCCGGCGCCTTGGCGGTCATGCTGTGGCGCTACGGCGCCGTCGAGGTCGGCACCATCGCCATGGTGCTGCCGCTGACGCTGCAGCTCTCCAACATGTCGCGTCAGATCGCCATGCGTATCACCGAGATTTTCGAAGATGTGGGCGTGGTGCAGGAGGGCATGCTGACGATTGCACAGCCGCTGCAGCTTCCAGATCCGGAAAACGCGCGGCCGCTGACGGTGCGCGCCGGCCGCATCGACTTCAAGAATGTCCGCTTCGGCTATGGCCGCGACGCCGGCGTGCTGCAGAATTTCAACCTGACGATTCATCCCGGCGAGAAGATCGGCTTGGTCGGCCGCTCGGGCGCGGGCAAGTCGACCGTGGTCAATCTGTTGCTGCGCTTCTTCCATCTCGAAGGCGGCGCGATCCTGATCGACGGCCAGGATATTTCCGGCCTCACGGCCGAATCGCTGCGCAGCCAGATATCGGTGGTGACGCAGGACACCTCGCTCCTGCACCGTTCGATCCGAGAAAACATTCGCTACGGCCGGCCGCAGGCGACCGACGAGGAGATCGAGCGCGCCGCCAAGCTTGCGCACGCGCACGATTTCATTCTTGAACTGGAAGATTGGCAGGACAACCGCGGCTACGAAGCCCACGTCGGCGAGCGCGGCGTGAAGCTTTCCGGCGGCCAGCGCCAGCGCGTCGCCATCGCCCGCGTCATTGTCAAGGACGCGCCGATCCTCGTGTTCGATGAGGCGACCTCGGCGCTCGACAGCGAAGTGGAGGCCGCAATTCAATCGAGCCTCGGCACGCTAATGCAAGGCAAGACCGTGATCGCCATTGCGCATCGCCTCTCCACCATCGCGCAAATGGACCGTTTGGTCGTGCTCGAACACGGCCGGATCGTCGAGCAGGGCAGCCATCGCGAGCTGATTGCGCAAAACGGCCATTACGCGGCGCTGTGGCGCCGCCAGGCCGGCGGCTTCATCGACGCGTCCGACATGCAGGCGGCCGAGTGAACGAGCGACCTGCGACTTCGAATCGCCCCTGTCGGCTTCCACTCGGCGCAACGTTCGTCGCTGTGTTGGCCGCACGGACTGTTCTGGGCATTCGCTTACAGCCAGATGAGCTGCGACCAACCTGATCTGCCAGGCGCAGGGCCGATACGGCTTCCTCCTTTGCTTAATTGGAATAATTAAATTCAAGATTGTTACTGGACGTACGCTCGATTTGCATTTTTCTGCTGTTCCGGGGCGACGCGCTGACGCTTTGCGCGATTCGCGGGTGACGTGGTCGGATTGGACGATGAAGTGCTGCAGAAGGGAAGGATTATGGATTCGCAGAAAGTGATCGGGCTGGGGCTCACGGCGACATTCGTCGCTCTGGCCTTTGCGACGGTGGCGGTGGCGCAAAATCCGATTCCGCAGGGTGGGGGCGTCGCCCAGTCGACCGCCGAGACCAATAGCCGCATCAAGTCATCAAGGGGAAGCGGTTATTTGGCGGGAATTCGGCATCAGATCACGCGGACCTCCACCGTGCCCGGAAACGGTGATCTCAATCCCTATGCGATTGTGGTCGCGCCGGTCTCCACGGGGAAAATTCAAAAAGGCGATGTACTGGTCACAAACTTCAACAACAAGAAAAACTTCCAAGGCACCGGCACCACAATTGTCGTATATAGCCCGTCCAGCAAGAAGACGTCCGTTTTCGTCGACCTGCCGCAGCAGGTCCCGCAATGTCCGGGAGGAGTGGGTCTTGGCACGGCAATGACTATGCTCAAGAGCGGATGGGTGATCGTTGGCAGCACGCCAAGCACCGACGGAACGACCAAAACCAAGGGCCCCGGCTGCTTACTCGTGCTCGATCCCGCGGGCAGGCTGGTTGCGACCTGGACCGGTTCCGACATCAATGATCCGTGGGGCAACATGGCCGTCGTGGACCGGGGGTCGGCCGCGACATTGTTCATCAGCATGGCCGGATTCGATGTGCCGGGGCCGGATACGATCGATCCTAAGACCAAAGCGCCGGTAGTGGTTGAAAAAGCCACCGTGCTGCGCCTGGAGCTGACAATTCCGCCGGGAAAGCCGCCCATCATCAAAAGCCGGGTTGTGGTCGCTAACGGCTTCGGTCAGCGCGCGGACAAGGATGCCTTTCTGATCGGACCGACCGGACTGGCGCTTGGACCGGATAATACCCTTTACGTGTCGGATGCGCTTGGCAACAGGATTACGGCGATCCCGAAGGCGACCACACGGACAGGCAGCGCGGGAGCCGGGAAGACGATTACAGTAGGGGGTTATCTGAAACGGCCGCTGGCCATGGCGATTACGCCCGAGGGTCACCTTTTGGTGACGAATGCGCTGGATGGTGAGGTGGTCGAGATTGACCCCAAAAGCGGACGGCAGCTCGGAACCCGCTGGATCGATAACGATCAGGCGCAATCGCCACCGGGCAACGGCGACTTGTTCGGGATCGCCATGGCGCCCGATGGCGGCTTCTATTATGTCGAGGATGACGTGAACACGCTGGTGGAAGCAACCCGATGAGCCGTAAAGGCGATGAGACGTTGCGCACTTCGCGTCGTGGCTTCTTCGCAAAGACGGCCGGTCTGGTCGCAGCCGGCGCCGGTCTGGATGGCGTCCCTACCACGAAGGCACAGGCCGAGACGCAGACGCCGACTGACCGTCAAGGCCCGACGCAGATCGAGCCGTTCTGGGGTGAGCACCAGGGCGGCATCATCACGCCCGCGCAAAAGCATACATACTTTCTCACATTCGATCTGACGACCGGCGACCGACGCGAGGTCGCTAACCTGCTGCAGGCTTGGACGGCGGCCGCGGCGCGCATGGCGCAAGGCCAAACGGCGCAAGCCTTGGACGGAAACCTCCAGCCCGTCATGGCGGCGGGCGGCGATCAGCCTGGGGCATATGATGGCTATGAGGCTTCGAATCTGTCCGGGGTTGCCGCCGACACCGGCGAGGCGCTGGGCCTGTCGCCATCGCGGCTGACGATCACCTTCGGTTTCGGGGCCGGATTGTTCACCAAAGATGGCAAGGATCGTTACGGTCTCGCCCGGCACCGACCGACGGCGTTGGTCGATATGCCTCAGTTCGTCGGTGATCAATTGGTGGAAGCGCATACCGGCGGCGATCTCTCGGTTCAAGCCTGTGCCGACGATCAGCAGGTTGCATTCCACGCGGTGCGCCAACTCGCCCGGTTGGGCGCCGACGTTGCCAAAATGCGCTGGGCACGGGCGGGGTTTATCGCCAATTACGCCGACGACGAGACCCCGCGCAATCTCATGGGCTTCAAGGATGGAACGGTCAATCCGTCCGTCAGCGACCCACGAGCAATGCAGGAAGCTATCTGGGCCGGTGCCGAGGGACCGGCTTGGATGCGCGGCGGCACATACCTTGCCGTCAGGCGGATCCGAATTGCTCTGGAGCATTGGGACCGAATGAAGACGGCGTTCCAGGAGCAGACCATCGGTCGACGCAAATATTCCGGCGCGCCGCTGGGTAAGACGCGCGAATCCGATGCCGTTGACCTCGACGCCACAGACAGTAGCGGCAACCCAATCATTCCCGAACATGCACATATCCGGCTCGCCGCCCCGGCCAGCAACAATGGCGCGCAATTGCTGCGGCGGCCGTACTCATATAACGACGGCGTGGACTTCACCGCCGAGCGCTGGCCGCCGTGGCGCCAGGGTCTCGAATACGATGCCGGCTTGCTTTTCATCACCTATCAGCGCGATCCGCGGACCGGGTTTATCAAAATATTCGACAAGCTTTCCAAGCTCGACATGATGAACCAATTCGTGACGCATGTCGGCAGCGGCCTCTTTGCCTGTCCTCCCGGAGCGGCGCAGGGCCGCTTCATCGGTCAAGACCTGTTTGAGACCGCGTAGTACAGCGCGAGAGCGGTGGCCTGCCGCCCCGATGATTCTGAGCCGCTCAATAGCCCGAAATCTTCGATCTACAGAAGAGCTTTGACATCTTCGCCGCCGTCAAAGCTTATGGTGTCAGGTGACATCATCTTCCCGCAGCTTTGCCACGTCGCGGTTGCAACAAATAATCCGGTCCAAGATTCGAATGATTCAAATCAGCTGCGACGCAGATATGAATTGGAATAATTCCATTTTTGAACGGACGCTCAGTCTTTCCTGGACTTCTCAGTGTTCGTCGCCTTATGGTCAATTTGCGATTCTTCGTCATCGCCGGCGGACGCTGCGGGAGAAAGAATCGCGAAGGACTTTTAGAAGAACGATCGTCGTCCTGTTGCGAAATGGAAAGTCGGGATGTCGCTGCCGATCCGATCGCGCGTCGCACTCACTGCGCTGGCAACCTCACTCGCGACGGCGTGGGGATCCATTGCCCAGGCGCAGACGAATACGGCTTCTACGAATTCCATATGGCAGCAAGATACGTTGACGGGCGATTGGGGTGGCGAACGCGCTGCGCTGAAGAAGCGGGGAATCGATTTCACGCTCAACTACATCAGCGAAATATTGGGCGACGTTACGGGCGGCATCAATCGTGGCGCAGACTACGAGGGCCGCTTTGAGTTCACCATCGACGCCGACCTGCAGAAGCTGCTGGGTTGGACGGGAGCTTCCGCTCATACGACGGTGTATCAGATCCATAATATCGGCGGACGGATAGGACCCGATTTCGTCGGCAGCATCAGCGAGCCGAGCAACATCGATGCCTTGCCGACGACCCGCCTCTTTACCGCCTGGTTTCAGCAGGTTTCGCCCGATGGAAAGGTTTCAGTGCGGATGGGCCAGCTTGCGGCCGACGATGAATTCGCGATCAGCAAGACCGCGACCGGTTTGATCGATGGGACCTTCGGCTGGCCTGATCTGATGGCCGCCAATCTGCCCAGCGGCGGGCCGGCCTACCCGCTGGCCACGCCCGGCATCCGCATCGCGCTTAAGCCATCCAGCGACGTTACCATGCGGGCCGCTGCGTTTAGCGGAAACCCCGCCGGTTCGAATTGCACGGGCGATCCCCAGAGCTGCGATCTCTACGGCACGCGGTTCAGCTTCAGCGGCGGCGTGTTCTCGATTGCGGAGCTGCAATATGACGTCACTCAGAGCAAGAACGCCACAGGGCTGCCCGGCACGTACAAGTTGGGCGCGTGGTATCATTCGGCGGATTTCGCGGATGAGCATTATGGGCTCGATGCTGCCGGTTTGCCCGTGTCGCTGGCTTCCTCGGCCATCGTAGCACCCCTAGAGCACATCGGCGATTGGGGAATCTACGGCGTGATCGATCAGACGACGTGGCGGGCGGCAAGCGGTCCGAGCAGCATCAATGCGTTTCTCCGCGCCGGGGGCGCGCCGGCAGACCGTAATCTACTTTCGTTCTACATCGACGGCGGCTTGGGCTTCACGGCACCGCTACCGAAACGCGACAACGACGTGCTGACCATCGGCGCGGCCTTTTCCAACATCAGCAATGACGCCGCCGCGCTGGATATGGACACCGCGGCCGCACTGGGTATGTGGTATCCCGTCCGGGATCACGAGTTGGTTCTGGAGGCCAGCTACCAGATTCAGATCGCGCCATGGTGGACCGTGCAGCCCGATGTGCAATATATCGTACACCCCGGCGGCAATGTGCCCGATCCGGCCGATCCCACCATTGCGATTCGCAATGCATTGGTACTAGGGGCGCGCAGTAGCGTGACCTTTTAGGCTTCACCAGCAAAATAATTTCGACATCCGCCACGTGATCTAGTGTCCCGCTTCCGATCGCATCATGATGCGGCACTCTCGTTTGCGAACTTCAGAATCGAAGAGACACTAGCAAGTTATTGATCTCGCGTGGCTACGGTTCGGAAGTCCGCATAACAGCCCCGCCTTAGGAATGATGCGGACTTCTGAACCACCACACTTGACGGTGTTTGGGCGGATCAAATGTGTCCAGCGCCACCTGCCGCAAGCACGCTTCGACTTTTTGCTCCGGAGCCCTTTTCGACCGGCGTTCTCTTGTTCTGAATTAGAATAATTCCATTCGGTATTGTGATGGTGAACATTGCTGGACGAAGCCGCATCGGCGGGCTTAAGGTCCCATACACGTCGCGTGCCGAACCAAATCTCGGAGTTGGATTTTGAGACTTGCGCACGGAATTTGACCTCCATGAGCAGCCGGCCCGTCGTTGAATGGAGTGACCATGACTGCAACAAGAATGGAGAAGGGATCCTGCTTGGGAATGCGTCCAAGCGGCCGTGGCGCCATTGTCGCATGCTGTCTCGCTGTCCTGGGGGCAATCGCAATGGTGCAGCCGGGCGGCGCCGCGGACGCAGCGACGCTCACGCTTTACAACGCCCAACACCACCAGATGGTGAACCTTATTACCACTCAATTCACCAAACAGACCGGAATCAAAATCCTGGTTCATTCCGGCGAAGCGCCGGAAATCGCCAATCAGATCATGCGGGAGGGGCAGCGTTCGCCCGCGGACGTCTATTTCACCGAGAACTCGCCGGAACTGACCTTGCTCGATGAGAAGGGACTGCTGGCGAAGATCGATTCGACGACGCTGGCGCAGGTCCCGGCGAAATATAGTGCGGCCGATGGCAAATGGGTCGGCGTTCTCGCCCGTGAGAACGTGCTGGTTTTCAATCCGGCGATGATAAAGGAGAATGAACTGCCGGCGTCGCTACTCGATCTTGCCAAGCCTTCCTGGAAGGGCAAAGTCGCGATCGCCCCGGCGGATGCGGATTTCCTGCCCCTTGTCCAGGCGGTCGTCGCTCTGCACGGCAAGCCGGCGGCGCTCGCATGGCTGAAGGGCCTGAAGAACAATGCTCAGGTTTTCGATGACGATGAGGGTGTCGTGGCTGCGGTCGATCGCGGAGCGGTCGCAACCGGCATCATCAACAATTATTACTGGGCGCGGCTACGCACCGAGGAAGGCGCCTCCAAAATTCACAGCCAGATCCACCATTTCGGCGACGGCGACGTCGGAGCGCTGGTCAATGTTTCGGGAGCTGCGGTGCTGGCGTCGTCCAAGCACCCCAAGGAAGCGCAGCGTTTCGTCGCATTCCTGGTCAGTAAGCCGGTTCAGCAGATGATCGGCAAGGGCGATATCGATTTTGAATATCCCCTGGCGCGCGGCGTTGCACCAAATCCACTGTTGCGTCCCTTCGCCCAATTGCAGCCGCCGAGTGTTAGCATGGCCCAACTCGGCGATGATCAATTGGCGGCGCAGCTGCTCCGGGAGGCGGGCCTCATTTGATGGCTGTGGCTATTGTAGAGTCTGCCGCTCGTCGTCCAGGTCTTTGGAAGCGTCGATTGCCGCCGGGTCCACTCCTCGCGGCGGCAGTCGTCGGCCCGCTGTTCGTATTGACGCCTCTGGCCTATACGGTCGTGCAGGCCGCGCAAGTCGGCTGGGTCGGAGCCATTGAGCTTCTTCTGCGCCCGATCGTCGGTGAGCTGCTGATGAACACCGTCGGTCTCGTGCTGGCCGCGTCTGTGGCCGCCGCCATCGTCGGCACTACGGTGGCTTGGCTGGTCGAGCGCACGGACTTGCCTGGGGGTCACATCTGGGCCGTATTGGCGGCGGTTCCTCTGGCGGTGCCGCCCTTCGTGAGCAGTTACGCTTGGGTGTCACTCAGTCCCGCGCTGCAAGACTTCTGCGGCGCTTGGCTTGTGGTAACGTCTTCCTACTACCCCCTCATCTATCTGCCCGTGGCCGCGGCGTTGCGCGGACTGGACCCCGCATTGGAAGAAACCGGCCGGTCGTTAGGCGAGAACCCCTGGGGTTGCTTTCGTAGGATCGTACTCCCGCAGCTGCGGCCTGCCCTGTTGGGCGGCATGCTATTGGTCGCGCTCAACGTGCTGACCGAATTCGGCGCCTTCAGCCTTCTTCGGTTTCGTACCTTCACCACGGAACTCTATGCGGAATATAGAACGGGTTTTAACGGTCCGGGCGCATCGCTGCTCGCCGTCGTGCTTTTGCTCCTCTGTCTGATTTGTCTGATCGCCGAAGTGAAAGTCAGCAGCGCCGCCCAATATGCTCGCTTCGGCCGTGGCGCACGCCGCCGCGCGCCACGCTATGCGCTGGGGTGGTATCGATGGCCGGTACTAGCTGTCTGCGCCTCGCTTGTCGCGGTGACCCTGGGCGTCCCCCTGGGGATGATCACCTATTGGTTGACGCAACACGGCGCGGCGGCGATTTCGCCGGCCGAGGTTTCCATTTCACTGCTTTTGGATGCCACGATCTCTTCGCTGTGGCTTGCCGCGGCCGGCGCGGCGTTCACAGTCGCTTTGGCGCTGCCGCTCGGCTTCGTGGCGGTGCGGTATCAGGGCTGGCTTATTACGTTCATCGAGCGCGCCGCTTATCTGGCGCAGGGCGTGCCCGGCATCGTCGTCGCGTTGGCGCTTATCTCGCTGACGATCCGTAGTCTCTATCCGCTGTATCAGACGGCGCTGCTCCTGATCGTTGCCTACGCCATTGTCTTTTTGCCATTGGCGCTGGTCAGCGTCCGTGCAGCCTTGTCGCAGTGTCAACGCGGTCTCGAGGAAGCGGGCCGATCGCTTGGCCTCGGCTGGGCCGCAATTGCTTGGCGTGTGCTGCTGCCACTGGCTGGACCCGGGCTTGGCGCTGCGGCGGCGCTGGTGTTTGCCTCGATTGTCACCGAACTCACCGCAACCTTGCTGCTCGCGCCTATCGGGACACAGACACTGGCCACACAGGTTTGGGCCGACACGTCCACGCTCGCGTTTGCTGCGGCAGCACCCTATGCCGCGCTGATGATGGTGCTGTCGTTCCTGTCCACCTGGCTGCTTGCGCGCCGGTTTGCTGCCGTGCGATCTCTCCAATAAGGAAGCGGGCAATCGGCCGATCCAATGGTACATCTGCGCATCGAGAAGTTGGTGAAAGGATTTGGCGGCGAACCCGTGCTTCGCGGGATCGACTTGGCTGTGCAGTCTGGCAGGCTTTTGGCGGTTCTGGGGGCGTCGGGCAGCGGCAAGACCACGCTGCTGCGCCTGATCTGCGGCTTCGAACGCCCGGATGGAGGCATCATTGAAATCAGCGGGCGGATTGCCTCGGATGCCCGGACGCATCTGTCGCCGGAGCAACGGCAGGTGGGTTACGTTGCGCAAGAGGGCGCCTTGTTTCCGCACCTTTCGGTCGCCGACAATATCGCATTTGGGCTGCCGCGGCGTCTCCGCCGCAAGCGGGATCGCGTCTTTGAACTGCTCGAACTCGTCGGACTGTCGCCGGCATTCGCAACGCGACCGCCGCAATCGCTTTCGGGCGGCGAACAGCAGCGCGTGGCCCTCGCCCGTGCGCTTGCTCCGTCGCCCAAGCTTATCCTGCTCGACGAACCGTTTTCGTCTCTCGACGCGGCTTCACGCAGCGAGACCCGCGTCACGGTCGCAAAAGCGCTTGCCGCCGCGGGTGCGACCACTCTGCTGGTCACTCACGACCAGTCCGAAGCTTTATCGATGGGCGACGAAGTGGCGGTACTCCAAGGTGGGCGGCTCAAGCAGGTATCGGATCCGGTTACGCTCTATCGCAGACCGCTAAGCGCGGATTTGGCGCTCTTTGTCGGCGAAGCAGTGCTGCTGCCCGGCATTTCCGCGAATGGCTACGCGGCTTGCGCGCTGGGGCGGATCAAGCTCGCGGCGGGCGCGCCCGAGGGCCCGGTGGAAGTCATGATACGGCCGGAGCAGATCAAATTCGGATCCCAATCAGGAACTGGCCCGCGCGGGCGCGTTCAGAGCGTCACGTTTTATGGTCACGACGCAGGAGTTGCGCTTTCGTTGCCTGACGAGAAAAGTTCGCGCGAAGTCATCGCCCGCGTCGCCGGCCACGCCACACCACGCATCGGAGCTGAAGTTGAATTGATGGTCGAAGGAGATGCGATCGCGTTTGCAGCGCAAACCAAGTCCACTTGATCGGCTTCTGCCGCAACACTGACGCCCGCGTGCTTGACTGAACCAAACGAGCACCGCCGACGGCCTCATACGTCGCTTGCGCAAGCTGTCTGCTTCCTTACCGTTCGGGTTGGTGGTGAAGCGGGTCTGGAGTAGCGCCGCTAGTATGATGAAAATGCATTTACTGCATACTCGGGCCGCGCTACAGTCTGCCCGTCAAGATGCTCTGAACGGGAACGAGACGACGATGTGGGGGCCAATCAGTCGGGTCTTCAGCGATGACCATGGAAGCGTGCGCGACAAGGTGATTGGCATCTACGCCTTCCTCAGCATCGCAAACGTCGTTCTCTGGCTCGTAGCCGTTGTTGCCTTCCACCGTTATCCCCTCCTGCTCGGCACCGCTTTCCTCGCCTACAGCTTCGGCCTTCGCCACGCCGTTGATGCGGACCATATCGCCGCAATTGACAACGTAACGCGAAAACTCATGCAGCAGGGCAAGCGTCCAGTTGGCGTCGGTTTTTTCTTCTCGCTCGGCCATTCGACCATCGTATTCGGATTATCGGCCGCGGTGGCGGCAACCGCCGTCGCGATCAAGGGCCGATTCGGTTCGATCGAGAATTTCGGCAATATCGCGGGCACGCTGATTTCGGCTTTCTTTCTGCTTGCCGTCGCCGCGATGAACGTGTTGATCCTGATGTCGGTCGTGCAGACCTTTCGCAGGGTCAAGGCGGGCGGCCTCTACGATGACGAGGACCTTAATCTGCTCCTCGCCAAGCGGGGCTTCTTCGGGCGCGTTTTCCGCGGTCTCTTCCGCTTCATCGATCACAGCTGGCAAATGTATCCGATCGGCCTCCTCTTCGGCCTCGGCTTCGATACCGCAACGGAAGTGGGACTGCTGGGAATCTCGGCGGCGGAAGCTTCCAAAGGGCTGGTGATCTGGTCGATCATGGTGTTTCCGGCGCTGTTTACAGCCGGCATGTCGTTGATCGATACCACCGATGGCGTGTTGATGTTGGGGGCCTATGGCTGGGCGTTTGCCCGCCCGATTCGCAAATTGTATTACAACATCACCATCACGTCGGTCTCGGTCATCGTTGCCCTGCTGATCGGCGGGATCGAGACGCTCGGTCTCGTGCAAGATGAACTCAATCTTTCCGGCTCGTTCTGGAGTGCAATCGCGGCGCTCAACGACAATTTCGGCGTCCTCGGGTATTTGATCATCGGCATCTTCGTCGTGAGTTGGCTTGTCTCGATCCTGCTGTACAGACGGAATCGCTACGACGACATCGAGGTCAGACTCGCTGGATGATGGCGCACCACGCATTGCGCCGGCGAAGTATCGCTCTTTAGGAAGCCCGCATGCGCCGGCAACGCACATCGACCGATGCCAGTAATGGACCTTATTGCCGCCTGGACCGCATTGTGGCGTCGCGGTGCGGATGCGCGCCGCCATGAGGGCGGCGGATTTCGCTCTCTTGCTTTACCGGAATCGCAACGAGACGGCCGTATCGCACGCCGCGCTCAGCGATTACGTGGTCGGCGACGTTTTGAACGTCCCTATTGCGGCCTTTAAGAATTGCCACTTCCAGACAGCTATCAGGGTCGAGATGCACGTGCATCGTTGCGAGCGCCACATCCTGATGCTCGTGAAAGGAGTGCACAAGCCGATTGCCTAATTGCCGCGCGGCATGATCGTAAACATAGATCAGCGCTCCGACACAATCCCGGCCGCCGCCCACAGTTTGTATTGCCTGGGCGAGTCCGGCCCGCGCCAAGTCCCTGATGGCCTCAGAGCGGTTCCGGTATCCCCGCGTCTCTATAATTCGGTCAACGTCTGTCATCAGGTCATCGTCGACAGTGATCGTTATGCGTTGCATCAACCACTTCCTTCCGGCCTATCAGCAGCATCTTGGCGCTCGGTCAGCCGCGCCAGCGCGCCGCGGATATTTTCCATGTCGCGCGCCCACTGATCGGTCCGCGACGCCAGCACCTCGCGCAATCGCAGCGCCGCGTCCGGATAAGAATCGAGCACTTTGAGAAACGTCGCGCGCGAAATGCGCAGCGCCTTGCCGGGTTCGCGGGCGGTCGCGGTCGCGGGCCGCCTTGTTTCGGTCAGCAGCGCCGATTCCCCGAGCAGCGTTCCAGGCCCAACAACGACTTCGGCGCCGCTTGCCGGCTGTAGACTGACCGTGCCCTGCTGAACGATGTAGGCGCCGTCGGCGGCTTCTCCGGCGGCGAACAGCACCTCGCCTACCTCCATCGCATGGGTTTCGGCAGCGATGGCGAGGCTGCGCAACGCACCATCGCCGAGCCGCCCGAGCACAGGCACTCCCGAGAGAAAGGCGATCTCGTCCTCGATGGTCATTGCAGCGCCTTGAGACGGGCCGCGCTTCTACGGCACGAGTTTGTAGCCGCCGGCCTCGGTGACGAGAATTGCGGGAGCAGCCGCGTCCTTCTCAATTTTCTGACGCAGGCGATAGATGTGCGTTTCCAGGGTGTGCGTGGTCACTCCCGAATTGTAACCCCAAACCTCTTGCAACAACGTCTCGCGCGACACCGGCCGCTGCCCGGCACGGTAAAGATAGCGCAGGATCGAGGTTTCCTTTTCGGTCAGGCGGACCTTGCCGCCCTTAGGATTGAGCAGCAGCTTCGAACTGGGGCGGAACGTGTAGGGCCCGATGGCAAAAACTGCGTCCTCGCTCGCTTCGTGCTGGCGCAGCTGCGCGCGGATGCGCGCGAGCAGCACGGCGAAGCGGAACGGCTTGGTCACATAATCGTTGGCCCCGGATTCGAGCCCAAGGATGGTATCCGAGTCGGTGTCGTGGGCGGTGAGCATAATGACCGGCGCCTTGAAGCCGTTCTTGCGCAGGATGCGCACGGCTTCGCGGCCGTCGATATCGGGCAGGCCGACATCCATGATGACGAGGTCGATCTGACCGGCCTTGGCGGCCTGCACGCCCTTGCTGCCGTTCTCCACCGCGACGGCTTCAAATTCCTCGTGCAGCGATAATTGCTCCGTCAGCGCATCGCGCAGTTCGGAATCGTCCTCGACAATCAGAATCTTCCGCGTATTCGGCATCAATCGGACCCCCGCAAGCCGCCGCTTCGGTGACGGCGCGCTACGCCGGTCCGCTGGAGGCGACTTTACCGCTCGGTTTGCCGCGAAGTAGAACATCCGCAGGCAAAAGAGCAAGCGGCACGTGTCATACTCTTGATGAAAACATCCCGAAATCGCGAGCGAAGCCTCAAGCGGCGAAGCTCGCTGGGCCTCGTCCGGATCAGTGCCCGGCCCAGCCATCCGACACTGGGCTGGCTGTTCGCCGGCGCATTGACCTTGCCGGCAGCGCTTGGACGGAGCGGTATCAGGGCCGATAAGCGCGAGGGAGATGGCGGCACCCCGTACGGCTCTTTCCGCCCCCTACGGGTGTGGTGGCGGAACGACCGCTTGCCTCGGCCGCGGACGGGATTGCCGGTTCGGCGCATCAGCCCAGCGGACGCCTGGTGCGAGAATCCGGCCGACCGCCGCTACAACCGTCCGTTCCGCCGGTCGGTCAATGAACCAGGCGACCGCTTGTGGCGGAATGATAACCTTTATGATCTGATGGTTGAGATCGACCACAACACGCGGCCGCGGGTTGCCGGCCGCGGCAGCGCCATTTTCCTCCATGTCGCCCGTCCGGCGTTTGGCTCGACCGCCGGTTGCGTGGCGCTACGCCGGCGGGATTTGCAGATCCTGCTGAGGCACCTCTCGCCGAAAACCCGAATTGTGATTCGGCATTAGTCGCGAGGACGGGCGGCGCGCGAGGCACGCCGGGGGTCGCACCTCACCCAATAGCCCTCTCACGACACCCACCTGGCAGCCTTCGGCGCTATCCTCCCGTTGCAGGGCGAGGCGGTACAGGAGTAAAGCGCTAAACCGGTGCGGATCGCGTCCCGAAGATCGCCGTGCCGACACGCACATGAGTGGCACCGAACGCGACCGCGGTTTCGAAATCCGCACTCATGCCCATCGACAGCAGCGCCAGGCCGTTTCGGCGGGCAATCTGGGCAGTGAGCGCGAAATGTGGCGCCGGCACTTCGTCGTGCGGTGGAATGCACATCAAGCCTGAAACCGAAAGTCCGTAATTGTCGCGGCAGGCGGCGAGAAAGCCGTCCGCGTCCTGGGGCGGCACGCCCGACTTCTGCGCCTCGGCGCCGGTATTGATCTCGACGAACAGCGTCGGACTGCGCGCTTGCCGCCCGATTTCCTTGGCAAGCGCCGCCGCAAGGCTGGCGCGGTCGAGCGAGTGGATGGCGTCGAACAAGGCCACGGCCTCGCGCGCCTTGTTGGATTGCAGCGGCCCGACCAGGTGGAGTTCGATCTCGGCATGCCGGGCGAGGAGCGGCGGCCATTTCGCCTTGGCCTCCTGGACGCGGTTTTCCCCGAAGACGTGCTGTCCCGCGCCGATCACGGGCTCGATCGCATCGGTCCCGAAAGTTTTCGATATCGCCACCAGCGTGATGCCGGCCGGGTCCCTCCCGGCGTCTCGGCAGGCGCGCGCGATTTGCTGGCGGACGGCGACAAGACTGTCTTGCTTCGTCATGGTTTCCATTTGGTAACGCTAAGCTCTCATCAACGGTGAGTTGCAAAACTCCGGTTTAGATAACGGCGCCAAGGCGATCTTTACCTCTGTGGCATAGCTTGTGGAACGGGCGAAGAGGGCGTGATGCCGGGCGACCAAACCAAATCTGCCAAATCTTACAAGCCGTCGAGACTCAGAAGGCCGATTTTGAGCATTCGCGGTCGGCTGATCGTACTCGCGCTGTTGGCCATCACACCCCTGATGTTCGAGCGCCTGCACGCGCTGGAAGGGGTCCGCGCCGAGCGCACCGCGGGAGCGCATGCCCAGGTGATTGATCTGGCGCGCCGCGGCGCCGAGGCCCAGGAGGCGACAATCTCGGAGGTGCGCGCCTTCCTGCAGATCATAGCGGACGTCTACGCCCGAACGCCGTTCAACCAGAACGACTGCGATCGATATTTGAGCAGCCTTACGACCAACATTTCCTGGATACGAACCGTCTCTGTTGCCGGAACCAATGGGCAAATCCGCTGCGCCACGGACCCGCGGGCAGTCGGATTGAACATGGGCGACCGGCCGCATTTTCAGCATGCGGTGCACGACCGGCGGTTCGCGGTGAGCGACTATTTCATCAATACATCTCGTCAGATACCGAGCATCTATGCGGCCTTCCCCATCGTCGGCGAAAAGGGGGCCGTTGTCGGCGCGGTGATGGCTTCGATTAATCTGCAATGGATGAATAAAATCGCCGCCAAGGTCGCGGAAGAGCCCGGAAGCTCCGTCCTGTTGGTGGACGGCGATGGAACCGTGGTTGCCGCGTCGAACGGCATCAGCGGCTTCATCGGACAACGCCTTGCCGATCACCCCCTTGTGCGCGATATCCTCGCGCACAATCAGGGCAGCCTGACAGCCACGGGCCTCGACGGCACACGCCGCATCTTTGCCTACGTGCGGGTACCTTGGACGGCGGCGCATCTCGCCGTCGGCCTCGACGAGGCGGCGATGAACAGCAGCGTCGATAGCGAGATCGGCGTCGCCTATCTGCAGCTTGCCGGCATCGGCATTTTCGTTCTCATTGTCACCTGGTTCAGCGGCGAGCAGCTGATCGTGCGGCCGATCCGTTCGCTGGTGCGGACGGTCGCCCGGTTCGGCCACGGCGACCTCAACGCGCGCGCAAACAAAGAATTGTGGGTGGCGGAATTCCGGCCACTCGCGGCCGCCTTCGACGACATGGCGCATAGACTCGCCACGCGCGATGAGGAGCTGCTCATTGCCAATCAGCACCTTGAGGAACTGGCGAGCCTCGACGGGTTGACCGGCCTCGCCAATCGGCGGGGTTTCGACCGCGAGCTCGAACGTGCTTGGCAGCAAGCAACCGATCGGCGCGAGCCGATGGCGCTGATAATGATCGATATCGATCATTTCAAGCTTTACAACGACCGCTACGGCCATGTCGCTGGCGATACCTGCCTGCGCGCGGTCGGCGAGACATTGTCGCTCGTCACATTGGACAAGGCGGTGCTGGTGGCCCGCTATGGTGGCGAGGAGTTTGCCCTGCTGTTGCCGGGCCTCGATCTTGCCCGCGCCAGCGCGCTAGCGGAGGAGGTGCGTAAGTCGATCGAAGATCTCATGATTTCGCACGCCGAAGCTCCATGCGGCCTCGTGACCATCAGCATCGGAGTTGAGTCGCTGATCCCGGCGAAGGGCGAGGGCGCCGCCGATCTGGTTCAGGCCGCCGACACGGCGCTCTACGCAGCCAAGCGAAACGGCCGCAATACCGTGGTTGCGCAGTCTCCGGCGCTATTTCGAATGGCGTCTTAGGCGGAAGGTCTTGTGCCGAGCACCGCCGCCTCAGCCTGCTTCAAACACAAGAACGCGCATGCATCCGGCCATGACAGATCGAGTCGGGATCGCCTCGCCGAGCCCGTTCACGTTTTTTTGCTCCGCTTGCGGGCCCGATCGGCTTTCTTCTTGGGCGGAGCCCAGATCATGCCTTCAAGTTTCATCCCGTCCGGATCGGTGAAATAGACCGCGTAGTAATTGCGATCGTAATATTCGCCCGGCGGATCGACGACGGTCATTCCGTTCTTCTCCAGAAACGCGCCAAGCGCATCGACGCCCTTCCGGCTGGACAGCTCGAATGCGTAATGGTGAAAGCCGATGTCGCCCTTACGATACTTGTGCTTTCGGCCTCGCGTATCGGCGCCGGCGATCCAGAACAAGGTCTTGCCATTGCTCCAGCCGACCATGTCGGAATAATCGTATTTCAGCTTGAAGCCGAGAAAGCCAAAGACCTTTGCGTAAAACGCCTTCGAGCGTTGCAAATCGCCGACGCTGAGGACGAGATGGTCGATGCCGACGACGCGAGGCATGAGACTCTCCCAGACATATCCGGATCGAGCGAACTCAGGGGTGCAGCCGTGCGGACGCTGCCGGCTTTCGTTTTGCTCAAGCGAGGCATGCGATCAGGATCATCGCCCGCAGCTTGCCTTGCGCCGTGACCCCGCCCAAGATAACGCAAGCATAATATCAGCCATCGGCGCGGACGATAGACCGCCAGGATAACCCCATGCCGCATACCTTGTTCGACAAGATCTGGGACTTTCATCTCGTCGGACAACGCGCCGACGGCCGCGATCTGCTCTACATCGACCGGCATGTCTTGCATGAATTGCATGCGCACCACGGATTTGCACATCTGGAGAAAGAGCGGCGCGCCGTGCACAGGCCGGATCTCACCTTCGCGGTCCAGGATCACACGGTCGCCACGCGGCCCGGACGCAACGATGAGACCAACCCATCGGGCACCGCCTTCATCAGAGCGATGCGCGAAGGTTGCCGGCGCAATGGCATCAGGCTGTTCGATGTCGCCGATCCCGAACAGGGCATTTCCCACGTGGTGGCGCCAGAAGTCGGCCTCGTGCTGCCGGGAGCGACCCATGCCGTCCCCGACAGCCACGCCAGCACGGTCGGCGGCCTCGGTGCACTCGCGTTCGGCTGCGGCACGACCGAGATGACCCATATTCTCGCTACACAGGTAATGGCGCTGAAACGGCCGAAACGCATGCGCGCACGATTCGACGGCCGGCTCGCCGTCCATGTCAGCGCCAAGGATGTCGCGCTGCGGCTCATTGCCGAACTCGGAGTCGCCGGTGCGCGTGGTCACGTGGTCGAATATGCCGGCTCGGCCATCGCGGCGATGCCCATCGAACAGCGCATGACGCTGTGCAATCTCAACATCGAAATGGGCGGACGGTCCGGCTTTGTCGCCCCCGATGAAAAGACATTCGCCTGGCTTTACGGCCGCCCCTATGCACCGCAGGGCGCACTATGGGATCGCGCGCTTGCTCATTGGCGCACGCTCTCAAGCGACGACGACGCTAGCTTCGATCGGGAGGTCGTGCTCGATTGCAGCACGCTTGAGCCACAAATCACCTGGGGCACCGATCCGAGCCAAGTTGTCGGCATTTCGGGCCGTGTGCCCGACCCCTCGACCGTGGAGCCCGGCCGGCGCGCTGCCGCCGAGAGTGCGTTTGCCTATATGGGACTGCAGCCCGGAACATCGCTGGCGGGGCTTCCCGTCAGGCGCGTCTTCATCGGCTCCTGCACGAACAGCCGCCTGCTTGATCTGGAGGCCGCAGCCGCCGTGGTGCGCGGGCGCCGCATCGCCGAGGGCGTCACCGCCATGGTGGTCCCCGGCTCATCGCGGGTGAAGCGCGAGGCGGAAGCGGCCGGACTCGATCGGGTCTTTCGGGACGCGGGTTTCTTCTGGGGCGAATCCGGCTGCTCGATGTGCGCCGGCGGCAACGGCGACCGCGGCGAACCGGGCGAGCGCTGCGTCTCCACCACCAATCGCAATTTCGAGAACAGGCAAGGCCCAAAGGTGCGCACGCATCTCGCCTCGCCGGTGACCGCGGCGGCAAGCGCGATCGCCGGACACATCGCCGACGTACGCCAGTTGTTCGCGGGGGCCGCGTGATGCAGCCGTTTTCCAGCCATACCGCGATCGCGGCGCCGCTTCTTAGGGACGACATCAACACCGACCAGATCGCGCCGATTCTGCATTCGCGCGGTCTCAAGGAAGACTACAAGGCGATGCTGTTCCAGCGCGCGCGCCGGCGCGAGGATGGCAGCGAGGATCCGGATTTCGTGCTCAACAAACCGCAATTTTGCAATGCCGGAATCCTGATGACGGGAAACAATTTCGGCGCCGGCTCGTCGCGCGAATCGGCGGTCTGGAGCATGGTGGCGAACGGCATCCGCGTCATCGTGGCCAAAAGCTTTGCCGACATCTATCGCGAAAACTGCCTGCAAAACGGCATCCTGCCGATCGTTCTTGATCCCGGCGAAGCCGACACGTTCGCGGCGCGGGTGGTGGGCGTCAATGGCGCGGCGCCGTTCACTGTCGATCTGATGACGCAGCGTATCAGCGGGCCGGGCGGCTCCGACATTGCGTTCGACATCGCCACCGCGGATCGCATGCGCCTGCTCGAAGGGCTCGACGATATCGGCCTGACCCTCAAGCACATGCCGGATATCGCACGCTGGGAGCAGCGCGCCGCGGCGGCGCAGCCGTGGCTGCAGGCCGCGAGCGATAACCGTTGAGCTGAGATGTAACAATGCCGGAAGGCGGCGAGCCGAATGGCGAGGAAGGATAGCGCATGAATGCACGGCAGAAATTCAGAGCCATCATGGCCGGCAAGCGCCTGGTGCTCATGCCCGGCGCCTACGACGCGTTGTCGGCACGCATCATGGAAGCGGAGGGCTTCGAGGCGATTTGCGCGGGCGGCTATGCCGCAATCGGGTCGATGTTGGCGCAACCCGATATGGGCCAATCGAATATGCGCGATTACGCGGATCACTACGGGCGAATCGCGGCGGCAGTCGAGGTGCCGGTCTATGTCGACGCCGATACGGGATTCGGCGGCGTCAACAACGTGCGGCAAATGGTGCGGGCGTTCGAAGCCGCCGGCGTCGCCGGCATCTTTATCAGCGACCAGGTCTTTCCCAACCGTTGCGGATATCTGCCCGGCAAACAGGTGATCCCGGTCGAGCAGATGCTGGCCAAGATCAAGGCCGCGCTTGACGCCCGGCGCGATCCAGATTTCTTCATCGCGGGACGGACCGACGCCGCAAGCGTCGAAGGCCTCAATGCGGCGCTCGAACGCTGTCAGCTTTTCATGGCGGCGGGCGCCGATATGGCAAAGCCGATGGGCTGCGACACGATCGACGAGATCAAGCGGGCGATCCGCGAGATCGCCGGCCCGCATATGGCGACGCTGTCACAAGCAGCCGGAAACAAGAAGCGAAGCCTCGAGGAGCTCGAATCAGCCGGCGTGGTCGCCGCTACGTTTCCGTCGATCGCGCTGTTTGCCGCCGCGAACGCGGTGCGCAATGTGCTGCGCATTCTCAAGCGGGAGAACTCGCTTACCGCCACGTTCGATCATTTACTGCCGCTCGACGACTACTACGAACTCGTCGGGCTGAAAGCGATGCTTGGCCGCGAGGAGTGCTACGACAGCGAGGCGGCAACGCTCACGCACAAACGCGCGGCCGAATAAAGCGCAGTCGTGCACCCAAAAAGGAAAAAGGGCCGGTGCGAAGCCGGCCCATTCCCCCATTTCGGAATGCTGTGGCCAATTAGCCCTTCGTCACCATCGGTGGCGGAGGCGTGGCACAGCCAGCAATGGTCGCGAGTCCGAGAACCGCGATAATTGCTAGGGCAAGCTTCCTCATTGACGATCTCCCCCGTGCCATAAACGCGGCTCACAATACGCGCGAAAACCTCGATGACTAGTGCACAAAAGACACAGTAGAGGCGAAACCGTCATTCTCCCGCGCGAAATGCCCAATCGAACGAGGCCAGTTTGTCGCAACGGCGCGGAAAAAGCGGCTGTGTGGGAATTCTGCAGCTATGCGCGCGCCCTATCTGGCCCGCGCACTGCCCTTGCCCGCACTGATTCGCGCGGCTATTCCGATACGGAGGCGATAGACCGAAGCCGAATCACCGCCGTGCGCATTCGTGCGCGCCCCAACCGCCAGAGAGGGATTGACGGCGTCCCCTGACAGGTTGCATTACGAATGGCCCCAACTTTGGTCGTCGAAATTTCGGCAGCAGTCTCGACCGATTCAGGGCAGGAATGGAATTTCCCTTGCAGGCACAACGATTGAGAGCAGGCGCGATCTTGGCAGCCGGGCTGACGCTATCGGCCTGTGCGGCCGGGCTGCAGTCGGTGAGCGCACCCGGAGTGGGCGGCGTGGCGGCAAGGAGCAGCTCGCCCGCCAGCACCAGTGCACCGTCGCCGAGTCCGGCCGCAGCATCCACAAGCGGTCCACAGCGCGAGCTGAGCGGGGCGGAAAAACAGGTGATCGTGGACGCGGTTCAATACAATCTCAAAGACTCGCAAACCGCCAAGTATCATTGGACGAAATTCTCGGAAGATTCGAGCAATTACTGCGCGACCGTCGACGCCAAGAGCCCGTATCCCGCCTATAATGGCAAGCAGGCCTATATCGTCGAAGTCACGGTTGCCAACAATCAAATCGTCAATGCCACGATGGGGCTGATTGCGGGCGGCAAGGACGCCGCGCTCGTCGCCAAAATGTGCACCAAATACGGCCTGTCTCCGTATTAGGACGATGGGAACGGCGTTCGCGTCAGGTGCAACAGTTGCAATAGTCTGGAATCAGGCCACCGACGTCTTCGGATTGACGGTGCGGGGTCCGCTTTGCTGTCCCCCAACGCCCGCGAGGGCACGTACGCGTTCCTCATCCTTGGCGAGTTCGCTGGCCGGACCGGAATGGATCATTTGGCCGTCGTTCAGCACATAGACGCGGTCAGCCACTTCAAGGCCGAAACGGGCATTCTGCTCGACCAGGAGGATTGAGATACCCTGCTCGCGCATCGAGGCGACGACGCGGAATACCTCGCGCACCAGCAGCGGCGCCAGCCCCTGCGACGGCTCGTCCAGCAACAGCAGTTTGGGGTTGACGAGCAAAGCCCGCGCGATCGCGAGCATCTCCTGCTCGCCTCCCGAAAGCTGACGCCCCCAACTGTCGCGCCGCGTCCCCAGATTGGGAAACAGTTCGAGCACCTTGTCCACCGTCCACGGGCCGGGCCGCGTCATCGGCACAGCGAGGTTTTCCAGCACCGTGAGGTTGGGAAAGATGCGGCGCCCCTCCGGCACGTAACCGACGCCGAGCCGGGCGATCCTGTAGGCGGGCCAGCGCGTGGTGTCGTTGCCGAAAATCTCGATCCGGCCTTCCCGCGCCGGGGTCAGGCCGCTGAGGCTGCGCAGCGTCGTGGTCTTGCCGGCGCCGTTGCGGCCCAAAAGGGTGACGATCTCGCCCTCGGCGACCTCCATCGACACGCCGTGCAGGATATGGCTTTTACCGTAATAGGTGTGCAGGTTCTCGATTTTCAGGACGGCGTTGGTCACGGGGCTGCTTCTCCCAGATACGCCGCCTGCACGAGAGGATCCGCCGCGACCTCGCGGGGTGTTCCGGTCGCGAGGATCTTGCCGTAGTTGAGCACGGTGATCCGGTCGGCGATGCCAAAGACCAGGTCCATGTCATGTTCGATAAACAGGATGCTTTGCTGTTGTCGCACATGCAGGTCTCGGATCAATCTGACCATGTGCGCGGTCTCTTCCTGGCCCATGCCGGCGGTCGGCTCGT
The DNA here is from genome assembly GCA_050725855.1 of Xanthobacteraceae bacterium. Classification (GTDB taxonomy): domain Bacteria; phylum Pseudomonadota; class Alphaproteobacteria; order Rhizobiales; family Xanthobacteraceae; genus BOG-931. The sequence continues at coordinate 21,290 of JBOHIU010000214.1, read as the reverse complement.
CCAGGAGCAGCAGTTTGGGTCTCCGGCTCAACGCCATCGTCACCTCGACGACGCGCTGGTCGCCGTGGGCAAGCTCGCTGACGATGCGGCCGGCCTTGGCGCCGAGCCCGGTCGTCTCAAGCAGCTCCTCGACCCGCTTGTTGATCTGGCGGATGAGCGCGCGGCCCGGCCACGGGCGCGTGCTGCACCGGGCCTCGGCCTCGACCCCGATGCGGACATTCTCGAACACTGAAAGCTCCGGGAAGACCTCGGTGATCTGGAACGTCCGTACCAGGCCCAGCGCGACTCGGTTTGCGGCGGGGACGCGGTTGATCTGCCTGCCGTCGAACCAGATCTCGCCGCTCGTCGCCGGAAAGAAGCCGCTTATCAAATTGAACAGCGTCGTCTTGCCGGCGCCGTTCGGGCCGATCACCGCGTAGAGACGACCCTCTTCCATCTCCAGCTCGACGTTCTGCAACGCCACAAGCTTGCCGAAGACGCGCGATATATTGGTTAGCCGCAGCAGGCTCATGCCGCTTTAATCCGCCGGCGGACGATGCCTAGAATGCCGCGCGGGAAGAAGATCACAGCAACGATGAACAGGCCGCCGATAAACGTCTCCCAGTTGTTTGGGAAATAGCTGCTCACATAATCCTGGATGCCGACAAAGATGATCGCGCCGACGAGTGGTCCCCAGAAGCTGCGCATGCCGCCGAGAACGGCCATGATCACAAGATTTCCCGACTCCACCCAATAGAGATTGATCGGCGAGATAAAGTTGTTTTGCAGTGCGTTGAGCGCCCCGGCCAATCCGGCGATGACGCCGGCGATGGCAAAGGAGGCCCAGACGTAGCGCTCGACATGGATGCCGAGAAACTGGGCCCTTCGGCGGTTCTCACGGATCGCGATAAAGGTGTGGCCGAGCGGAGAATACAGCAACAGCGCGATGGCCCCGGCGCCGATCGCGAAAAAGAATAATACGAAATAATAGAACGCCACCGCATTAAGCGGCACGGTCGCAAAGCCGAGATGCAGCGGCTGGCGCGAAAACCCGGCGAGACCGTCCTCGCCGCCGGTAAAGCTGTTCCACCGCTCGGCGATAAAATAGAAAATCTGGCCGATCGCTACCGTGATCATCGCGAAATAGATGCCGCGCCGGCGCATCACCAGGGGGCCAAAGAGGAAGGCCGCGAGCCCACCGACGATCGTTCCGGCGATGACTGCGAGCACGGTGCTGTGGGTGAGATGCGTCAGGAACAATCCGGTCCCGTACCCCCCAAGCCCGAAATACGCCGCCTCCCCGAACGACATGCAACCGGTAAACCCGAGCAGGAGGTTAAGCCCCATGGCGGCTAGCGCGTAAACGAGGACACGCGAGGCCAGCGCCATGTAGCCGCCGATCAGTGGCAGCCACAGCGCCGCCGTCAGCAGCAGCAGCCATACCGCGCCGTTGACGTAGATCCGCCGGCTCATTCGAACAACCCTTCCTGCCCTAACAGGCCGCGCGGCCGCACGATCAACACCACGGCCATGATAATGTAGATGACCACATCGCTGGCGGCCGGGTAATAGGCCGTCGTCACCCCGGCAGCGAGGCCGATCAGCAGCCCCCCCAACACGCTGCCGAACAGGCTCCCTATGCCGCCGACGACGACCGCGACAAAAGTCGCCATGATCACGTCGTCGCCCATAGTCGGCGCCAGCTGCAGGATGCCGGCGGCAAGAACGCCGGCGAAACCCGCAAGCAACGTGCCAATGGCGAAATTGACCGAGCGCAGCAGGTAGACGTTGACCCCCAGCGCTGAAACCGTCTCCAGATCAAGAATCCCGGCCCGGATGCGGATGCCGAAGCGCGACAGGCGTAGAAATGCAAACAGCGCGATGGTCGCAAACGCGATCGCTGCGATCACAAACAACCGATACCCGGTCACGAAGAAATAGGTCGTGCTGACCGGCGAATTCAGCGCCGAAGGGATCTCGAACGGCACGCCCTGCGCACCCCAAATCGTGCGCACCACGTCCTCGATGATCAAGGCGAACCCGAACGTCAACAGCAGGCTGTAGATCGGGTCGGGTCGTCCGTACATGTGGCTCACGAGCGTGCGTTCGACGATGATGCCGATGAAGCCAGCGAGGACCGGCCCGGCAACCAGGGCACCCCAGAACCCGATATACGGGGCCAGCGTATAGGCCAGGTAGGCGCCCACGACCATGAACCCGCCGTGAGCGAAATTGATCACCGAATTGAGGCTGATGATCAGCGACAGGCCGAGCGCCATCAAGGCGTAGAACGCGCCCTGGATCAGCCCGTTGAACGCGTCGAACAGCAACAGCTCCATTGCTTCCCATTCCTGCCTGACGGCGCCGACCGTCAACGCAACCGGCGTCTCGAAACGGACAGCCGCTTCAAGACGCCGGTTCGCTATTACCGCCGACCCGACGCCGTCCGGTCAACGACCAATTGCAACCTTCGCGCGGGGCCGCGCCGGGATCACGCCGGAAAGCTCATCTTGCATCCCTTCTCCGCCGGCGACTTCGCCAATTTCGCTCCGGCAAGCTCCTCGGATACGGTGAACAAGTCGGGGTATTTGCCCTTCTGGTTCACCTCGCCGACGAACTCGGTGATCATGCACTGATGGTCGCCAGCCCTGTAATAGGGGTTGTTCGGCTCCAGCGCGACTTCGGGCGGAAGCACCAAGCCTTCCATCGCACGCGCCATCTTCGGCGCCTCGATGCTTTTTGCCTTCTTCGCCGCCAGCGCAAAGCTGTGCGCGGCAGCATAGCCGAGCCAGCTCCGGCCGCTCGGGGTGGTTTTGTAGAGCTTCTGGTAGCCAGCCACGAACTCCTTGACGTGGGGCTGGTTGGGTTGGTCCCACCACCATTCCATGACTCCCCAGCCGGTCCGCGCCTCCACAGGCAAGGCCGCTTCCGGCTCCAGTTCAAGCAGCGGAGAGGCGAAGGCCATCGTCTTGGTCATGCCGAACTGGGTTGCCTGCTTCATCAGGTTGACGAAGTCGTCGCCGCTCTGGAAGACGACGAACACGTCGGGCTTGGCCTGCTGCACCTTGATCAGCGCCGAGGTGAAATCGGTGGCGCCGAGCGGCAGGACGGCGTTGCCGAGGTTGGTGCCCTTGGCCTGTTCGAGGATCGTCGAGGCGCCCTTGTAGAGGAAATGCCCCCACGCGTAATCGGGGGTACAGAAATACCAGCGCTTGCCGAACTTCTTCAGCAGGGTGGCGCACAGCGCCTCGGAAAGCATCCAAGTATCGGAGCACAGCTTGAACGTGTTCCAGTAGCAGTCGGTGCCGGTGATCGTGTCGACATGCCCGCCCACGGCGATATAGAGCATGCTCTTCAGATTGGCGGCGTGGCTCATCGCCGCCGCCTCGGCCGACGACACGCCGCCGGCGGTGAAATCGACCTTTTCCTGGTCAACGAGCTTGTTGAGCTTTTCGGTCGCTTGGCCGACGTTGGCAGCGCTGTCTTCCGCCAGGATTTGGACTTGGCGACCGAGGATGCCGCCCTTGTTGTTGATCTCACCGACCGCCATTTTGGCGCCGTTGAGCTGCGATGTGCCCAGCGCCGCATAGGTTCCGGTAAACGGGTCGATCCAGCCGAGCTTGACCGGGGTCTCGCCCAGCGCCTTGATGACGAAGGGGCTCATGACCTGGGTCGCGCCCAGGACCACACCTGCCTTGAGGATCGTACGCCGCTGCACGGGTACGCTGATACGCTCGTTGGACATCGCCTTCTCTCCTCCCTTGAAGTGTTGCTGGATAAAGGCCCGCCAAACCGAGCGGAATTGCGGACCCCGGACTTCTCAATTCGACCATTGTATTAGGGTATTGCAAATTACAATCCCAAAGAAAATGCGAAAGTTAATCGCACTCGCGCCAAGGACCTGCCATGCCTGAAGCGGTCGCGGCGAGATTCGCCGGGAAAACAAGCAATCCCAAATCATGCGCCTGCTTGGGCAGCGGCCCGTCGCCCTGAGACAAAGCGCCGCTCCCGGCAGAAAGGCGAGCCAAAAAGGCCATGAAGGGTGTGCGAACGAGGTTCAAGCAGTCATCAGCCGGCCTGCCGCGATCATCGCCAACTTCGATCGTGGTCACAGCGGCTCGATTGGCCGCTCCACCTTGGGCGCCCGCGCGGATCAGAGCGATGGGTACATCGTTCTGGCGTCGGCGGTGAAGGCCTTTCGCGAATCCGGATCGAGATAGAACATGTGGCCGCCACGGTAGAGCCGAAGCTGCGTCCGCCCGTTGGTCTCCTCGGGCGGCAGATGGTCGAGCACATAGCGTGTCACCGAGAACGGCGTGACCATGTCACTATATCCTTGCGCGATCATCAGGTGGAATGAAGGCGTGAGCTCCAACAGATCGCGCAAGTCCCCGGTGACGCTCGGCTCGGCGCGTCCCGTATCCCATTTCCACTTGCCGGAAATCTCCTCGTTCAGGAGGTTGTAGGTCATGTCCGTCTTGAAGCCGAGCTCGTTGCGCGCGTAGGCCATGAATGCGCTTCCGTAGGAGCGCACCAGGCCGTCCAGGATCGGATCGGGCGCGCGCGGCGACGGCGATTCGGGATTTGGATCGTCCACTGCAAAAGTCGCATCGTAATGGCTGACGATCTTCTTATCGTTCAGGTGCAGGCCCTTGATGTAGGCTTCATCAATGAAGCCGCGCTGCCTAGCCACGACGTCTTCCGGCAAGCCGGTCAGCGAAGCGACGTGCTCATAAAACTTCTTCGCCGCGTCTCCTTGCGGCGGCGGCCCGGCGAGCGTGGTCAAATAATCGGTCATGGCGAAATGTTCCGCCTGGGCCAACGCCTGCTGACTGAAATCGCCTTTGCTTTCCAGTTCGGCAGCCGCCAGGGAGGGAAGCTGCAAGGCGGCGCCGAGCGCGAAGCGGTCACCGCCGAACTGGAAATGGCCGTCGAGCATCGGCGACAGCATGATGATTCCGTTGACCGAAATGCCCTGCTGCTCCGGCAAGACGCGTGCCACCTTGGCGGCACGGAATCCGCCGTAACTTTCGCCGACAAGAAATTTCGGAGAAGACAGGCGGTTGTTTTTCGCCACATAGAGCGCGACCACCTTGGCCATCGTCGCGGCATCGGCGTTCACACCCCAGAACGTCTTGCCACCGCCAGGCTTGGCGGCACGGCTCCAGCCGGTGCCAACCGGATCGATCAGCACCAGATCGGTGAAGGCGAGCCACGTATCGGGATTGTCCACCAGGCGGACCTGCGCGCCGTTGCGCATATCATCGCCAAATTGAGCGAGCCGCGGACCAACAAGGCCGAGGTTGAGAAAAGCGGACGCTGCCCCCGGCCCGCCATTGAAGACGAATGTCACGGGTCGGCTCGCCGCATCGGCCGATTTCGCCACGTAGGCCGTATAGAAGACGGCGGCCGAGCGCTCGCCGGATTGATTGAACAGCGAGAACGTTCCGGCAGTCGCGGTGTAATCAAGCTTGCTGCCGTCGCTTAACGCGATGCTGTGCTGCGTCACCGAATCGGCTGGCAGTAGCGACAGCACACCCGGACCGTTTGGCTGCCCATGTTCGGGACCACCGGGATTGCCTTGTTCCTGGCGATGCGCCCGCGCACCGCCGTCATGGTCCGGCCGCCCTTGCGCGACGGCCACACCGGCAAAGAACACAAGCATGAACGCAACGAAGGCGGAGCGCAGATCAATCATGTCATGTCCCGGACTTTAGCGTGTGCGCCCGGCCTCATTCGAGTTCGATTGCGCCCTCTATCTCCACCGCGAGGCCGAGCCCTTCGACCGTAAGCGTCGCCCGCGCCGGCAAGGTCTCATTTCCCTTCACCCGGCCGCCGCTGACGGCCGCTCGCACCGCCTGCTCGATTTCACGCTGTGAGGTGACGCCGACTTTTTTGAGGAATTTGCGCACACTGACGTTGAGGGCATCCTCGTTCATGATCAGCCTCCTGAAAGTGCCGGAAAGATGGCCGCTTTGGACGCTATTGTAGCGGAAGCCGGCCTGCGCAGCGACGGCCAAGCGCTGTTTTCCGGACCGCCTTCAAGCCGGTGGACAACGGCTGGCAGATCGGCAAAGTTTCGCCGCCCGGCGCGTTAGTCGGCAAAATCTCGCGGGTGACAACCGGCTCGGAGGCGTCACAGAATGCCCTTCCCCCATGCCTCGAAAGCACTCTCGCGCTTTACCGTCCTCGATCTCACGCGCGTGCGGTCGGGACCGACCTGCGTGCGCGAACTCGCCGATTGGGGCGCCAATGTCATCAAAATAGAAAGCCCTCCAGGCATCGAAGAACCGATGGGCGGACCGCGCGAGGGCGCCGACTTCCAGAACCTGCACCGCAACAAGCGCAGCATGACGCTCAATTTGAAGGTCCCGGAGGGTCTCGCTGCCCTCAAGCGCATGGTCCGGAAAGCCGACGTCGTGGTGGAGAATTTTCGCCCAGACGTGAAGAAGCGGCTGAAGATCGACTACAAGACGCTGGCCAAGATCAATCCGCGCATCGTCTACGCCAGCATTTCGGGTTTCGGCCAGGACGGGCCCTACGCGGGCCGGCCCGGCTTCGATCAGATTGCGCAGGGAATGGGCGGCTTGATGTCGATCACCGGCCTGCCGGGCCAGGGTCCGGTACGCGTGGGAATTCCCATCGCCGATCTGAGCGCCGGATTATTTGCGTCGATCGGCATTCTGGTCGCGCTGCTCGAACGCGACAAGTCCGGCAAGGGTCAGTACGTCTCCACCTCACTGCTGCAAGCGCAGATTTTCATGCTCGACTTCCAGGCGGCGCGCTATCTGGTCCAGGGTGAAGTCGCCGAGCAGGCCGGCAACAACCATCCGACCAGCATTCCGACCGGCGTCTTCAAGACCAAGGACAGCTACGTCAACATCGCCGCAACCGGTCAGAAGATTTGGGAGCGGTTCTGCCAGGCAGCCGGCGCAACCGAGCTGTTGCATAAGCCGGAATATCAGGGCGGCGCGGCCCGCTCGAAGAATCGCGATGCGCTCAATGCCGAGATCCAGACCTATATGGAAAAACGTACCAGCGCCGACTGGGTCGAACGCCTCAACGCGGCCGGCGTACCGTGCGGACCGATCTACGCGATCGACCAGATGTTCGCCGATCCGCAGGTGAAACATTTGAAAATGGCGCAGAACGTGACCAAAAAAGACAAGGCCAAGATGCAGCTCTTAGCCCAGCCGGTTACGCTGTCGCGCACGCCGTCGCGCTTCGTGGCGCCTCCACCCGAAATCGGCCAGCACACCGACGCCGTGCTCAAGGAATTCGGCTTTTCGGCGCGCGCTATCGCCACGCTGCACAAGGCGAAGGCCGTTTAGAAAGGATCAAAAATGACCCAAACCGACAAGATGCTCTCGCGCAAGGAAGGCGGGGTCGGCGTCGTGACCTTCAACAATCCGGAGCGGCACAATGCGGTGTCGCTTCCTATGTGGGAGGCGACCAAGCGTATTCTCGACGACTTCGCCGCCGACAACGACGTGCGCGCGGTTGTGCTCACCGGGACGGGCGGCAAGGCGTTCGTGTCCGGCGCAGATATTTCCAAGTTCGAAAGCGAGCGCGCCAACCTGGAAGCCGCGCGCGCCTACGGCGCCAAGGCGGATGCGGCCTATGCGAGCATCTACGACTTCCCGAAGCCGACCATCGCCATGATCCGCGGCTATTGCATCGGCGGCGGGCTCGGGCTCGCCACCTGCTGCGACCTGCGCATCGCCTCAGACAACTCAAAATTCGCGGTGCCCGCCGCCAAGCTCGGCATCGGCTACGGATACGTGGGGTTGAAACGGCTCGTCGATATCGTCGGCCCGGCGTTCGCCAAGGAGATTTTCTACACCGCGCGCCAGTTCGATACCCAGGAAGCGCTTGCCATGGGGCTTATCAACCGCGCCGTGCCGCCGGATCAACTGGAGAGCACGGTGAAAGGCATCACGGATATGATCTGCGTCAACGCCCCGCTCACCATCGGGGCGGTGAAATACACGGTCGGCGAAATCCTCAAAGACGAAGGCAAGCGCAACGTCGCGCGCACCGTGGATATGGTCGAGGCGTGTTTCTCCAGCCGCGACTACAACGAAGGCCGCGCGGCCTTCATGGAAAAGCGCAAACCGGTGTTTACGGGCACCTAATCCGCTCCCGCTGGCCACTGCTGCCATCGCGCTTCGTTCCAGCGTGGGCAAGCAACGGTGCGTACCGTCGCGAATTGATGCGGTTTTTATCACCGTCATGGCCGGGCTTGTCCCGGCCATCCATGTCTTTATTGTTCTTCGCGAAAGATGTGGATGCAAAATTTGGGAGAGGGTTCGCCATGTATCGGGGCACCAAGGACATCATGCTGCCGACGACCATCACCGGCTCGCTGCCGCGGCCGAGCTGGTACACGGAGAATCTCGGCACCCGGCATTTTCTCGAAGCGATGGTGAGCCGGCGCTTCCGCGAGCAGTATGAAGACGCGGTGACCTGCTACCTGCGCGATCAGGAGGTGGCCGGACTCGATATCGTCACCGACGGCGACGCGCACTTCGATGACGACGTCGGCGGCCAGAGCTGGACGGCGTATCCGCCGAACCACATGAGCGGCCTCGACGCGCTCCATCCCGAGGCGACGCCGGCCGGGCGCGGCGGCATCTGGTTTCCGCGCGGCCACATCCTGCACGACTATCTGGAGTCGCGCGTCATGCCGGCGATCAGCGGTCCGATCGGCCGTGGCAATCTGCAATACACCGCGATGTGGAAGACGGCGCAGCGCTTCACCAAACGGCCGGTGAAGTTCGGCGCGGTGTCGGCCGAGATCGTCGCCTTCGCGCTGCAGGACCGCTATTACAAGAGCATTCCCGAGCGCATGTTCGCGGTGGCCGATGCGTTCAACGCCGAATATCACGAACTCGCCGACGCTGGCTGCCCGGTCATCCAGATCGAGGAGCCGCAGATCCATCTGCTGGCGCTGCGCAAGATCCAGGACAAGGTGATCACGCCGCAATTGATGGTCGAGGTGTTCAACCGCACGGTAAAAGGGCTGCGCGACAAGACCGAAGTGTGGGCGCACTCGTGCTGGGGCAATCCCTCGCAGCAACGCATGTTCGCGCAGGTGCAGAGCTATAAGCCGGCGCTCGAGGCCTACAATACGGTCGACGCCGACGTGATCACGTTCGAATCCTCAAGCTCGGGCTGCATCGACCTCGACGCCATCGGCAAGGCCATCACCGGCAAGAAGGTCGCCATCGGCGTCATCGACCATCACGTGCTGCAGGTGGAGACGCCGGAAGAGGTGGCGGCGAAAATCCGCGCCGCGCTCAAGCACATTCCGCCGGAGCGGCTGGTGATCTCCACCGATTGCGGCATGGGCCGCGAAGGCATGAGCCGGCGCCACGCCTTCTACAAGATTGTGTCGCTGGTGCTCGGTACCAACATGGTGCGCAAGGAGCTGGGCTACCCCGAAGCGCAATGCCTTGCCGCCGACGAGCGCTATTCGCTGATCGTGCCGGCGAAGTAACGATCACATAGTCATGGCGATTCGTTATGGCCGTCCAAAGTTGGAGGGGCGATGAAGACCTGGCAGGAAGCATGGGACTGGGCTGCCGCGGATTGCGATGCCTGGAACAGGCGCGATCTTGACGCGATCATGAAGCGCTACGCCGACGATGTCGCGCTGTCATCGCCGGCGGTGGTCGCGCGCATGGACCGTGCGGACGGCTGGCTTCATGGCAAGGCGGAAGTGCGCGCGTATTTCGCGGCCGGCTTGCAGGCACCGGGCCTTCATTTCGAATTGGTCGATGTGTTTTTTGGCGTGAGTACCATCTGCATGATCTTTCGCCGCGAAACGGGCGTGACGGTGAGCGACATCTTTGAGCTTGATGACCAGAATCGCGTAATACGCTTGCTGGCGTGCTACGGCCGGCAGGGTTAGCTCAGCGTCACGTCATGCCCGGCCTTGTGCCGGGTCGTGACGCCGGGGATGGCGAGCATAGGGGCTATCGAATCTTCTTCACGACCTGCGTGCCCAACCCGAACACGCGCGCGGCGTTGGCGCCCAGAATATTCCGCTTGCCTTTCTCGTTGAGGAACGGCAGGTCGTAAATCGCGCCGGGCAGGTCGAAATCCCAGTGCGGATAGTCGGACGACCACAGCAACTGCGTATCGGCATTGATCATCTTGAAGGTCGCTTCCAGGATCGAGAGATCATCCGGCACTTCCATCGGCTGCGACGAGTAGTACATCTCGCGCATGTATTCGCTCGGCTTTCTTTTGAGCGACGGGCAGTCGGAGGTGCGCATCATGTAGGAATGGTCAAGCCGCTGCATCAGCGAGTAGGCCCAGGTCAGCCCGCTCTCGATCCATAAGACTTTCAGCCGGGGGAAGCGCTCGGACAGGCCGTTGATCACCCAGTTCGTCATGTGAATCATGTTGAACCACATGAAACCGAGCGAGTGCACCGAGATGAAGCGATTGGTCATCTGCAGCGCGCGGTCCTCCCACGAATAGGCGGCATGAAACGAGATCGGCTTGCCGATCTCTTCCAGAAGCGCGTAGGTCTTCATATAGGCGTTGTCATGCACCGGCTTGTAGCGCGGCGAGGTCACCATGAAGCCGACAACGCCCTTCTTGTCGCCGAAATCCTTCACCGTCCGGTAGGCCGCCTCCGGATCGTTGAAAGGAATGTAGAGCATCGATACCAGCCGCGGCTCGACGGCGAGCAGACGTTCGCAGAGCCAGCGGTTATAGGCGCGGCACAGCGCCACCTCGATCTCGACCTGCGGATGCAGGCCGAGGAACAGCATCGGGGTAGGGAACATGCAGGCGTAGTCGATGCCCATCGCGTCCATCCACTCCAGCGTCATGGCGATGTCGCGATGCCGGCCGTCGTTCGGCACCTTCTGCAGCGACCGCAAATTGGAGCGGGTGATGCGGCCGCCGAGATTCTGGTTGCCGACCGAGGAATTGAGCAGGCCCGAGCGGCCGGGACGCTTGGCCGAATCGATCATGTCGCGGCGGATCACCGGGCTTTCGATGTATTGGAAGACTTCCTTGTAGGATTCGTTCTCATAGTGGTGCGCGTCGACATCGACGATCAGAAAATCCTGGAAATTGCGGGCGCGCGCCTGCTGCGCGGCGTGTTCGAGATGTTTCGCGGTCGAATAGTCGTCGAAATTGAGCTTGCGGACTTCGTTCGGGACCGTGTCCATTGTGCCCTCCGTTCAAGCGCGCATGATGTGCCGGGAAACCGCGGCGGCATCTGTCGGTTCGTGCTCAAGTCACCACGTAAACGTCGTCGCCGCGGCGCACCACCTGATACTTTTTCAGCTTCAGCTTCGGGTCGCCCACGCATCGCCCGGTGGCGAGTTCGTACTCGTAACCGTGCCAGGGACAGACGAAATGCATTTCGTCGGAGAAGGTTTGCCCCTGATAGGTGCGGTCGGCGGCGATCAGGTCGACCACCTGGTTGATCAAAATCCCCTCGCAGGCTGGGCCGCCGGCATGAACGCAGTAATTGCTATAGGCGTAATAGGCGCCGCCCTGATGGAATACGCCGATCTCGTCCTTGCCGGCGACGACGATGCGCCGGTCACCGTCCGCAAGTTCAGATACCCTGGCCACGAACCACTCTGCCATATCGTCCCTGTCCCATTGCCTGCCCGTTTGCCGGCCTTCGCGTGCGTCAGTATAGGTGGCGCTTGCCGAGGCCAACAAGCCCGGCCAGACTGCGCAACCATGCATCCGCGGCAGCCGGTCGGTGCCGCGATCGCCGTCCGGGCTAGCGGCACGTCTGCCGACTTGAATTCCGGCAGCGCGCCGGTGTTCATATACGGGCGTAGCGACAATCACCGATCGAGGGGACCATGACCACCACCACGACACCCGAACAGGGCGGCAACGCGGAGCCGCGGCCGATCATTCCGGCGCTCGGGCCGTTCTATGCCAATCTCGCGCGAGAGATTTCGTACCCGCTGATCCGGGTTACCGTCGGCGGCACGCTCCTGGTCCACGGCATCAGCCGGGCAACAATACCGCTCGGACATGCCGCGCAGGAGATGGCGAAGGGAGGGCTCCAGCCCGGACTTGTGTTCGCCGTTCTCGCGTTGATCAACGAGACCGTCGGCGCCGCTTGCGTCGCGCTCGGCCTGTTCACGCGCGTGTTCGCCGCCTCGATCGCCGTCGAACTGGCAATCATCAGCACCATGTTTCTCCATAACGGCTATGCCTGGAGCAAACACGGCTGGGAATACGTGTTCCTGTGGGGGCTGATCTTCTTCGCCATCGCGCTGCGCGGCGGCGGCCCGTACTCGCTCGACCGCAAGATCGGCCGGGAGCTATAGACGCCGGCTCCGCCCCGGCTTGTTTCGCGGTTGGCGCGCCGCTAAATACGACGCGCGCCGCTCGAACAGCCTCGCTTCCGCGGAGAGGTGGCAGAGTGGTCGAATGCACCGCACTCGAAATGCGGCATACGGGCAACCGTATCGGGGGTTCGAATCCCTCCCTCTCCGCCACCTGTGATCATAACACCTTGTAAATACTCAGTAATGGCCCAAGAGCGCGACGGTGCCCTAGCGGCTGCCCTAGCGCCATCGGCTGCGTTAAAGGTACCTTAGGCGCCAAGGATTCTCCGCCCGCGCTCAATCCGTATTTCGTCCGCGATGCTCGTTTTCGACAGACGCATCAGTTCGGCGAACGGTGCATTCGGCCGGCAAGAGCGGCACGACAGCAACGGGATCAGGCTCGTAACCGCGGCGTCGCGCTGGCGATCGACTGTGCGCAGGTCGATATCGCGCGCGGTGCGACAGGCCGGGCAATAGACCCATAGGAAATGATGGCGCGCCGCGAGCGCAGCGCCAATTGTGGGCGAGAACAGCAAGGGCACTTGCCGGGCTTGCCGCTCGTTCCAAGCGGTGATCAACGCTTCCGCATCCGCCAACACTTGAGCGTCGGCCGCGCGTCTGGCGGCAGCCTCAACGTCGGCCTTGGCGTTGCGTTCGGATTCCATCCTGCGACGGTTAAAGCCCATGGGAGGATCGTTGCCGAAAGTGAAGGCAAGTCAATGCACCCCATAGGAGCGGCATCCGCCGATCGGCGCCGCGCTGATTACAATTCCTGCAAGGCATGCCCGCGGCATCCCCTCCGGGGGGATAGGGGCCAAAGGGGTGCCCTCATTTTGGGGCGCGGCCGATCGTATCTTCACGCGCTCGAAATTTTAGCCGGCCCACGAATGGGCGGAGATCAGTACATGACCCGGTAAGTGTTGCCGTGGTTGTCTTGGCAAGTACCGGAGCCGTTCCCGTCAATATCCACCGAGCCTTGACAATTGAAAATCGTCCCTTGGGCGTCTGTGGCGCTTAAGACGACTGGACTGGCGCCGTATCCTATAGCTGTCGCGGTGTAAGACCCTGAAAAGCCGAAGCCGACCGCAGCATTTTGAGTCACTTGGTATTCGCCCTTCAATATCTCGCCGTCCGGCATTGTGATTGTTACCGGCCCATGTCCGAGTCCTTCGCGCACAAATTTGATCTTCGGAACGCCGGCTTCCCAGGAAGTCTGATCCATTGGAAACACGCGGGCTTGGTCGGTGCACGCGCAAAGCAACGGTAATGCGATCAGTAACCCCGGAAGCACGCCAGCGCGCAAGTGAACGCGAGTGATCCAGTATTTGGCGAAGCCCGGTGCGATCTGGGTGTGCTCAGCGGCTTCGGCGCTTCGGCGGGAGCTTGAGCAATTCTGCCGGCTCCACTTCCAGCGCCTTAGCGAGCCGGCCGACGACGTTGAGGCTGGCAAAAAAGACCCCCTTCTCAAGCTGGCTGAGATAGCTGCGGCTGAGTTTAGCCTCATAGGCAAGATCGTCCTGCGATAGCTTCCGCGCGTTGCGCAGTCGGCGTAGATTGGTGGCGAACACGTCCCGCAGGTCCATGCGGGAAGCGAAGCCGGTTGTTCAATATACTGCACCTCGATATATTGAACAAAGCGCATTTACCGCCGTCGTTCGATTTCGGGAGGCTCATGACATGAAGTGGGCAACAATCGCATTTCTATTGATTAGTGGAAGCGCCTTTGCACAAAGCACCAAGTTTTCAGAGAAAGAAGTAACTGCCTGGAACAGTGTGCAATACGAATTGACGCAATGCGCCGCTGTTTGGCAGTTTCTCACAGCTTGTGCGCCTGAAGGGGCGAAAGTGGAGGAAACAAAGCGGGTAGCGCGGCATTTCTCGGAATTGGCGGTCGCTGTTGGGACGGAAATTGGAATGACACAGGATGCCATGAATTCCAGACTTAAAATCGTGATGGAAGACCAAGCCAAGTTGATCGAAGGTAAATGCATTAATTTCTCCTCTCTTGCCATACGGTACTTGGACCGTTGCAAGGGACTGGGAGAACACCCCGAGGCCGCGTTTCGGGAATACATGAATAAGTGAATTGGAATAATCGGCAACTTTGCAGTTAATTTCGAAAATCGGTGATGTGAATGGGCGGTTGCGGCTCCGGGCGACATAACGGCGTGAGAAAGCGCCGAGTCGAATCCTGTCTTTCGCTCGATGTGCGCGAATTGCGTCGCAAGGGCGCGCTGGCGCCGGCCGCAACGGGTACGCTCACGTGGGACCGCGATGGCGACGCCGTGGCGCCGGTGGGCTTCCGCATCGACACCGCGGGGCTCGTTCTGGCTTATGACGCTTACGAGGGCGATTCACAGCGAGCAATAGAGCAGCGCGTGCTGTTGTCGTCAGTGCCCGTGGCGCTCGGTGGCGAGCGAACCTACTTTGTGTGTCCCGGCGCGGAATGCCGTCGGCGCGTCGCAATGCTTTACTTCATGCGAGGTGCGTTTCGGTGCCGGCGCTGTCATGGCCTTGCCTATGAGTGCCAGCGCGAAGATGCGACGCAGCGGGCGCGTCGACGCGCGAACAAGCACCGCGCGCGGCTTGGCTGGCCGGAATGGCGGATGCTCGCCCAGCGGCTCGCGGCGCGGCCGAAGCGACGATGGCGCACCACCTTTCGGCAGCAACTTAAATCCATCATCGCTGCGGACGCGAAGGCAGACGCCGCCTATGCTGCGCAGTATTGGCGGCTGGCCTGCCGAGTAGAGCGGCGGGCCGCGCGTGCCGGTACGCGCATTCGCGGCTGACGCTGGCGCCGCAATCGGGGGCAGCCATGAATGAGCGATACGAGGAACTGGTTAGACGTGCTGTCATCAGCGGCGACGCCGCGGCCTTGGATCAGTTGATGGCGCTAGGACAACAGCATGAGGCCGATGGACGGTTTCAAGATGCGTCCAAAGTATTTAGGGCGGCGGCCGGCGCATACCGGACGCGAGCCGATGAGGGCGAGCGCCACGCCATGCTGGTGCACAGTATCTATCAGAAATGGTTTGACGCCCCTCTCTGTGAGTTACGCGACTGGTCAAGCCGAATGCATAAGATCGACGGCGAGTGCATCCGCAAGGTGATCGTCGATCAGCTTTGGGGGAACGAGCAATACAATCCGATCTTCACCTATCTTGAGGAAGTGCTCACCGCGCTCGGCATGCAGTTTTATTCTCCGGGCGGCAGTGTTCCGCGGCGCGTGTGGGTCCTGCTGGCGGAGTTGTTCGGTTTGGAGAAGCGGTCAAATGAGCTATCCAAATACCTTGACAACAAGGCCGTGAGACTCGGCCTCGACCTGCTGGCCAGCGAGGTGGTCAACCGTTGCGGCGCGGGGGCGGCCGGTGAACCGTAACACCGTAACAACGTCGATTTTCCAAGGTTTTAGCGGCCGTTGGCGACCGTAACGCCGCCAATCACTGTTACGGTTCGGGGAGCAGCTTAAGCCTTTGAATTGACTCGCTTGTTACGATGTTACGGTTTGCTCAATGGTCGCCGGCAGGTAGCGGGCAAAGGCATCGTCGAATTGCGCGCGCTGATAGCCCTTCGCGGTGCCAGTGCCGATTCTGATAGTCTGCGGCCGGATGCCGAACGGCGCCAATAGCGCAGCCAAGCGGTGCCTTGTAAGCGGGCCATTAGCGCCGCCCTCTGCCCATGCCCGCCCCTCGATTCCGGCCAGCGCAGCGGCGATGTCGGCAGACTTGAGCTGATCGCTTTTCGTATCCGCGAAGAGGGAGCGAATGTCAGTGAGCAATAGCACAGCATCAGACTGTGCAGCGTCCGCGGCGCCAGCTGCATGCTCCGCTATCTGGCGCACGCGGGCGGGCCAATCGCCGCCGGCCGCGTCGGCGATGGCGATCAGCGGGCGCCAATTGTCCGCGGCCCGGTTCTGCAAGCACGCTGGCACGTCAGGATCAGCGCTGCGCAGCCCCTCGATGTTGTCCGCGGCCCAGCGCGCTGCTTTGCGCCCCAACACGTCAAGCTCGGGGCAGCGATCGGCGCGAAGCCGCTCCACGGCTTCATCAGGCCGGCGCCGCCGCATGCGCACGGCAATGCTGCGATTCTCCAGCGTATCCGGTAGCCGGCCGATCATGGCAATTGCCGTCGCGGCCCATGTAGAGAATGCGCACGGCTCATAGGCGTCGCCGACGACGCGCGTGACGTAGGCAGAGCTTCGCCGATGCCCGCTGTTGAGTATGCCGCGCAGATCGTCCTTGCCTTGAAGAAACGTGTCCGCTTCGTCGATGAGCAGCGTCGGGCACGCGGCCTCGATGCTGCGGAACACCGCGGCGGTGGTTGTGTTCGATGTCGCAAGCGGGCGCGGCACTAGCCGGCCGATCACGTCAAGCAACGTCGTCTTGCCGCAGTTCTTTTCCGGACTCGTAATCGCGAGCCGCGGCGAGATTGCGAAGGCGTCGAGTGTGTGCGCGTGGAGAACCCACAGCGCCGCGGTTTCGGCAGCGCCAGGCTCAACGACAACGTATCGCTGTATCGCGTCGCTCAGTTCGCAGAGCAGCGCCGCGCCGTCAACAGACTGCGGCCAAGGTTCTGGTGGCGCTAACGCGAGCGCCCGGCCCTGCTCGCCGAACGCCATACGATCGCGCCGCTCGGCGGCGACAAGCTTATCTAGCATCGCAGTGCGGACGCCCAGCGCCTTTGCAGCTGCGGCCCGTTCGCGCTCGTAAGCAACGGGCGATAGCGCAGCGAGCCCCGCTATGTCCGCGTCGTCATTCGATGTCGCGTGGCTTCCTGCGGACGGATCGAACTGCACAGAAGGGTGCTCAGTCCCCATGTTGTCGGGGTTTTCATTATTCACGTCGATCTCACGAAACGTTAGCGGGAGGCGATTTGATCCGCCCACGCGGTTTATCGCATCACCGGCGGCGGCGCCGAGGCGGAAGCGCCGACTTTACGCGGCCTACCTTCGCTCGCTCTATCATTCCCTTGACTCGCCAAGGATGGATATCAACGTCGAGCCATCTTGCGATCTCGTGAAAATCCGCCCCGTCTCGCATAGCCTGTAGCACATCGTAAGCGCCGTGCTCGTATCCGCGTCTGTAAGACAGCTCCGGGCTCTCAAATTCCGGATCGTGATCATTGATGCGCATTGGCGTTGCTCCGAGATTTCGCGCCGTGCGCTTTGTCAACTGTTCGCGCCGTCTTGATTTCGATCGCTGGAAGGCTTTCGACCCAAGCCCGCAGGTCATCTGCCAGCACAAGGGTTCGCCGCCCTCGTTTTACGGCCCGCAGTGCGCCGGATTTGATCGCTTCATAAAAAACCGTCTTGCCAGCGCGCGCGATTCTGCACGCCTCGCTGACGGTGTAGCCATCGGATCCATTTTTGATCTCGCCACTAATAGCCGGGATGGTCCCGGCGACCGCGCTTGCACGTTTGCAGGCGATGGCGACCACTATGGGCGGACGTAGTATTGAGGTAAAAACCCCCAAAACTAGGATTTGCCGCCGACCTTTTGGGGCTGTTGTCCTCGATACCGTTGGGCGATGCGATCGAGAGATTTGCCCGAGATGCCAGCTGGGGGCGGAAATTTTTCGGGTAACCACGGCCGCAGCAAATCAAGGGACTGTAGCAAAGTGCCTGCCCAGCCTCTATCTGCTTGCGGTGACTTATACAGCGTGAGCTTTCCAGAGGCACCTTGCGCAGCTAAGAACAGCCGCTCTACAAACAAATCAAAGCTTGCATTGTATGACGTTCCTCGTGGTCGACCCTGACCAACATCTGCAAGCATAACCGCCCTTTCAGCCGCTATTGCGAAATGGTCTAAATAGGCAATGGCATCTTTTATGTGAACGTCCTTGTGCAGTAGAGCAGCGCGCAGATACTTCCCAGCAATTACTTTTGGAGTAATCGGCACCCCGTCGATGTCTGATAGCAAGTCGCGGAGTTCGCCCGCGCATTGCGCCGACCGTTTCAAAATCGACGCAATTTTATGCGCAGGGTGTAAACGAAGCCTTCTTACACTCTGCTCTCGGTGTGCACAGCGAATTGCCTCTTTAACTTCCGACGAAAAGTATTCGACTGCCGCGCCGGGAATTTTGGCCAAGCCTGCAAGTTGATGGAGCACGTCTCCGCTCGGACGCCTTGATGCACGGGCGACGGGCGACTTGTTTTTCGTCACTTTACTTTTATCAGGCATCAACGTGCAGCGCCGTTATCGAGCCGTGAAGGCAATCGGGAGGATGGCAACTTAGGTCCGGTCTGTCTTTTTAGCATATTCGTCTCCCCAAATGGCTTTTTCGTTTTTTCGGAGAGGGAGCGGCCAACTATGATCCCGTGGCCCCGGCTTGGTCCGCGGCGCCCGCCGGCAAATTGGGACATTACCGGAAAGCGCGGGCGCTCTTCACCCGCGGTAGCAATGCTCGTTATGCCAAGTTAACGCATCCGCGTGGGGCCGCTGCTCCGGCCTCGCCGGTACGCTGATCATTTGTCCGTGCAGAGCGTAATAATGTCTCCCGTTCTCGAACTCCTCTTTTATGCGTCGGCTGACCTCGAAACTTAATTCAGGTGTTACTGTCACGTAGCCTGCATCAAACAGGCTATGGAGGTCGCGCCGGAGAAGTAAGCCGTTGCTTGCCTCATGGCTCCCACCGTCGCCATATGGGCGGATGTGGGCGACTTCAAGCGCAGGCAGTGTGCGCTCCTGCGTGACCGCGCAACGGCGTCGATAAATGTCGGTTACTAGCACGCGGAATGCACCCTGACCGAGGCGTGGGCGGATAAGATGTGGTTCGCCGTAGCGGGCTTGCTGATCCTCTGGCGCTCCAGCGAAAGGCAATCGGTTGATCCGATGGTTCACGGCATCCCACAGCGCGAGACCTTCGGCATCAGCGGTGTTGTACGTCTTGAACGAGACGATATTGGCCGACCAACTCTGGGGCACCGATATCCAGTCCTTTTCCTCGAAGAAAAAGGGTTCCGTCAGGATGCGGCAACCGATTTCGAAATCGCTCCGATCGCCGGGGTCCGTGCGGCGATAACGCGCGATACGTACCCGCATTTCTTGTGCGGAGCGCGCGCCATTGGCCTCGCCGAATGCCTCCCAAGCCAGCGAACAGGGCAGTGCATTAGCGTAGGCGAAAATGCCTCCGCCGACTATGGCGTTACGCGGGGCGTGCAGCTTGAACAAGAAAAGCTCGCCAGGCTGAAGTGCCCGGAAATTTGCGGCCGATGGCGCCCAGAAATTTACCTCAGAAAGATTCGGCTGTTGGCGCAGCAATTCAAACCAGTCGCTATCTGTGACTGCGATGACAAGGTTGACCCCCATGCTATCCATCGCCTCAAGTTCGCGATTGTCGTTCAGCCAATTCCCTACACTCTGGGCGAACTATAGCCGCAAGGCAGTCGGCCTGCGCCAAATAGGCGCATACGGTTTCCACTCGATTGGCGGGCCTCCGCGCATTTGTGCCCCTAATACGCAGTTAGGTAACCTAACGTTGCGACGCGAACCGATGAAATCGAAGTACCAATCGACTTACGCCGTTCGCCTGAACGCGACGACTTTTCCGGCCTTGCGCGCCGCGCAAAAGGTGGCCCACGCCTCCATAAGCTTGCGCCGCTTGTCGAAAAGATCACCGCGGCGGTACGCCGCTTCCGCCTTGTTCTCAATCAAATGAGCGAGCGCGGCCTCGCAAACCTCGTTGGTGAAATTCGTACACTCCGCTGCCCAATCGCGGAAGGCGGAGCGGAAGCCGTGCACCGTCACGCCGCCGACCTTCATGCGACGTAGCACCATAGCAAGCGCCATCACCGACAACGGCTTGTCGGGCTTGTCGCCGGGGAACACAAAATCGCCTTTGCGAGCGTCGTGTATCGCCCGCACGATCTTTGCCGCGCGCCGCGACAACGGCACGCGGTGTTCGCGGCCTGCCTTCATACGCGTCGCCGGCACCGTCCACACCGCCCGGTCAAGGTCAATTTCCTCCCACCGCGCGCCAAGGACTTCGCCCGATCGTGCGGCCGTGAGGATGGCAAATTCGAGCGCTCGCGCGGCAGTGGCTTGCCGCGACTGCACGTCAGCGATGAAGGCAGGCACGTCGGCGTAGTTCATGGCCGCGTGATGGCCGCGCGTGAGCCGCTGGCGCTTCGGCAAGAGTTGATCGAGATGACCACGCCAGCGCGCGGGATTCTCGCCGCTGCGCAGCCCTTGCGCCTTGGCCGCGTCAAGCACGCGCTCGATCCGGCCCCGAACGCGGGAAGCGGTCTCCGGCTTGGAGTGCCAAAGCGGCTTCAGAACCGAAAGCACGTCATCAGTGGTGATCTTCTCGACCGGCAGGCGGCGGAGCGGCGCTGCATAGTCCCGCAATGTCATTTGCCACTGCGCAGCGTGCTTGCCGTTGCGCCAGGACGGACGCATGGCCTCAATTACCCGGTCCGCGCATTCGCCGAACGTAGCGCCATCTGCGGGCTTTCTAGCGTCCTTTGGATTGATGGCTTCGGCCAATCTGCTGCGGGCGTCTGACGCCAACTCGCGTGCGCGGGCAAGCTTCACGTCGCGTGCCGATCCGAAGCCGATCTCGGTTGGCTTGCCATGCCAGCGATACAGAAATACCCACCTCCGGCCGCCGTTCGGCGAAATCGAAAGATATAGGCCACCGCCGTCAGCGTGGCGCCCGTGTTTTGTGATCGTCGCTACTGCGCGAGCGTTCAGCCGATTAATTTTTCGCGCCACACCGATCTCCTTGGGTCCAATCGTGCCCTAGCACGTGCCCTAGCATTTAGGCTGGATTGTCGCGGACGGCAAGGGACAAGGACAGATCGAATTGCCGAAGATATGCAGCAAACATAGGGATTTTCGAAGATGGCGGCGAACAAAGGTGGACAATGACGGAATGTAGTTTGGCGGACTCCCTCTCCGCCACCCTCGACTATTCCGGCGCGAAGACGTACGCGGCAGAGCATACGCGAGGGCAGCCCGATGCGCGTTGGGTGCAAGCCGCCGAGCGCCAGAA
>JBOHIU010000213.1:0-44416 GCA_050725855.1 Xanthobacteraceae bacterium | reverse complement strand
CGTTCCACCATCTTCGCGCTTTCCTCCGGCCGGCCGCCGGCGGCGATCGCGGTCATGCGGATCAGCGGCCCGCAAGCCGGCGCGGCGCTGGCGAAACTGATTGGCCGCGTACCCGAACCGCGCAAGGCGGCGCTGGCGCGCGTGCGCGATCCGCAAAGCGGCGAGGTGATCGACGAGGCGCTGGCGCTGTGGTTTCCGGGGCCGCGCAGCGAGACCGGCGAGGACGTTGTCGAGCTCCAACTGCACGGCGGGCAGGCGGTCATCGCCGGCGTGCTCGATGTGCTGGGCAAGATCGAGGGCTGCCGGCTCGCCGAGCCCGGCGAATTCACGCGCCGCGCCTTTGAGAACGGCAAGCTCGATCTTACAAAAGTGGAAGGCCTGGCCGATCTCATCGCGGCGGAGACGCAGGCGCAGCGGCGTCAGGCGTTTCGCCAGCTCAAAGGTCTGATCGGCGACCGCGCCGAGGAGTGGCGGCGGGAGTTGATCGAGGCCCTGGCGTTGATTGAGGCACGGATCGATTTTTCCGACGAAGCCGATGTGCCGGAAAATCTGGTCGAACCGGCGCTTTTTGCTGCGCAGCAATTGCGCAGCAAAATTGCAGCATGCCTGGCCGATAGCGGGCACGGCGAGCGGTTACGCGAGGGGCTGGTCGTTGCCATCGCCGGGCCGCCCAACGCCGGCAAGTCGACCCTGCTCAACCGTCTGGCGCGGCGCGAGGCGGCGATCGTCTCGCCTTATCCGGGCACGACGCGCGACGTCATCGAGGTGCATCTCGATCTCGCCGGCTATCCGCTGACCTTGCTCGACACCGCCGGTATCCGCGACAGCGGTGATCCAGTGGAGCAGGAGGGCGTCCGCCGCGCCCGCGAGCGTGCCGCAATGGCCGACCTCATTCTCTGGGTCACCGACCTATCGGCCAGTGGAGGAGACGGCGATTGGCCGTCCGGTGGATCACCGCGCGGTGAGGTCTGGTCACTGCGGAACAAAGTCGATCGTCTGGCCGGCGGTCCGTCGGCAACGGGTGAATCCAGATCAAAGCAATGGATTAACCGTTCATTCACCATATCGGCGAGCAGCGGGACTGGAGTGGAGCAACTGATCGCGGCGCTGACGGCGTACGCGCAAAGCTATTTCGCGGCGACGGAATCGGCCTTGGTAACGCGCGCCCGGCACCGGCGGGCTCTGGAAGAGACTGTTTCGGCGCTCGATCGCGCTCTAGGCCACAGGGCTGCTCATCGCGAAGAACTCATCGCGGAGGACTTGCGCGCTGCCGCCACCACGCTGGGACGACTGACCGGGCGGGTCGACGTGGAAGATATCCTCGACGTGATTTTCCGTGACTTCTGCATCGGTAAATGAATGGTTAGCAAACGTGGTTAACGCGGAGTGAAAGACCGTCTGCGCGGCGTGTTTCACGTGAAACATCCGCTCTAGGCGATGGAGCGAAGCGATGGAGCACGGCTTCAATCGGGTCTATATGCGGTGAAACTTTCGTCTCTCCGAAGGCCGAGCTTTTGATGTCCGCGACAGATGTCCGGTTCGATGTGATTGTTGTCGGCGGCGGCCATGCCGGCTGTGAGGCGGCTGCCGCGGCGGCCCGCGTGGGCGCGCGCACGGCGCTGGTCACTCAACGCTTCGCCACCATCGGCGCGATGTCCTGCAACCCGTCCATCGGCGGTCTCGGCAAGGGCCACCTGGTCCGCGAGGTCGATGCGCTCGACGGCCTCATGGGCCGCGTCGCCGATGCCGGCGGTATCCAGTTCCGCGTCCTCAACCGGCGCAAGGGGCCGGCGGTGCGTGGCCCTCGCGCGCAGGCCGACCGCAAGCTCTATGCGGCGGCGACGCAGCAGGCGATCCGCGCCACCGAGAACCTGACCGTGATCGAGGGAGAGGTTGACGATCTCCTGGTCGACGGCTCGGTGACAGGCGTGCGGCTCGCCGACGGGCGCTTGCTCGGCGCCGCCGTCGTGGTGTTGACGACCGGGACCTTTCTTCGCGGCCTTATCCATATCGGCGAGCGGCAAATCCCGGCCGGCCGGGTCGGGGAGGCGCCGTCCGTCGGCCTCTCGCGCACGCTGGAACGCGCCGGCTTCGCACTCGGCCGTCTTAAGACCGGCACCCCGCCACGGCTTGATGGCGCCACGATTGATTGGGCGGCGCTGGAGCTGCAGCCGGGCGACGAACCGCCGGAGCCGTTCTCGGTGCTCACGGAGCGCATCGCCAACCCTCAGGTCCAATGCGGCATCACCCGGACCACGCCGGCGACCCACGATGTCATCCGCGCCAATGTGCACCGGTCGCCGATGTATTCCGGTCAGATCAAGAGCCGCGGCCCGCGCTATTGCCCGTCGATTGAGGACAAGATCGTTCGCTTTGGCGAACGCGATGGCCACCAGATTTTCCTCGAGCCCGAGGGCCTCGACGATAGCACGGTTTATCCGAACGGCATTTCGACCTCTTTGCCCGAAGAGGTCCAGGCCGCCCTAGTGGCCTCAATTCCGGGCCTTGAGCGCGCCCGTATCGTCCGGCCGGGCTATGCGATCGAATACGATCACGTCGATCCACGAGAGCTTCAGCCGTCGTTGGAGACAAAGCGCCTGCCTGGCCTTTTTCTCGCCGGCCAAATCAACGGCACGACCGGATATGAGGAAGCCGCCGCGCAGGGCTTGGTCGCGGGCCTCAACGCTGCCGCCAAGGCGAGTGGAGCAGGGCCGATCCTGTTTGACCGGGCTGAGGGCTATGTCGGCGTGATGATCGATGATCTTGTGACGCGCGGCGTCACCGAACCGTATCGCATGTTCACCTCACGTGCCGAATACCGGCTGACATTGCGCTCCGACAATGCCGATCAGCGGCTGACCGATAAAGGCATTGCGCTTGGATGTGTCGGCTCGCAGCGGGCGGCCGCGCACCGGATCAAGATGGCCGCGCTCGATGCGGCACGCACCATGGCGCGGAGGTTCAGCGTGACGCCGAGCGAGGCCGCTCGCCACGGGCTCGCCTTGCGCAAGGATGGCCAGCGTCGCTCCGCCTTCGACCTGCTGTCGTATCCTGACATCGGCATCGCCGAAGTGGCACGGATCTGGCCGGCCGTTGGCGCGCTCGATCCCAAGATCGCCGCGCAGATCGAAATCGATGCCAAATACGATGTCTATCTGAGCCGTCAGGCGGCTGACGTGGAGTCCTACCGGCGCGACGAAGCCCTTACTCTGCCGGACGATATCGACTACGCGGCGCTGCCAGGGCTGTCCACCGAGGTACGCCACAAGCTGCAGGCGCATCGGCCGCGCACGGTGGGGCAGGCGGGTCGCATCGACGGCATCACGCCTGCGGCGCTGACGCTCTTGGTGGCGCATCTGCGCCGGCAGAAGAACCGCAAATCCGCCCGCGGAGCGGCGTGATGGCCGAAGGCCGGCTTCGCCGTGAAGGCCTGCGTCCGGCTGTTTTGCGAAGGCCGGCCGTGCCTCCGGCCGAACTTGCGCAAGACCGGGCACGGGCCTTGGAGCTGACGCCTGTTTCACGTGAAACACTGGCGCGCCTCGACCGCTTCGTTGCCTTGCTGCTCGATTGGCAACAGCGCGTCAATCTGATCGCGCCGTCGACCGAGCCGGTGCTGTGGACGCGCCACATTGCCGACTCGCTGCAGCTTCTCGCGCTCGCGCCCGATGCGCGCCTGTGGGCCGATTTTGGGAGCGGCGCGGGCTTCCCGGGTCTGGTGCTTGCTTGCGCGCTTGAGGGGACGGAAAATGCGCGCGTTCACCTCGTGGAGAGCAATACGAACAAGGCGGCCTTTCTGCGCGAGGCCGTCGGCGTCACCGGGACGCCAGCGGTCATTCACGCGACGCGCATCGCCGATTTCGTCAAAGCACCGCCCGATCCGATTGAGGTCGTGACGGCCAGAGCCGTTGCGCCGCTGTCCGACCTGCTGACCGCAGCCTCGCCCCTGTTGATAAAGGGGACCATCGGGCTGTTTCCCAAGGGGCAAAATGTTGAGGTTGAATTGACCCAAGCCGCTAAATGTTGGAGGGTTGCGGCCAGTCTGGCGCCTAGTCGGACCGACCCGCGAGGCCGAATCGTGGTAGTGCGGGGTCTCGACTCAAAATCGGCTCGCGCAAAAAAGGCTCTGACTAGGCGCTAGCGGGGAGAGGTGGGTCACTGCCATGAGTGACGTACCAGCTTCGGAGCAGGCCTCCGGCGAAAATTCATCATTGGCATCGACGGCGGATCGGCAACTGCAGGTCGAGACGCCGCGTCCGCCGCGCGTCATCGCTGTCGCCAATCAAAAAGGCGGTGTCGGCAAGACCACGACCGCGATCAATCTCGGCACCGCGCTCGCCGCCATCGGCGATGAGGTTCTGATCATCGATCTCGATCCGCAGGGCAATGCCTCCACCGGCCTCGGCGTCGACCGGCGCAACCGGCGCTATTCGACCTACGACATTCTCGTCGGCGAAGCGACGTTGCGCGACGCCGTCGTACAAACCGCCGTGCCGCGTCTGCATCTTGCACCGTCGACGCTCGATCTCTCCGGGCTCGAACTTGAAATCGGCCAGGCGAGAGACCGCGCGTTCCGTCTGCGCAACGCGCTGGCACCGCTCAATGCCGCGACTGCGAACGCCAAAGGTTTCAACTATGTGCTGGTCGACTGTCCGCCTTCGCTCAACTTGCTGACCGTCAACGCCATGGCGGCGGCGAACGCCATTCTGGTGCCGCTGCAATGCGAGTTCTTCGCGCTCGAAGGTTTGTCGCAGCTTCTCAAAACCGTCGAGCAGGTGCGCGAGACGCTCAATCCCGGTCTTACCATCCACGGCGTCGTGCTAACGATGTACGACTCGCGCAATAATCTATCCGCCCAGGTCGTCGCCGACGTACGCGAGTTCATGAAAGAGAAGGTTTACGACACCATCATTCCGCGCAACGTGCGCGTCTCAGAAGCGCCGTCGTATGGCAAGCCGGTGCTGGTCTACGATCTCAAATGTAGCGGTAGCGAAGCGTATTTGCGGCTCGCGACCGAGGTCATCCAGCGCGAGAAGGAATTGTGCGTCGGCTAAAAGCAATGATTCCTATTTTGTCATCGTCCGCGCAGGCGGACGATCCAGTAATCAGCGACATCTGCGTGAATGATTATCATGCGCGCCATGGTCGTCTACTGGATGCCCCGCTTTCGCGGGGCATGACAGGGTAAAACGTGGAAATGCGCGTGAGCGAAGGTTTGGGAGCGGCGGCGGTGGCGGATGAGGCGGCACGATCGCGATTGGGACGCGGACTGGCCGCGTTGATCGGCGACGTGGGCGCGGAGAGTTCGGTCGAGCGGCCGCGCGGACAACGGAAGCTGCCGACGGCGTCGCTCCGGCCCAACGCGCGCAATCCGCGGCGGATGTTTTCAGATGGCGAGCTTGACGAACTCGCCGCTTCGCTGCGCGAGCGCGGCATCATTCAGCCAATCGTGGCGCGGCCGCTGCGCGGCGTTGCGGATGCTTATGAGATCATCGCCGGCGAACGGCGTTGGCGCGCGGCGCAGCGCGCCGGCCTGCATGACGTCCCCGTCGTCATCATCGAGGCGACCGACGCCGAGGCATTGCAGCTCGCCATTGTCGAGAACGTGCAGCGCGCCGACCTCAATCCGCTCGAAGAGGCCGAAGGCTATCGCGCGCTGATCCGCGATTTCAGCCACAGCCAGGAGGACGTCGCCCGCATGGTCGGCAAGAGTCGCAGCCATGTCGCCAATACGCTCCGCCTGCAGACGCTGCCCGATCGGGTCAAGGAGCATATCCACTCCGGCCGGCTGAGCGCCGGCCACGCGCGGGCCTTGATCGGTCATCACGACGCCGAGCGGCTGGCCGAGGAAATCGTCGCCCGCGGGCTTAACGTGCGCGAGGTCGAAGCGCTGGCGCGCGAGCTCGGGAAACAAAGCAGCAAACAACAAAAAACCGGGCGCAAGGCCCATGCGGCGAAAAATGCCGATACGCTGGCGCTGGAAAAACGCCTGGCCGATGCGCTCGGACTGGCGGTGAGCATCGATCATCGCGAGCGCGGCGGCGCGCTGTCGATCCGCTATCGCAGCCTCGATCAGCTCGACGAGGTGATCAAGCGGCTGGAAGGGAAACGGTGAGCTGACACCTCACCCATGGGCGGTGCGCGAAGCGCGGCCCTCGTTGTGTGCTGGTTTTCGGTCGCCGGCGGCGCCAGCGCGTGAATAGCCCCGTCATGCCGGCGACCGAAAACCAGCACAATAACGGCCATCAAACTGCGGGGGTGGCCCGGAGTTCTGCCAATGCGATCTTTCCTGCACGGGTAGCTTTGGACATCGTTTCGAAAAATTCAGATTGTCGCACCGGCTTGCTCTTTCCGGCCGCGTAAATTTCCCATCGCCACGATTTGGGCGGATGCCCCCTATTTTTGATAGCGAGGCTGTAATCAATGGGGCCGAAAGACGAGACCTTTTCCATCCGCATGCTATTGAGATGCTGTCTGGTAACTGACAAATCCGGAATAGGCACACCGCAACATCGAATCGCACTCGTCCGCGCGCTGCCGTGCCATCTCAGAACCCCAGCACAGCAGAATTTCGCGTAAGTCCCGGATAGCGACATCGACTGCAGTAGCCAAGTCTATCTCGCCATCGGCGCCATCGTCCATGCGATAGTCGCTCAGCCTCAGTATGTCGGCGCTCACGCTTCACCACTCCCGAATCGATCCGGGGGCAGAATGAAGGTCAGCGGTTAACGAGCCGTGATGTGGTAGAGCCTGAAACGGCTGCAGTTAAGCCGAGGCAAAGCATGGCAACACGGCAAGAACGCATCGACGCATTTAATCATGACGGCCCCCCGCCGACAGACCAGCCGCTTGAGCTCCTCTGTGAGGATCATGTCGGCACCTATGTCATTCCGTTCCTGTGCCGATGGCGCAATGGCACCTGGCAAAGCCTCGATACTGCCAGATGCATCGACGCCACCGTGCTTGGTTGGCGGGTGCCCGGCCAAAATCAGCGCTGAACCTTGAGGTTTTCCGCTGACGTTTTGCCCTTGTTTGCGACCTCCTCGTATTCGACGACTTGCCCTTCATTGAGGCCGCTCAGGCCGGCTCTCTCGACGGCCGAGATGTGGACGAAAACATCTTTGCCGCCAGCCTGCGGCTGAATGAATCCGTAGCCCTTTTGTGAATTGAACCACTTCACGGTACCTTTAGCCATTGCTGCCTCTTTGTTGCGCTCTAGTGTCCGGCGCAGATAAGTTAAAAGCCCCGCGTTTCGCCTGCGGGACAAGTTCGCACCGACCGGGTCATAAGCTATCAGGTTTAGGTGCGTACTCAACGATCATTATAGCCAATCTCATGGGCCTGGGTCGAGCCGGCACTTTGCCCATCTGGTTCCTTCGGCGGCCCGATAACGCTCGTTGAAATAACGATCGGTTCTACGCTACCAAGCGAATGCAAAAGCTCGATAGGGATAGAAAAATCACGACGTGGCATTACGAGGAGCAACGGGTCCGGCCCGAAGCGGCCGGCCCGGCTGGATGCCGGGACAAGCCGGGCCATGACGCCAAGAGGGTCGGTCGGCCGACCCGGTGGCAGGCTCCGCGACGAAGCAATCCAGTACAGCGTGGACGCGGATGCACTCTGCCCCCTGGATTGCTTCGCCGAGCCTGTCATTGGACGGCGCGACTTCGCCCGGGTCCGTTGGCTCGCAATGACGGTGTTGACTTTCACCCCCGCCATTGCGCCTTGAACGCCTTGCGCTTCTCAGGGTCGTACATGCTCGGATAATCGTATGTGAGCGGCTTTGACGGCGCGACGCGCAGCGTGGCGAAGACCGGGCCGTCCTGCTCCAGCACATGCGCGACTTGCTGCTCGAAAATCTTCAGATCGAAAAAATCGTAGACCCCCGCGTAGCCGGCGGCGCGCGCCATGCTGGCGAAATCGACTTTGGGATTCGGGATCGGCTGGCTGCCGTTGGCCTCGTAGGTGTCATTCTGCGCGACCAGATGGACGAGGTTCTTTGGCGCCACCGCGGCAATCGTCACCAGACTGCCGAGGTTCATCAACAGGCTGCCGTCGCCTTGCAGCACGACCACGCGCCTGTCCGGCCGACCGAGGGCGAGGCCCAGGCCGTGCGAGGAGTCGAGCCCCATGGCGCCGATCGACAGATAATTTTGCGGGCGCGGCGCGACCTCGACCCAGTCAACCGCGGAACTATAGGTCGCGACTACGGCTTCGTCCTTGATATGGCGCGCCAGGATGCGAAAACATTCGTCCCGTTTCATCATGACAGCACGATCCGCACGCCTTTCGATTCTCCCCTCCGCTTTGGCAGTGGGCAATCGCGTTTGGAAAAGGTGAGGCATTG
Source organism: Xanthobacteraceae bacterium (assembly GCA_050725855.1). GTDB lineage: Bacteria > Pseudomonadota > Alphaproteobacteria > Rhizobiales > Xanthobacteraceae > BOG-931. Next base: position 36,072 of record JBOHIU010000213.1, on the reverse strand, counting down.
TTCCTCCCCCTGAAAGAGGGAGGTCGGCAGCCGAAGGCTGCCGGGTGGGGGTCGTGGCGAGGAGTATTGCGCGGCCCGCGACCCCTCCCCGGATCGCTTCGCGATCCGACCCTCCCCTTTCAGGGGAGGGAAATTTAGCTGCGACAGCCATGACTTCGTCGAGGAGAAGGAGCCGATTCCGTTCATTCGTTTCATGACGCTTTCGGCCTCCGTCCGATCAACAACGCAACCGGCGCCGACTCGCGATAGGCCTTCTCGATCGCCGGCGCGATTTTGCCGACATCGGCATCAAGGCTGATCAGATGATGGGAAAGGCCCATGTCGTCGCAAATCGGCTCGATGATGCGCACCCCGTAACGCGGCGACGCGCGCGGTGCGAGGTCCGGATTGTGGCCGAGCAGTCCGACCATCATGCAGATCGGCTGCTTGTACTCGACGGCGATGCCGCGGATGGCGTTGAGCGAATCGAGAAAGCCGGTGTACTGGACCATGATCAGCGCCCGCTTGTCGGCGTAGGACAAGCCCGACGCGATGCCGATGCATTCGTCTTCCTTGCAGACGCGGATGAGCTTCAGATCCTTGTCGCGCGCGATCGGCGCCAGCAGGCCGGAACTGGTGACGATGTCGGGCACCGCCAGCACGTATTCGATGCCGCTCGCCTTGATGGCGGCGATGATGCCGCCGCCCTGGAGTTCGTGCGGGGTTTGATTGGCGCTCGATGGAACCGCGTGCATTGTCAACTCCAGACCCCTGCGCAACCGTAGCTCATCGGAGTACTGGATGGAAAATCTCGCTGCCGGCTCTTGAAACGAAATGTCGATGAGCTACGTTGTAGCCCAGGAGCGCTATATAACCGAAAATGCCGTCGTCCGTGCCAGAATCGATCAGCACATTAAAAAAGAGGCCGCCGCCGTGCTTGGCGCCATGGGGCTCACCGTATCTGATGTCTTCCGCCTCATGATGGTTCGAATCGCCAGGGAAAAGGCGCTGCCGTTTGAACCCCTCGTCCCGAACGACGAGACTATTGAAGCGACGAAGGCCGCGCGGCGCGGTGAAGTGGCCAGCGGGGGTTCGCCCGATGAACTGCTGACGAGCCTGAATGAGGACAGTTAGGTACACCAACCACTTCAAGCGCGATAAGTCAGGCCGATACAGCAAAATACTCGACCACGATCTTGCAGAGATCGTTCGCCTATTGGCCGCCGATACACCGCTACCGAAACGTAACTTCGATCATCCTCTGTCCGGCGAATGGAATGATCATCGGGATTGCCACCTCAAGCCCGATCTCATTCTGATTTGTCGAAAGCCGGATGCAGCGCATCTCGATTTGGTGCGCCTGGGATCGCACAGCGAGTTAGAATTTTAATTTCGGACACGGCCAGATTTTTCGAGATGATCCGTAGGTAGCTCAACGAATGGTCACTCTGCCGCTGCCCTTGCGCCGTGCCCGTAGCGACGCTCGATATAGTCGATCACCAGCTTCTGAAAATCGGCCGACACGGTCGGGCCGCGCAAGGTGGCGGCCTTCTTGCCGTCGATGAAGACCGGCGCGGTCGGCTGTTCGCCGGTGCCGGGGAGCGAGATGCCGATGTCGGCGTGCTTGGACTCGCCCGGACCGTTGACGATGCAGCCCATCACGGCGACGTTGAGGCCTTCGACGCCCGGATAGCGCGTCTTCCATTCTGGCATCGATTCGCGAATGAAGCCCTGGATGCTGGCGGCGAGCTCCTGGAACGTCGTCGATGTCGTGCGGCCGCAACCGGGGCAGGCGGCGACCAACGGCACGAACGTTCGCAGCCCCATGGTCTGCAGTAATTCCTGGGCGACTTTGACTTCCAGGGTGCGGTCGCCGTTCGGTTCCGGCGTGAGTGAAATGCGGATGGTATCGCCGATGCCTTGCTGCAGCAGCACGCCCATGGCGGCGGACGAGGCGACGATGCCCTTTGAGCCCATGCCGGCCTCGGTCAGACCGAGATGCAGCGCATAGTCGGAGCGCCGCGCCAGTTCGCTGTACACGCCGATCAAATCCTGCACGGCGGAGACCTTGGCCGAAAGGATGATGCGGTTCTTCGGCAGGCCGATCTCCTCGGCGCGCTGCGCCGACAGCAGCGCCGACTGCACCATGGCCTCGCGGGTGACGTCGCGCGCATCGACCGGGTGATTCGATTTTGAGTTCTCGTCCATCAGATGCGTGAGCAGCTCTTGATCGAGCGAGCCCCAATTGGCGCCGATGCGCACCGGTTTGTTGTGGCGGATCGCGGTCTCGACGATCGCGCCGAATTGCCGGTCTTTCTTTTCCTTGAAGCCGACATTGCCGGGGTTGATGCGATATTTGTCCAGCGCCTCGGCGCAGGCCGGATGATCGGCCAGGAGTTTGTGACCGATGTAATGGAAGTCGCCGACGATCGGCACGTCGACGCTCATCTTTAGAAGCCGCTCCTTGATGTGCGGTACCGCGGCGGCGGCCTCGTCCCGGTCCACCGTGATGCGGACGATCTCGGAGCCGGCGCGCGCCAGCGCGGCAACCTGCCGGGCAGTGGCGTCGGGATCGGCCGTGTCGGTATTGGTCATGGACTGCACCACGACCGGCGCGCCACCGCCGACGGCGACCTTGCCGACCTTGACGGTGACGGTGTGATGCCTCTCGGCCGGCCCGGGAAATTCCATCATCGGACAATCTCTTCACTTTTTGTTCGGTCCCCGGAGGGAACCGAAACCACGGATATAGCCTCAGCGCGGGCGGTTTACGAGGACCAGACCTCCGGCCACCAGTGCCACCGCTACGGCAAAGGGCGGCGTCAACCGTTCGTTCAATACGAAGTGTCCGGCCATCACGCCACAAAGCGGGGCCAAGAAGGTGAACGCCGACAGTCTGGCCGCCGAATAGCGTACGATAAGGGCGAACCATACCACGTATGTGACACTGACCACCCATAGCGTCTGGTAGGCGACGGCGCCAAACGCCAGCGCCGAGGGCATGACCGTGAGGTGCCCACCGAATACCGCCGCGCCCACGGCAAGGAGCGGGGCCGATACGACCAGTTGATAAAGGAGCGTCTTTTCCGCGCTGATGCGGCTCAGCGCGCTCGCCTTGATCAGAAGGGTGGTTGCCGCCCAGGCCGCCGCCGCGCTCATCAACATCAGGTCGCCGAGCGTCTGCCGCGGGCTGATGGCCGGCCCCGGCACGCCGAAGGCGATCACCATGCCGGCGAAGGACAATAACAGACCGAGCCATTGCGCGACGTTGAGCCGGTCGCCCGGAATGAGCCACCGCGATCCGAGCGCGACGAAGAATGGCGCCAGATAGAGAAACAATGTGCCGCGCGTGACGGTGGTCCAGACCAGTCCGCGATAGATCAGCAGGAACTCCAGTGCGAACAGCACCCCGGCCGCGACGCCCGCGACCAGCGTGCCATCGCGTTTGAACAGCGGAATGCCGCGGGCGTGACACCAGCCTGCAACCAAAACCGCCGCAATCGCAGAGCGGCTCGCCGATTGAATCAGCGGCGGAATATCGGGAATCGCGAGCTTGATGGCGACGTTGTTGAACCCCCAGCTCACGCAAAGCCCGACCGTGACGGCAATGGCAAGCGCATCAAGCGGGCGAGATGACGGGGCGGTTGGCACGAGACTTGGTTTCACCGACGCGGCGTTTCAGCCGGCCCGGCAATGCGAGCAGATGCCGACGATCTCGATCAAGGGACTCTTTGGCAAAAACCCCGCCGTGCGCGAGGAGGCTTTCAATGCATCCGCAACCATGCCACCCGGCGCCTCGCCAACCGCGCCGCACCGCTCGCAGATGAGAAAAACCACCAAGTCGCCGCCGGCATGATTGTGTCCGCATGCCACAAAGGCGTTGCGGCTCTCGATGCGATGGACGAGGCCGTTCTCGCGCAGGAACTCAAGCGCGCGGTAAACGCTGATTGGCGCCGGGCGCTCGTTCGTGGTGGCGATTTGCTCGATGATCTCGTAGGCGCCGAGCGGGTTATGGCTGCCGAGCAGCGCCTCCAGCACCTGGCGGCGCATCGGCGTGAGCCGCTGCGCCCGCACCGCACAGTGGTGTTCCGCATAAGCGATCCCCGCGCTGGTGCAGCGCGCGTGGTCGTGGCCGGGCGCGGGGAAAATCGCGCGTGGCGTTCGTGTCCTTTTCGCTCTGGTCCCGGACCTTCTGGGCATCATGGTGTCACAATACTGACTTGCGGCGTTCCGAGCGACCTTAAGCGGTCGCGTTAGCGTGACGCATGGGCGGTTTTTATGTTGCGCTGCAGCAGAAAGCGCCGCAAATTCCGCCGGCTCAAGGATGCGCCCTGCGCAGGCGTACGTCATTTCACAACCACCCATCGATGAATTGGGGATCGCTATGCTCAAAGGAAAGTCCGCCCTTGTCACCGGCTCGACCTCCGGAATCGGGCTCGCCATCGCCCGCGCTGTTGCCGCGCAAGGTGCCAACGTCACCCTCAATGGCTTCGGCGACCAGGCTGCGATCGAGAAGGAACGCGCAGGGATCGAGAAGGACTTCGGCGTCAAAGCGGCCTATTCGGCCGCCGACATGACAAAAGCCGCCGAAATCGCCGACATGGTGCGGACCGCGGAAAAGACATTCGGCGCGCTCGACATCCTGGTCAACAATGCGGGCATCCAGTTTGTCGCTCCGATCGAGGAATTCCCGATCGAGAAATGGGATCAGATTATCGCCATCAATCTGTCGGCAGCCTTCCATGCCGTGCGCGCCGCGGTGCCGGGCATGAAAGCGCGCAAGTGGGGCCGCATCATCAATACGGCGTCGGCGCATTCGCTGGTCGCTTCGCCGTTCAAGGTCGCCTATGTGTCGGCGAAGCATGGGCTCGCCGGCCTGACCAAGACGGTCGCGCTCGAAGTCGCGACCTTCGGCATCACCTGCAATTGCATCAGTCCGGGATACGTCTGGACGCCGCTGGTCGAGAAGCAAATTCCAGATACCGCGAAGGCGCGAGGCATGACCGAGGAGCAGGTCAAACGCGATGTGATCCTCGCCGCTCAACCGACCAAGGAGTTCATCACCGTGGACGAGGTGGCTTCACTTGCCGTTTATCTTTGTTCCGATGCGGCGAGGGCGATCACCGGCGCCAATCTTTCGATCGACGGCGGTTGGACTGCGGAATGACGGTCCGTGTCATCATCCGCGAAAGCGGATGATCCAGTAATCGTAGGCGCACGAGAGAGAAACGCTGCGCCCTTTGATGCTTGCGATTACTGGATGCCCCGCCGGAGCTTGTCATCGGGCCGGCCACTTCGGGCCGGACCGTTGGCGGGGCATGACATGGATCATGGCGACCACATGAAAAACCCGCTCTCCTCATTATTGGCCGGCCGAGCGACCGAACAAAAAGCCGCGGTCACCACCAAGCGCATCAATCTGGCGCTGCAGGGCGGCGGCGCTCACGGCGCCTTCACCTGGGGCGTGCTGGATCAGCTCTTGGCGGACGATCGCATCGCGGTCGAGGGCATTTCCGGGACCTCCGCGGGCGCGGTCAACGCCGTGATGCTGGCCGACGGTCTGGTCCGCGGCGGCCGGGAAGAGGCGAAGAAGCGGCTCGCCGATTTCTGGCGCGCAGCATCGAGCACCGGCAATCTGCCGGCCCTGCAGCGTGAAGTGATGCAGCGCCTGTTGTCGTTCACGCCGCTCGAGGGCACGCCGGTCCAGGCCTGGCTCGACGCGGTGTCGCGTTATTTTTCGCCCTACGACGTCAACCCGCTCAACATCAATCCGCTCAAGGATCTGATCGAGCGCTTCGTCGATTTCGAAAAGTTGCGCGCGGCCGCCGATTTGCAGCTTTTCGTTTCGGCAACCAACGTGCAAACCGGACGGGTGCGCATCTTCCCGCGCGAAAAGCTTTCCGCCGCTGCGGTGATGGCGTCGGCTTGCCTGCCGCTCCTGTTCCGCGCGGTCGAGATCGACGGCGTGCCCTATTGGGATGGCGGCTATTTGGGCAACCCGGTCATCTTCCCGTTTTTTCGGACGACGAGCACCGAGGATGTTCTGGTGGTTCAGATCAACCCGCTGGTGCGGCAGGCGACGCCGATGTCGTCCAGCGAGATCATGAATCGGATCAACGAAATCACGTTCAACTCTTCTCTCATCGGGGAATATCGTGCCATCGACTTCGTCGCCCGATTGATCGATCAGGGCAAGCTGCCGCGCGGTATCGGGCCGGGGCAATACCGGCGCATCAACGTGCATCGCATTGTGCTCGACCGCTTCGGCACGCGTTTCGATGCCGCGAGCAAGCTTTCGACCGACTATGAGTTCTTTGATGTGTTGCGGGTCAGCGGACGACGGGCCGCAAGGCGTTTCCTTGACGAGCATTTCGACGATATCGGCGTGAAAAGCACGGTCGATCTGGCGGCGGAGGCACAGGCCGAGTGGGCGTGATACGCTCGGCCAATGACAGACCTGGCACCGCTTCTGATCGCCGAAATCGGCACCGCCCGGCTTGAAGTCTGCGTGGCCGACATCACGACGCTTGCGCTCGATGCCGTCGTCAACGCCGCCAATCGGACTTTGCTGGGCGGCGGCGGAGTCGACGGCGCGATCCATCGGGCGGCGGGTCCACGACTGCGCGTGGAATGTGAAACGCTCGGGGGCTGCGCGACCGGCGCGGCCAAGATCACGCTCGGATACGCCCTGCCGTCAAAGCGGGTCATTCACGTCGTCGGTCCGGTGTGGAATGGCGGGGGCGAGCGTGAGCAGGAGTTGTTGGCCTCTTGTTACCGCGCGGCGCTCGACCTTGCCGCAGCCAACGGCCTTTCCTCGATCGCGTTTCCGGCCATCTCCACCGGCATTTATCGCTATCCGTCGGATCGTGCCGCGCGGATCGCAGTGGGCACCGTGGCGGCCGAACTGGCTGCGGCGCCGCGCGGCGTGACGCGGGTTGTCTTCTGCTGTTTCGGACAAGCCTCCGCGGACCATCACATGGGCGCCTTTGCCGAGCTGGGACTGGCGTAAGTCGCTTCGCCCGGCCATGCCATTTGGGTCGTGCTTTGCTGCACCGCAAAAATCGCATGACACGTTCTATAAGTATGCTTATATTATGCAACGATGATTTGAGCAGGCATAACAGGAGGAGGCTGGTTTGCTTCCGCGGACGCTTACGCGAGAATTCGCTTTCACTATTAACGATGTAGCAAGGATGCTGCGGACCTACGCGGACCACAAGGCGGCGCAGTTCGGCATCACGCGCGCGCAATGGGTGGTGTTGGTCCGCCTCGACCGTTCCGAGGGGCTCAAGCAATCCGAACTGGCCGAAATCCTGGACCTGCAGCCCATTTCGCTGACCCGTCTCCTCGACAAGCTTTGCGAATGTGGGCTGATCGAGCGACGTCCTGATCCCGTCGATCGGCGTGCCAAGCGCCTGTTTCTGACCCCCGCGGCGCGGCCGCTCCTGGAAAAACTCGGCGATCTTGGCGAGGAGCTGTTGGGCACCGCGCTTTCCGGCGTGGAACGGGAGAGCGTCGAGCACATGGTGGCCCAGCTCGGCGTCGTGAAGGAAAATCTGCGCCAGGCAATCCAACGCCGAACAGCGGGCGAGGCGGTCGCGGAGGAGCGCCACTATGGCTGAGCCGCTCCGCAAACAATTGCCGCCTGCGCATGACGAGGCGCCTGAAGCGCCCAGGCCGGTATCGCTCGCGCCGGCCATCGAGAAACAAGCCAGTCCACCGCAGAGAGAGACGCCGCGGGCGAAGCGCCGGAATTGGACGCGCTGGGGAATGTTCGCGCTGTTGCCGGTGGCGCTTCTGATCGCCGGCTACTGGTATGTCACCGGAGGTCAGATCGTTGCAGAGGACGACGCGTATGTCGAAGCCGACAAAGTCGGCGTTTCGACCGACGTGGCCGGCATCGTCAAGGACGTGGACGTGCATGAGAACGAACGGGTCGCGGCAGGGCAGGTCCTCTATCGGCTCGATCCGAGGCAATTTCAGATCGCGCTTGACAACGCCAAGGCCAACATGGCGCAGACCGCGCTCACAATCCAAGCGATGAAGAACGACTACAAGCGTATGCTCAGCGATATTGCCGCCCAGCAATCGCTGGTCGTTTTCGATCAGACCAATTACGACAGCGATTCGATGCTGCTGCGCACGCACACCGTTTCCCAGACGGTTTTCAATCAGGCGCAAGCGACGCTCGGCAACGACAAAAACAAATTGGAATCGCTGCGGCAGCAAGCGCAGGTGCAGCTTGCCAAGCTCGACGGCAACCCAAACGTCGAAGTGACACGGCATCCGCAATATCTGCAGGCCAAGGCGCAGGTCGACGAGGCGGAGCGTCAGCTTGACGACACCGTGGTCAAGGCGCCGTTCGCCGGCGTCGTCACCGACGTGCCGTCGATCGCGCCGGGGAAATATCTCGCCGCTTCGGCCACCGCGTTTTTTCTGGTCGATACCGATCATGTCTGGGTGGAGGCGCAACCGAAGGAGACCGAGCTGACCTATGTGCGGCCGGGTCAGCCGGTCACGATCACGGTCGACACCTATCCGGACCAGGAGTGGCACGGCACCGTTGAGAGCGTGAGCCCGGCGGCATCGGAGGAATTTTCCCTTCTGCCGGCGCAGAACAGCAGCGGCAATTGGGTCAAAGTGGTGCAGCGCGTGCCGATGCGGATTCACGTCGATACCAGCGACAAAAAATTGCCGCCGCTGGCGGCCGGCACGAGCGCTGAGATATCGGTCGACACCGGGCACGCGCGCGGCTTCCCGCATTTCTTGACCGCGCTGTTCTAGCAAGCGGAATCGCAGAAGATCGATTCAATTCGTGATGCCCCTCCCCCTTGCCCGATCGGGCCTTCGGCCCTCCCGAGCGTGAGGGGGCGGGCGCACTTTGAATTACTGATCTCTGAAACTCCGCAGTAGCGACCGTGTCGATGGATTATTAGAAAATGGCTTCCGAGAACACATCCTCCACGAGCACGGCCGAGATCGTCGGTCATCGCGGAGCGCTGACTGTCTGCATCATCCTCGCCACCCTGATGCAGGCGCTCGACACCACCATTGCCAACGTGTCGCTACCCTACATGCAAGGCAGCATGTCGGCGAGCTACGAGCAGATCGAGTGGGTGCTGACGTCGTACATCGTCGCCGCCGCCATCATGACGCCGCCGACCGGATACCTGGCCGGAAAATTCGGCATCAAGCGCTTGTTCCTGGTTTCGATCTGCGGCTTCACGTTCGCCTCCGTCTTGTGCGGCATGGCTCAATCGTTGGACCAGATCGTCCTGTTCCGCATCATGCAGGGCGCCTTCGGCGCCGCGTTGGTGCCGATTTCCCAGTCGCTTCTGTTCGCCATCTATCCGCGCGAGCGCCAGGGCTTCGCCATGGCGATGTTCGGCATCGGCGTGATGATCGGCCCGGTGCTCGGTCCGGTGCTCGGCGGCTTGCTGACCGAGAGCTACTCATGGCGTTATGTTTTCTACATCAACCTGCCGATCGGCATTCTCGACTTTATCGGCATCGTCCTGTTTCTGCCCGAGCCGCCGCGCGATCCGGTGGGGAAACTGGATTGGTTCGGCTTCGCCACTCTGAGCATCTCGCTCGGCGCCATGCAGATGATCCTCGATCGCGGCCAGGAGAAGGACTGGTTCAGTTCGACCGAGATCATCATCGAGGCTATCGTCGCAGCTTCGGCTTTCTATCTTTTCATCGTCCATACCTTCACGGCGGAACGGCCGTTCGTGCGTCCCTCCCTGTTCCGCGACCGCAACTTCTCGGCCGGAATGATCTTCATCGTCATCGTCGGCCTGACCTATTACGCCTCGATGGCGCTGCAGCCGCCTTACTTGCAGGAATTGATGAACTACCCGGTGGTCGCGGCCGGCATCATCATGGGGCCGCGCGGCGTCGGCACCATGATTTCGATGTTGATTGTCGGCCGCCTCGTCGGCCGCACCGACATCCGCATCCTGCTCGGCCTGGGGCTGACCCTGACTGCGTGGGCCTATTACGCGATGACCGGCTGGACGCCGGACGTTTCGCAGGAAACGATCGTCGTCGTCACCATGGTGCAAGGCTTCGGCCTCGGCTTCCTGTTCGTGCCGCTCAGCGCGGCGACATTGTCGACCCTGCCGTTGCAGGAGCGGACCGAAGGCGCCGGGCTCTACAGTCTGTTCCGCAATATCGGCTCCAGCATCGGCATTTCGGTGGTCAATGCGCTCTTGGTCCGCAACACGCAGGCCAATCACGCCGAGATCGCCCAACATGTCACCGCCGTGAACCGCGCGCTGGAGAATCCGAGCATCGCTCATTTCTGGAACCCGATGACGGCGGCCGGACGCGCGGCGCTCAACGCGGTCATCACCGAGCAGGCCCAAATCATCGCCTATGTGGACGATTACAAGCTGTTGATGATTGCAACGCTGGCGGTGCTGCCGCTGCTGGTCATATTCACCAAGCCGGTGCACCGCGCCGAGCATGTGGCAATTGCGGATTAATCTAAGTCTAATAAGAGCCGACATTTTGGGAGTTACGGTGACAGTGCACTCATCTTAAGCTCTGCTTGTCATTTAAATGCACTGTCACCGCAATGCCGCTAAGTGTGGCTTTGGTTCAGGAATCCGCATGTAGAATTAGCGGCAAGAATGATGCGGACTTCTGAACCGCCCACTAGATGGATCGCATCGATCACCTTCCGGGCGCTCCGTGCGCTGCAGACCCGGGATCGTTACAAGCGCCGGGTTTGAGACGATCCCGGAACAGCGGTGCACCGCCAGCGCGTCGCGTAAACGCGCTTATGGCGCGGCACCGCATCCGGAAAACAAGTCTATATTAGCGCCGATGCGCTCTTCGCGGGAGGAATGAGAAGGCCTACTCTGCTCCGCCGGCCGCTGCTTCAGGTGCATGCTCGGCTTCAGCCTTCTGCTTGGCTTCGAGGTCCTCGCCGGTCTCCTGATCGACGATCTTCATCGACAGCCTGACCTTGCCGCGCTCGTCGAAGCCAAGAAGCTTGACCTTGACCTTGTCGCCTTCCTTGACGACGTCGCTGGTCTTCTGCACACGGCGCGCGGCGAGCTGGCTGATATGCACCAGGCCATCCTTGGCGCCGAAGAAGTTCACGAAGGCGCCGAAGTCCATCACCTTGACGACGGTGCCCTCGTAGATATGCCCGACCTCGGGGTCAGATGCGATCGACTTGATCCAGTTGATCGCGGCCTTGATCGATTCCGCCTTGGCGGAGGCGACTTTCACCGTGCCATCGTCGGAAATATCGATCTTGGCGCCGGTCTTCTCGACGATTTCGCGAATGACCTTGCCGCCCGAGCCGATCACTTCGCGGATCTTGTCGACGGGGATCGAGAACACTTCGATGCGCGGCGCGTGCTCGCCGAGTTCGGCGCGGGCGTGCGTGATCGCCTTGGCCATCTCGCCGAGGATGTGCATGCGGCCGTCCTTGGCCTGACCCAGCGCGATGCGCATGATTTCTTCGGTGATGCCGGCGATCTTGATGTCCATCTGCAGCGAGGTGACGCCACGCTCGGTGCCGGCGACCTTGAAGTCCATGTCGCCCAGATGATCCTCGTCGCCCAGAATGTCCGACAGGACGGCAAAGCGCTGGTCTTCCTTGATCAGGCCCATGGCGATGCCGGCGGTCGGGCGTTTGAGCGGCACGCCGGCATCCATCAGCGCCAGCGATGTGCCACACACGGTCGCCATCGAGGACGAGCCGTTGGATTCCATGATCTCGGAGACGACGCGGAGCGTGTAGGGAAAGTCGTGATGCGCCGGCAGCGCCGGCCGGATGGCGCGCCACGCGAGCTTACCGTGGCCGATCTCGCGCCGCCCGGGGGCGCCGAGGCGGCCGGTCTCGCCGACCGAGAAGGGCGGGAAATTGTAATGCAGCAGGAAGGTCTCCTTGTAGGTTCCCTGCAACGCATCGACGAACTGCTCGTCCTCGCCGGTACCGAGCGTGGCGACAACCAGCGCCTGGGTCTCGCCGCGCGTGAACAATGCGGAGCCATGAGTGCGCGGCAGCACGCCGACCTCGCACACGATCGGGCGGACGGTTTTCACGTCGCGGCCGTCGATACGGTTGCCGGTGTCCAAAATATTCCAGCGCACGATTTTGGCTTCGAGATCCTTGAAAACCCCGCCGACCTGAAGCTTCGGGTATTTCGGATCTTCCACGTCGGGCGGGCAGAAACGGCTCATGACGCGGTCCTTAGCGGCGTCGACAGCCTTGTGACGTTGCATCTTGTCGGGAATCGCATAAGCGGCCCGCAATTCCTGCTCGACGACGCCACGCATCTCGCTTTCCAGCGCCGCGTTGTCGGGCACTTTAAGCTCGCGCGGCTCCTTGGCGGCTTTTTCCGCAAGCTTGATGATGGCGTCGATCACCGGCTGGAAATGGCGATGCCCGAACATCACGGCGCCCAGCATAATGTCTTCCGAAAGCTCCTGCGCTTCCGACTCCACCATCAGCACCGCGTCCTGAGTGCCGGCGACGACCAGATCGAGCTGACTCTCGGTCATTTCGTCGATCTGCGGATTGAGTACGTATTCGTTGTTGATGAAGCCGACCCGTGCGGCGCCGATCGGACCCATGAACGGCGCGCCCGACAGCGTCAGCGCCGCCGAGGCCGCCACCATCGCCAGAATATCAGGATCGTTTTCCAGATCGTGGGACAGAACGGTGGCGATGACCTGCGTGTCGCAGCGCCAACCATCGGCAAAAAGCGGGCGCACCGGTCGATCGATCAGGCGGGAGATCAGCGTTTCCCTTTCGGTCGGACGGGCCTCACGCTTGAAATAGCCGCCGGGAATTCGGCCAGCGGCGTAATACTTCTCCTGATAGTTGCAGGTGAGCGGCAGGAAATCGATGCCTTGTTTCGGCTCTTTGGCGGCGACAATGGTGGCGATGACCGTGGTATCGCCGTAGGAGGCGAACACCGCCCCGTCGGCTTGGCGCGCGATCCTGCCGGTTTCCAACGTTAGCTTGCGTCCGCCCCAGTCAAGTTGGACACGATGAATATCGAACATTTTGTTTGTCTCTCATGGTTTTCGCGGGGTGTGCGAAGGCCATAAGCAAGACGGCGAGCCGCTGACGGCGCAGCACCGCTGCATGCCTTTCAGCGTCCGGCGATCCTGCCATGGTCTTCGAACCTTCCCTGAGTTATGAACGGGCTACACCCATTCCATGGATCGGCAGCGCGGCTGCCGGGCAAAGGGCGGGCGTCTGACGCGCTCCGCCAGCAAGACGCGCGGCACCTGCCGCGCGCGAACTCTTCAACGGCGGATACCCAACCGTTCAATCAACTCCTTGTATCGCCCGTCACTGGTGCGATGCAGATAGTCAAGAATCTGCCGGCGCTGCGACACGAGCTTGAGCAGCCCGCGACGCGAGTGGTTGTCTTTGACGTGGGCCTTGAAGTGTTCCGTCAGGTTGTTGATGCGCTCCGACAGAAGCGCCACCTGGACCTCGGGAGAACCGGTATCGCCGGATTTGACGGCGTACGTCTTGATAACCTCCGCCTTACGCGCGGTCGTGATCGACATCGTCATTACACCTTTCTACCGGCTCGACCAACGATGCCGGCCAAATTAAACACGCGTCTTGGGACAATCTCGCCATGATCCACTTCGGCGATGGCCATGATTTCGCCAGCGCACGTCACTTGAACCATGCCGCGGAAGATGGGTGCGTCCCGTCCGCGCAACAAAACGGCCTGGCCCCGTTTGAGCCTTGCCGCGTCTGCCGGACTGACGGCCAGCGCCGGGATGTCGTCCAGCGCGGTCTCGATCGGCAGGAGCACGTCGGCGAGCTTTTGCTCGCCAGCGGCGGCTCTATGACATAAAGCCTCAATCCGTTCCAGCGAAATCATGTCACCCTCGCCGAATGGCCCGACATGGCTGCGGCGGAGCATCGACACGTGGCCGAGCGCGCCAAGCGTCCGGCCAAAGTCGCGGGCGAGCGCGCGCACATAGGTACCCTTGCCGCATTCGCATTCGAGAACGGCGTGATCGGGATCCGGGCTGTCAAGGAGCTCAAGCCGGTGGATTTCCACGATGCGCGACTTGAGTTCGACTGCTTCCCCCTCGCGGGCGAGATCGTAGGCGCGCTCGCCCGCCACCTTGACCGCCGAAAAACGGGGCGGCACCTGTTCGATCGTCCCGGTAAAACGAGGCAATAAAGCGCGAATTGCGGCGGTGTCCGGGCGCAGCGCGCTGGTGGCGGCGACGCGGCCCTCGGCGTCGTCAGTGTCGCGTTCCTCGCCCCAGTGAATGGTAAACCGATAATTTTTGCGGGAGTCGACGACAAAAGGCACTGTCTTGGTGGCTTCGCCGAGCGCAATCGGCAGGCACCCCGAGGCGAGCGGATCGAGCGTGCCGGCATGCCCGACGCGTTTGGCCGCAAATAAGCGCTTGATCACCGAGACGGCGTGGGTCGACGTCATGCCGATCGGCTTATCGAGAACGATCCAGCCGTGGACGTCGCGCTTCTTGCTTTTTCTCGGAACCTGCCCGTCGTGCAGGTTGCCGTTTGGACCGCGGCCGGCGGGAGGACCGTCGAGGCCGGCACCTCGCGTCACGTCATTCATCGTCTTTCTCGTGCGCGAGGTCGCGCTGGACTTGCGGCGTTCGCAAAAGCTTCTCGATCCGTTCCGCTTCGTCGAATCGCTCGTCGATGCAAAATCGGATTTCAGGCGCAAATTTCAGGTTGACGCGGCGCGCGATTTCGCCGCGTACGTATTTCTTGTTGCGATCGAGCGCTTCAAGCACTTCATCTTCCTCGCGCCCGCCAAGCGGCATCACGTAGATCGTTGCCAGCCGCAAGTCGGGGCTCATGCGCACTTCCGGAACAGTGATCATGTGCGCTTCCAAGACAGGATCGTGAACGTCGCCACGCGAGAGCATGTCGGCGAATTCGTGGCGAATCAGTTCACCGACGCGGAGCTGGCGTTGTGAGCCTCCTGTCGGCTGATCGCGGTGCTGGCGGTGCTGATGCCGTGCCATAATCGTTCGGTCTCATGTGATCCTGTCATCGTCCGCAACGGCGGACGATCCAGCAACCCCTGTCAATCGGTGATTACTGGATGCCCGGCCTGCACGGGGCATGACAGCAGCGAAAAGCCGCGGATGTGAGCCTCGAACTCACAAAGTCCGCTGCACGCTCTCCACTCGGTAACATTCGATGACGTCGCCGACCTTCATGTCGTGGTAATTTTCGAAGGCCATTCCGCATTCCTGGCCGGCGATGACCTCGCGCGCGTCGTCCTTGAAACGCTTGAGCTGTGACAGCTTGCCCTGATGCACAACCACGCTGTCGCGAATGAGCCGCACGTTGGCGCCTCGCTCGACCGTGCCGTCGGTGACCCGGCAGCCGGCGATATTGCCGACCTTTGAGACCTTGAAGATTTCCAGAATGACGGCGTTGCCGAGCAGCGTCTCGCGCAGCGTCGGCGCGAGCATTCCCGACATCGCCTTCTTCACGTCGTCGACGAGACTGTAGATGATGTCGTAATAGCGGATTTCTATTCCGGCTTGTTCGGCGGCCTCGCGCGCTTCCTTGTGGCCGCGAACGTTGAAGCCGATGACGACCGCGCTCGAAGCTTGCGCCAGCGTTACGTCCGATTCGGTGATGGCGCCGACGCCGGAGAAAATCACGCGGGCTGCTACTTCGTCCGTCGAAAGCTTTTCGAGCGCGCCGGTGATCGCTTCCACCGAACCTTGCACGTCGCCCTTGATCACGAGCGGAAATTCCTTGCGGCCGGCAGTCTTGAGCTGATTCATCATCTGCTCGAGCGAACCGCGCATGCCGGTCTGCCGCGCGGCCAATTTTTCGCGCTTCTGCCGCTCGCGATAGGCCGTGATCTCGCGCGCGCGCGCCTCGTTGTCGACGACGGCGAGGCGGTCGCCGGCTTCCGGCGTGCCGTTGAAGCCTAACACCTCAACCGGCATTGACGGCCCCGCGGCCACCACCGCGTGGCCGGTATCGGATACCAGCGCGCGTACTCGTCCCCATTCGGCGCCGGCAACGACGATATCGCCCGGTTTGAGCGTCCCGCGTTGAACGAGAACCGTCGCGACCGGACCGCGGCCGCGGTCAAGCCGGGCCTCGATCACGGTCCCTTCGGCCGGCCGGTTCGGATTGGCCTTGAGCTGAAGAATTTCCGCCTGCAGCGCGATCACGTCGAGCAGTTTGTCCAGATTTGTCTTCTCTTTGGCCGAGACCTCGACTTCGAGCACCTCGCCGCCGAGCGTTTCGACCTGGATCTCATGCTGGAGAAGCTCCGTGCGCACACGCTCGGGCTTGGCATCGGCTTTGTCGATCTTGTTGACAGCGACGATGATCGGCACGTTCGCCGCTCTGGCGTGCTGAATGGCTTCCACCGTCTGCGGCATGACGCCGTCGTCCGCCGCCACCACCAACACCACGATATCGGTGATCCTCGCGCCGCGCGCCCGCATGGCCGTGAACGCCGCGTGGCCGGGCGTATCGATGAAGGTAATGCGGCCGCCCGAGGGCGAAGTGACCTGATAGGCGCCAATATGCTGGGTGATGCCGCCGGCTTCGCCGGCCGCGACTTCGGTCGAGCGGACGGCGTCGAGCAGCGACGTCTTGCCGTGGTCGACGTGGCCCATGATCGTGACGACGGGGGCGCGCGGCTGCAGGTTGGCTGGATCGTCGGCGATGTCGAACATTCCTTCTTCGACGTCGGCCTCGGAGACCCGCCGGACGGTGTGCCCGAGTTCCTCGGCAACGAGTTGCGCGGTGTCGGCGTCGATCGTGTCCGTGCTGGTCGCCATGTGCCCCTGTTTCATCAGGAGCCGCACCACGTCGACCGATCGTTCGGACATGCGGTTGGCCAATTCCTGGATGGTAATCGTTTCGGGAATCGTTACTTCGCGAACGATCTTCTCCTTGGGCTCGGTGTCGCGCAGGCCGCTCCTGCGCCGCTCACGGCGCCGGAACGCCGCGTCGGAGCGTTCCCGTTCCTCGCCGGCGGAGAACGCGGTGACGAGGGTCAGCCGGCCGCGGCGCTTTTCGGCACCGCTGCGTTGCGGTTTGGGGGCCGGAGCCGGCCGCACGATGGCACCACCAATGCCGCGGCGCGGTCGCGGCGCTTCTTCCTCTTCTTCGTTGACGCGTCCGAGACCCGGTTTGGCCAAAGTCGCCTCGGCGCCGAAGCGCTTGTTGGCGACTTCGGTCGCCTTCTGTCTGGTCTTATCTTCGTGGGCGCGGCGCTCGGCTTCTTGTGTTTTGCGGGCTTCCGCCTCGCGACGCTCCTTTTCGTCGGCCACCCTTTTGGTGCGAAGGGCCTCGGCTTCGATTTCGGCGCGCTTGCGTTCCTCGATTTCGCCCTGTTCGGCCTTGTCGAGCGCGGTTGCGCGGGCGTTGATTTCCGCCTGCGTCAGCGGCCGCAAGACCACTCCCGGTTTGGCCTGAGCAGGAACGACCGACGGTGCCGGTTCGGCCGTACCGGGGGCTTTGGCGGGCACCAGGCGCTTGAGCGCCGTGGCGCGTTTCTGGATCGTCGCACTGTCGGGCCTGGACTCGCCCGGGGCGGCGATGCGGCGCTTAACCTTTTCAACTACGACCGCTTTGCTGCGACCGTGGCTGAAACTCTGGCGCACGACTCCCTGCTCGACGCCGCCGCGCTTTAACGTCAGCGTCTTGGTCGAGGTCACGCTCAACTTCTCACCGGTATTCTTCGTCGTTTCAGTCATACGCATCCATATAAGCGGTCGGTTCAGTGCGTTGCACTCTTGTCGGCCCGATTGCCACGATCGCCCGCACCGCCAGTCCGATATCGTTCGAGGCGCCGCGAACGCGACAGGAACGCGTCGCTGGCGGACCCGGCGAGCAAGGCTGCATGTACCACATTTGGGCGGCTCAATGCCAAATCCAATTGAGCCGAGGTCAGGAATTCAATCACAGGGATAATTCCATTTCCGCGACGGCGGATGATGGCCGCAAGCTTGCCAAGGCCCTCGGACGAACCGTCCGCCGCGTGAATCAGGGCAACGGCTTCTCCCCGTTCCAGGAGGGTCGCAGTTTTGGCGAAGCCGGCGCCGACCCGCCCCGCCTTTGCCGCCATTGCGAGCGCGTCGAGCGCCGACTGTTGCAAAAGCCGCTCGGTTTTTCCGGCCAGATCCGCGGACAAGCGGATGGCGCGCTTAAAGCCGCGGGCGAAACAGTTATGCTTGATGGCGTTTTCGATCGCGTCATGCGTCCCTGTTACCCACACGCCGCGGCCGGGGAGCTTGCACTTGATGTCGGGAATGGCGTCGCCATCCGGCCCGACCACGAAGCGGATCAAGTCGCCGACCGGCCGCACCATACGCGTCGCGACGCACAATCGTTCGCGTTCGCGCCCGCGCGGTCCACGGTCGAGCTCTTCCATTTGCCGGTCGTGCGGAGTGTGGACGATCATGCCGGTGCTCGTTAGACCTGCACCTCGGCGGCCGGAGCCTCTTCGGCTGGCGGCGGCGCCAAATCGGCCTCGGTGATCCAGCCGGCCTTGATCCGCGCCTGCATAATAAACGCTTCGGCGTCCTCGCGGCTCAGGTCGAAACCGTCAAGAATGCCGGCCTGGCGGACGGCCTCGCCGTCCTTCCGCTCGGTCCAGCCGGCGAGGTCGTCAGTAGCACAGCCGGCCAAATCCTCGACGGTCTTGATGCCATTCTCGCCGAGCTTCACCAGCATGGCGGTGGTGATGCCCGGCACGTCCTTGAGGGCATCCTCGACGCCAAGTTCCTTGCGCTGGGCATCCAGTTCGGCCTCGATCTTGGCTAGATAATCGCGCGCGCGATTCTGCAGCTCACGCGCGGTGTCCTCATCGAAACCTTCGATGTTGGCGACTTCCTTCAAATCAACCAGCGCGAGGTCCTCGACCGAGTTGAAGCCCTCCGACGCCAGCAATTGGCCGATCACTTCGTCGACGTTAAGCGCATCAATGAAGATGCGCGTGCGGGTTTCAAATTCGGTCTGGCGACGTTCGGACTCCTCCTGCTCGGTGAGGATATCGATGTCCTTGCCCGTGAGTTGCGAGGCAAGCCGCACATTCTGGCCGCGCCGGCCGATGGCAAGCGAAAGCTGCTGGTCGGGAACCACGACTTCGATGCGGTCGCGTTCCTCGTCGATCACGACTTTGCTGACCTCGGCGGGCGCCAGTGCATTGACCACGAAGGTGGCGATCTCCTGCGACCAGGGAATGATGTCAATCTTTTCCCCCTGAAGCTCGTTGACCACCGCCTGCACGCGCGAGCCGCGCATACCGACGCAGGCGCCGACCGGATCGACCGAGGAATCGCGAGAAACGACGGCGATCTTGGCGCGAGATCCGGGATCGCGGGCGACGGCCTTCACCTCGACGATTTCATCGTAGATTTCCGGAACCTCTTGAGCGAACAGCTTCGCCATGAATTCCGGGTGGGTGCGCGAGAGAAAGATTTGCGGTCCCCGTTGCTCGCGGCGGACATCATAGATGTAGGCGCGGATGCGGTCGCCGTTGCGGAACTGCTCGCGCGGCAGGAGTTCGTCGCGCCGCACGATGGCTTCGCCGCGGCCAAGATCGGCGACCACGTTACCGTATTCAACGCGCTTGACGATGCCGTTGACGATGTCGCCGATGCGATCCTTGAATTCGTCGTATTGACGATCGCGTTCGGCCTCGCGCACCTTCTGCACGATTACCTGTTTGGCCGACTGCGCGGCAATGCGTCCGAATGGCAGCGGCGGCAGCGGATCGGCGATGGTGTCGCCGATCTGCGCCGCGGGATGACGCCGGCGCGCATCTTCGAGGCCAATCTGGGTGGCGGGATTCTCCACGGCTTCCACCACCAGCATGTGGCGCGACAGGTGAAGCTCGCCGCTCTTCGCATCGATCTCGGCGCGGACCTCGGTCTCGCTGCCATAGCGCGAGCGCGCCGCCTTGGCGATCGCATCCTCCATGGCGGCCAATACGATCTTGCGATCGATGGCTTTCTCTCTCGCCACCGCGTCGGCGATCTGTAACAGTTCAAGCTTGTTGGCGCTTACCGTCGCCATTATCAGTCTCCGTTGGGTTGGATGGGGCGCCGGTTTTGCTCCGACGCAGCAGCTTCGTGTTTGTCCCGGCGGGGCGATTTCCGCTGGTGCGGAGGCGGCCCCTCCTTGTTGCGCTCACCGTGCTTGCTCCGCCGCAATGATTCAGCAATGATCGCATCGGTGAGCATGAGTCTTGCTTCCGTCATATCCTCGATCCGCAGCAAAATTTCGGCGCTTTCGCCCATCGGAGCATCACGGAAGCGCAGCCGCACGCATTCTCCTTCGGTACCGCTCAATTCGCCGCGAAACCGACGGCGGCCATCGATCGGAGCAAGCATTTCCACCTGAGCAAAGTGGCCGGCAAAGCGGTCGAAATCCGAACGCCGCACCAGCGGCCGGTCGATTCCTGGCGAGGAAATCTCCAGCCGATAGGAACCTTCGATCGGATCGGCGCCATCGAGCACCGGCGACAGCGCCCGTGAAGCCATTTCGCAGTCCTCGATCGCCATCGTGCCGTCCGGACGCTCCGCCATGATCTGCACTGTGCAGCCGGCGGAGCCTGAAACGCGAACCCGCACCAGCCTGTAGCCAAGCCCGGCAAGCACCGGTTCGGCCAGCGCGGCGACCCGCGCCGCGCGCCCCGGCTCTATGATGAGTCGGCGCTCATTGGTGAAGCTCTCGGGCCTATCGTCCATTCCAAAGGGGCCGCTTCATCCACGAATGTGTCCGGCACGGTGCGGTTGGCTCGGGGTAACAAAAAAGAGCGGGCCCCAGCGGAACCCACTCTCACAAGCCGTTCGGATCAAACCGACCGTTATGAGGTATCCATGACGGACAACCTCAATATAACGTTCCTCCAGTCCAAGGCAAGAGCCTGGAGAAGCGGGCAAGAAGCCGGTTCGGGCCTTCAGGGTTCAGGGATCGGTAATCACTGATCAGTAATGAGATACGCGAGCAAGGCCGCCCGATTGCCGACTGCCGACCATTTCGAAATGACCGCCGTCTTTTCGCTTATCCCGGAACTAGAGCAGGTTATCCAGCACGGCTCCCGGCAAAAGCGAGCCGAGACTCTCAAGCGCATCACCAGCCTATTCCTCCACGGCGCCAGCACTTACAAGGACGAGCATGTCGACCTGTTCGATGGCGTCTTCGGATTGCTGATTAGGGAGATCGAGACCAAGGCGCGTGCCGAGCTGTCGAATAGCCTGGCGTCGATCCCGAACGCGCCTGCAAAGGTTCTGCGCACGCTTGCCAAGGACGATGACATCGCCGTCTCCGGTCCGGTCCTGACGCTGGCGTCCCGCTTGGCGGAAGCCGATCTCATCGATGTTGCCAAAACCAGGGGCCAAGCGCATCTGCAGGCGATTTCCGTCCGGCGCGTGCTCGGCGAGGCGGTCACCGACGTGCTGGTGGGGCGCGGCGACCGCGAAGTTGCGCGGCGAGTAGCCGATAACCGCGGCGCCCGCATTTCAGAGAAAGGCTTTTCCCGCCTGGTCAACCGTGCCGCCGATGATGGCATTCTCGCCGAAAAGGTCGGGCAACGACCCGATATTCCGCCGCTGTTGTTCCGCCAATTGCTAACGCGGGCAACCGCAGTCGTGCACAAGCGCTTGCTCGCCACGGCCGCGCCGGAAGTGAAAGCTGAAATCGGTGATGTGCTGGCCAAAGTCTCAAAAGAGGTCGGTGTCCATGTCGGGCCGCGGGATTACACCGCCGCACAGCGCGCAGTGCTCAAATTGAGCCGGGCCGGCCAGATGAACGAGGCCGTTTTGACCGCGTTCTGCAGCGACGGCAAGTATGAGGAAGCCGTCGTCGGGCTTGCCGCACTGTCCAAGGTGCCGATCGCGGTCGTCAATCGGTTGATGAACGGCAATCGTCCGGACGCGGTCTTGATCCTGTGCAAGGCGGCAGGTCTCGGCTGGCCCACCGCCAAGGCCATCTTCCTGGTACACCCCAACGGCAAGGGGACCTCCGGCCAAGTATTCGAGGAGGCTTCGGCCCATTACAGCCATTTGTCGGCTTCCACGGCGCACCGGGTGGTTCGCTTCTGGCAGATAAGACCGGAATAGAAATCACTTTCTGCGAAACACGAGAAAGCAGGAGGCGCGTCGCTCGCGCCCTGCCTTGGCGTGATAACGGGTTTGGATGAAGCCGGGCCAAGCATTGCGCCAATCGGCGGCACAGCCGGCCGTCCACTCGAAGTTTTCCGAGCGGAGCAGCCGCAGCAAAGTCCACCCGGCATAATCGCCGACATCGGTAACGAAACGGAACTCGCCGCCGGGGCGCAGGATGCGCGCGAGGCGAGGGATCATCGCGTCCTGGACAAAACGGCGCTTCCAGTGCCGCCGTTTTGGCCAGGGGTCGGGATGGATCAGGTCGATACGCGCCACCGATGCGTCGGGCAGCCAATCGATAAGATTCACGGCATCGTCGAAATGCAGGCGCACGTTGCGCAAGGCGCCGCTTTCGATGGCTGCCAGCGCCTTGACCATGCCATTGATAAAGGGCTCGACGCCGAGAAAGCCGGTTACCGGCTGCTCTGCCGCCTGCGCGATCATCGCCTCACCGCCGCCGAAGCCGATCTCCAGAACGACGCCGTTGACGGGGACGGGGAACAGCACGCGCAAGTCTGCCGGCGCCGGACGAGAAAGGTCGATCGCCAAGCGGGGCAATAGTGTCGCGATCAACTGCGTCTGCCGGGGGCGCAGCTTGTGGCCTTTACGTCTTCCGAAGAAGGCGCGCGATTGTGCAGCAGAGCTTCCGCTCATCCTAGCCGATCACCGCGGCTTGCCGTCGATGAATTTCTCGAACCGAATCGCGCGGCGAATCTCCGTTAGCAACGGCGGATCCCGCACCAGCAATGCGCATGCGGTATCCGCCGCGTGACGGTGCTCAGCGCAACGCGCGTTTGAGCGCGTCGGCGAGATCGGTGCGTTCCCAGGAGAAGCCGCCGTCCTTCTCGGGCGCGCGACCGAAATGGCCATAGGCCGCGGTGCGCCGATAAATCGGGCGGCTGAGTTTGAGGGTGCGGCGGATGTGGGTCGGACGCAACGGGAAAAGTTCAGGCAGCAGCTTTTGCAGCTTTGCTTCTTCAATTTTTCCGGTGCCGTGGGTATCGACATAAAGCGACATCGGATCCGCGACCCCGATCGCATAGGCGATCTGTATTGTGCAACTGTCGGCGAGCCCGGCTGCCACCACGTTCTTTGCCAGGTACCGCGCCGCGTAGGCGGCCGATCGGTCAACCTTCGTCGGGTCCTTGCCGGAGAACGCGCCGCCGCCATGCGGCGCATAGCCGCCGTAGGTATCGACGATAATCTTCCGGCCGGTGAGCCCGCAATCGCCGTCGGGACCGCCGACCACGAAATTACCCGTGGGGTTGACCAGAAAGTCGTTGGGCTTGTTCGGCATCCATCCTTCCGGCAGCGCCGAAGACACCGTGTCGGCGATCACCTCCTTGATCATGCCGGGGTTATATTTCCTGCCGTTGCGGCTCTGCGCGTTATGCTGGGTCGAGACCACGACCTTGGTGCAGCCGACCGGCTTGCCGTCGACGTATTTGATGGTGACTTGGCTTTTCGCATCGGGCTGCAGGTCGAACAAGGCGCCCGAGCGGCGCTTCTCGGCGAGTACCTTGAGAATCTTGTGCGCGAAATAGATCGGCGCGGGCATGAACGAGCCCTTCTCGTAGACCTCGCTCTCCGTGCAGGCGAAACCGAACATCATGCCCTGATCGCCGGCGCCCTCCTGCTCTCCTGTTTTCTTTTGCTTCGCGTCGACGCCCATCGCGATATCGGGCGATTGGCCGTGCAGCAGCACCTCGACGTCGGCGCCGTAATAGGAGAAGCCGTCCTGGCCGTAGCCGATATCCTTGACCACATCGCGCGCGATCTGCGCGATCATCTCGCGATTGATCACGGCCTTGTCGCCGTGCTTATGAAAGAGCGGCGCCTGACCGCGCCCCTCGCCGGCGACGACGATCTTGTTTGTCGTGCATAGCGTCTCGCATCCTAGTCGCGTGTTGACCTTGCTCTCGTCGGCGATGCCGAGCTTGACGTCGTTTTCGATGAAGGCGTCCAGAATGGCGTCGGAGATCTGATCGCAAACCTTGTCCGGGTGTCCCTCCGACACGGATTCGCTGGTGAACAGATAATTGCTACGTCCCACGGAATACTCCCCTTCTGCTGCATGACTCCGAAAACGCCGCGGGAATCTCGACCGGGCCTGGCTGTGATCGGAAAGCATGCTCGGTAATGAAGCCTCGCGCGCGTATGCCGGCCGCGCCGGTTTACACCGGCGGCGCGGCTAGCGCCCGGCGATCTCGGACGCTATTGCCTTGCATGCTTGTTGCCGCGTAGGGACGCCGCGGTCAAGATGTGGGCGAAAAGTGGGCGTATGGCCCTACCAAGCCGCTCGGCGGCAAGGCTAGTGTGGCGGTTCAGAAGTCCGCATCATCCTTGCGGCGGGTCGTCGTGCGGACTTCTGAACCAAAGCCACACTAGAGCAATAACTTGCTGGTGTCCTTTCGATTCCGAAGTTCGCAAACGAGCGTGCCGCACAATGATGCGAACTTCGGAATCGGGACGCCAGGTCAGCGCTTTTCGCCTGCGGCGATCTGTTCGACCAAGTCGACGATGCGCCGGCGAAGCTTTGAATCGCCGATGCGCATAAACGCCTTGGTCAGCGCCAAGCCGTCAGAAGTGGCGAGAAAGTCCGACACGTAGGCTGGCGAGGGTGCCTCCCCCATGCCCTCCACGCGAGCCCCGCCCGGCACATGCGGAGCACCATCGAAGAAGAAAGAAACCGGGACCTGCAGGGTGTGGGAGATTTGCTGTAGCCTGCTGGCGCCGATGCGGTTGGTCCCCTTCTCGTACTTTTGCACTTGTTGAAAAGTCAGGCCGAGAGCATCCCCCAATTTTTCCTGGCTCATGCCCAGCATCATCCGGCGCATGCGGACCCGGCTGCCGACGTGTTTGTCAATGGGGTTCGGCGCCTTCTTTGCTATCATCATATAATGAACTCCTATGGACTCTATATTTACAATAATGAGCGGTCGGATCAAATCGCCGAAGCGACTAATTTAACGTACCTGCAGGCACTGCCGCCGCCGCGAACAAAAAGATATTGCGCCTTATCGCTGTTGGGTGCGCGCGGTGGTTGATCCAACCTGCCCCGAAGCATGCGGCTGCAGCACCGGTTGCCCCGTCGCGGTACGACCCAGGGTAGCCGCGCAGCACGCTGCTTGCCACATTTTCGGCTTTAACCATATCCCCATTAGATTTTAGGCGCACCGGTGTAAAGCCGTCGGCGTATCGCGACGAGAAATCCAATCGCCACGATGAGGAGGGCGGGAGTATCGCCGACACGAGAATAAATCGTGGCGGCGACCGGACGCGGCAACGGCGAATCGAGAACGCCTTCAGCGCCGAGGGGCAGCGAGGCAATGACGCGCCCAACCGGGTCGACAACGGCGGAAATGCCCGTATTCGCGGCACGGGCGAGCGGCAAGCCCTCTTCGATAGCGGCCACGCGGGCTTGCTGAAAATGCTGGTAGGGTCCCGTACTGATGCCGAACCAACCGTCATTGGTGATGTTCACGATCCAGCCGGCACGATCTCCCGGCGGCGCGAGTTCGTCGGGAAAGATAATCTCGTAGCAGATCAGAGGAAGTGCGCGCGGCGCGCCGGGAATGTTGAGCAGCCGCCGCCGATCGCCGGGAATGAAGCCGCCTTGTTGCTTGGTCAGGTCCTCCAGCCCGAGCCGTTCGAGCAGATGTTCGAAAGGCAGGTACTCACCAAACGGAACGAGATGGATCTTGTCGTAGAGGGCGAGAATCGATCCGTCGTGATCGATCACGTACATTGAGTTGTAGGCGTGAGGATCGGCTGGATTGAAATTTTCAGGAAGCCGCGTCGCCCCGGTTATCAGCACCGTGTGCGGCGACAGGAGCTTGGCGATTTGCGCGAGCGCTTCGGGCTCGCGGGTAAGAATGAATGGAAAAGGCGATTCCGGCCAGATCAAATGGGTCACGTCGCTCAAACCATGCGCGTTCGGACCGGATGAGCGACTCGAAAGAGCGACATAGCGCGCCATCACTTCTTTTCTGGCCGCATAATTAAAGCGCGCATCTTGCTGCAGATTCGGTTGCATGAGGCGCAAATGCACATTCGCGACCAATCGCGTGGGCGAGTGATCCAGCCGCATCGCGCCCCATCCGCCAAGCCCGGCCAAAACCGCAAGTCCGAGCACGGCGGGCAGCCACGGCAGCCGGGTCTCGGTACGATCGTCGATGAGCGCAGCAGGGGCCGCACACACCGCGATTGCGATGAAGGTCAAACCCCAGATGCCCACTACGGATGCGCTCTGCGCCAAAGCCAGCGGTGCGGTGAGCGCGTATCCGAATGTATCCCAGGGGAATCCGGTAAACAGGTGACCGCGCAGCCATTCTGCCGTGGTGAGGGCGGCCGCCAAGGCAAGAATCCGCGTTGCGCCGCGTGTCCAGATCAACCGCGCCAGGGCGACGCCCAAACCGGTGTAGACGGCCAACACGGCAGGCAGGCCGACCACCGCGAAGGGCATCATCCATCCGAAAGTCTGTGCGTCGACGAGGAAGGCGTAGCCGAGCCAATAAAGGCCAGCGACGAAATAACCGAACCCGAACCACCATCCGGTCGAGGCGGCGACGATGATGCCGCCCCAGCGGCCAACCGTGGCGCCGTCGATCAGCCAGACCAGAACCGGAAAGGTCAAAAACAGAACCGGCCAGGCATCGAATGGCGCCATCGCTAATGCTGACAATGCACCGGCGGCGAAGGCGATGAGCCATCGCTGCCAGCTCCAGGCTAGTACGATCGCGTGGATCAGCGCCTTCGGCTTCACGGCGGGGTTGATGTGTTGGGATTTGACCGATTTGGCTCTTCGGGCGATGGCGGCGTGCGGGATCCGGCGCCTTTTGGAGACATGGGTAAATTGGAGGACATGGGCAAATTTGGAGACACGGGCAAATTTGGAGACATGGGCAAATCGCGCGCCGTCGCGGGGCGGCGATCCTTGCGCCGGTAGATTTTTACTCGCTTGATGCGTCGCGGATCGGCTTCGAGGACTTCCGCTTCGAACGAACCTGGTCCGGGCACCAGCTCGCCGCGGACCGGCACATGGCCGGCCCTGATGACGAGATAACCGCTCAGCGTGTCGACCTCGCTTCCCGCTTCGCCGACGTTAAATTCGTCGCCGAGGACGGCGCGGGCCTCCTCGAGGCTCGCCCGGCCAGCGGCGAGGAACGAGCCGTCGCTTTGACGCGTGATCGCCGGCAGCTCATGCACATCGTGTTCGTCGGCGATATCGCCGACGATCAGCTCGACCAGATCTTCCATCGAAACCAGCCCATCGGTGCCGCCGTATTCATCGATGATGAGCGCGAGATGAATGCGTGTCGCTTGCATCTTGGCCAGCAGATCGACGGCCGGCATCGAGGGAGGTGCATAAAGGATTTCCCGGACGATTGTCGCCCCGGCGAGCGGAAGCAGAAGGTCGATATCCGTCAGATCGAGATCGGGGGAAGGCGGCGACCCGCGCGCCTCGGACTCGATCGGACCTGCGACCGCGCGCCCCGCCATGAACGCAACCAAGTCGCGGATGTGAACCATGCCGGCCGGGTCGTCGAGCGTGTCATTATAGACCACGAGCCGCGAATGGCCGGCACTGGCAAAAATCTCGAGAAGCGCGCCGAGCGTGATGTCCTGCTGCACGGCGATGATGTCGGCGCGCGGCACCATGACGTGCTCGATCCGGCATTCGCGCAGTTTCAGTATGTTCTTGAGCATAACGGCTTCTTCGGGAGTGAAGCCGGCAGTGGGTTGTTCGGCGGTAAGCACGAGTTCCAGATCGGCGCGCGTCGCAGCCGACTTCCAGCCGAACAGAATGCGCGCGATGCGCGAGAGCCAACCGTCCGCGGGTGCCGGAGCCGGTTGCGGCACCAGCGCGGGCAGGCCGCGACGTTCACTGTCGTTCGGTTCGCTCGGCATCGGGTATTGGGACATCCGTCTGGCTGCTCTTTCGCTGTAACGCTTCAGCGCCTCTTGTTGAACACTTTCACGGTCTCGCTGCCTTCTCTTTTGGCCGGTTTGACGCCAATCCGATAGGGGTTGGGAACGGCTAGTCGCCGCAGGATCCTGCGCTCAAGCCGTTCCATTATGTCGGCATCCCTGCTCCGCTGGTGATCATAGCCGAGAAGGTGGAGGAAGCCGTGGACGGCAAGATGGGCGACATGATGGGTAAACGGCTTGCCCTCGTCCTGAGCTTCTCGCGCGATGGTCTCGTAGGCCAGCACAATATCTCCGAGCAGCGGCGGCTCGCCGGGGCGATCCTCGGTAGGGAAGGAGAGTACGTTCGTGGCCTTATTGACGCCGCGCCATTGCCGGTTGAGCAGGCGGATTGCTGAATCATCTGCCAAAACGATCGCGACTTCTGCGCTAGGTATCGATGATACCACAGCCGCTTCCCGGAGCGCCCGCCGAAGCATCGCTATTGTAGACCTTGGCTTTTCCCAGCCGTTTGACTCGACAAGAATATCTATCTTGAGCCTTTTGGAGGCGGCGGGCGCCATTTAGGGCCGCTCGCGCTTGCGAGCGGCCGCCTTGTCGTAGGCCTCGACGATGCGTGCCACCAATTCATGGCGGATGACATCGGCCGCCGTGAACGCGACGTGTCCAATCCCGTCGATGCCCTCAAGAAGCCGCATGGCTTCGGCGAGCCCGGAGGTCTGACCGGGCGGCAGGTCGACCTGACTCGGGTCGCCGGTGACCATCATGCGGCTATTCTCGCCAAGCCGCGTCAGCAGCATCTTCATCTGCATTGTCGTCGTGTTCTGCGCTTCATCGAGAATGATGGCGGCATTGGACAGCGTGCGGCCACGCATGAACGCGAGCGGCGCGATTTCGATTTCAGTCGTCTGCAATGCACGTTCGACGATGCGCGTGTCCATAAGATCATAAAGCGCGTCGTAGATCGGCCGCAGATACGGATCGACCTTCTCGCGCATGTCGCCGGGCAGAAAGCCGAGCCGCTCGCCGGCTTCGACGGCCGGCCGCGACAGGACGATGCGGTCGACTTCCTTGCGCTCGAACAATTGCACTGCATGGGCAACGGCAAGCCAAGTCTTGCCGGTGCCGGCGGGACCTGCCGCAAACACCAGCGGATGGCGCTTGAGTGCGCGGATGTAGGCGTCCTGTGCCGGGGTGCGTGCGCGAACGCGGCGCTTGCGGAGGTTGAACTCCTCGAAGCCGTCGCGCGCCGTCGCCGGGTCGAAATCGAACAAAGACCCTTGAGCCATGGCGAGGCGGATGTTGCCCTCTACATCGCCCTGCACCAGCTCGTCGCCGTTTTTAAGCCGCTCATAGAGATTTTCCAAAACGCGTCGTCCCTGCTCGCAGGCCTCCCGCGAGCCTTCCAGCGTCACGTGGTTGCCTCGCGAGTTGGCCACGACCCCAAGCCGGCGCTCGATCAGGGCGAGGTTCTGCCCATATTGTCCGAACAGCACCGAAGCGAGGCGATTGTCATCGAACGTCAGAGCGATTTGCGTCGCATTATCCGGCGCGACGAAGACCGATTCACCCGTTCCAGCCGGACCGCGTGTCACCAAATCACGCTCCTGCGCTCTCAACTTGCTCCCTCCCGGCAAATGGGAGGGCTGAGGATGCATTGCGGCGCGTCAACGCGGTAGGCACCAGCGCGCCGAATAACGAATTGCTCGCCACCTCGGTGATCGTTACGGGTGCGACCGTGCCGATCATCGACGTTGGCGCCATCGCCTGCACCGGCTGCAGATGCGGCGAACGGCCGACAAGCTGACCATCATAGCGGCCGGCTTTTTCAAACAACACGTCGAAGGTACGGCCGAGACAGCTTCGATTGAACGCTTCCTGCCGGCGATTGATCGCGGCTTGCAGCCGCTGCAACCGATCCGACTTTACCTCTTCCTCTATCTGATTTTCCGCATCGGCGGCGGGCGTTCCAGGACGCGGCGAGTATTTGAAGGAAAATGCGCCGGAAAAACCGATTTCGTCGACAAGGCTCAGCGTGTCGGCAAAGTCGGATTCGCTTTCGCCCGGAAAGCCGACGATGAAATCGGACGTCAGGGCAAGGTCGGATCGTGCGTGACGGAGCCGCGAGACCACCTCGACGTAATCCGCGCGGGTGTGGCGGCGGTTCATGGCGGCGAGAGCACGGTCGGAGCCGGACTGCACCGGCAAATGCAGTTGCGGCATTAGCTTCGGCAAATCGCGGTGTGCAGCGATGAGATCATCATCCATATCGCGCGGATGGCTGGTCGTGTAGCGCAATCGTGCGATATCCTCGGTCAGGCTCGCGCGTTCAAGCAGCCGCGCCAAGCTCCATGGCCGCCCGTTGGCGCCTTCGCCGTGATAGGCGTTGACGTTCTGGCCAATGAAAGTGATCTCGCGCACGCCGGCCTGTGCCAGCCGTTCAACCTCGGCGATGATTGCGGCAACGGACCGGGACACCTCCGCGCCACGCGTGTAGGGCACCACACAAAATGAGCAGAATTTGTCGCAGCCCTCCTGCACTGTGACAAACGCCGACACTCCGCGCGTCCGGATGGCAGTCGAGCTGGGAGGAGGCAGGTAATTGAATTTGTCGTCGATAGGAAACTCGGTGTCCACCGGCTTGTCGCCGCGCGCGACGTGGGCGAGGAGTTCCGGCAGGCGATGGTAGCTCTGCGGCCCAAACACGAGGTCCACCGAAGGGGCGCGGCGGATGATCTCCTCGCCTTCCGCCTGGGCGACACAGCCCGCAACGGCGATGATGAGCCGCCGGCCCTCGGCCGCGGCGGCGTCCTTCAGGCGGCGCAGCCGGCCAAGTTCGGAATAGACCTTTTCCGCTGCCTTCTCACGGATGTGGCAGGTATTGAGGATGACAAGATCGGCATCATCGGCCGCAATGGTCTCGGCATAGCCTTTTGTGGCCAGGATATCGGCCATGCGCCGCGAATCGTAGACGTTCATCTGGCAGCCGAACGATTTCACATACAGCTTGCGGGATTCGTTCATCCGGTTCGGCTAGCCTTAAGCCTTTATCTCCGCAGGTGAATTTATCATCCGCGTGCCGTCGCGGAACGCCATATCTTAGCGGATTTTGAGCCCAAATGGAATGTCGCCCGAGGCACAGCTGCCAGACGCCACTGCATCTCATATAGTATTTTCGCCGGTCAGCCGAGATCGCGGCGCAGCACCAGTGCCGTGGCGCCCGAATGGTAATATCCTTGGCGGCGGCCGACTTCGCGAAAACCGGCCCCGCCATAGAGCCGTCGCGCGGGTTCGTTGTGCTCGTCGACTTCCAGAAAGGTCGTGCGTGTGCCGAGACCGGCCAAGCTGCGGAGGTGAAAGTCGAGCAAAGGGCGCGACAATCCACGGCCGCGCCAGGCTTGGGCGATCACCACCGACAGGATTTCCGCCTCGTCGGCGGCCATGCGCGATAGGAGGAAGCCGACGAAGGTGCGGCGTGCCATGATCTGATGCGCCACGACGGCGCGATCCAGCAACAGCCGATAGACCTCGTCTTCGTCCCAGCCGCGCTGGAACGCTTGCTTGTGCAAGGTGGCGATTGCGGCAGCGTTGGACCGAGGGGCTTCGGAGCATGTCGGCTTCGCGCCGGTCAGCAGGCGGGAGACGATGTTCATCGGCGCGGCAATTGCGCGGCATTTTGCGGCTGGGCGTCCGGCGCGCGCAGGTATTGCGGTTTCGGCGGCGATTGGCTTTCGGGCAGGACGGCACCCATCCGCGCCACCCAGTCGATATCGGGAGCTTCGCGGGCGTCGACACGCAGCGGCGCCGGCGCGCCTTGTGGCATCCGCTCGACGACGGCTTGGGCGGCCGACCCGACGATGCGGCAAGGTGCTTGCAACGCCGCATGCACGGCGTCAGCGATCGGCGCGAGGCGGGGCGCAACCGCAGTCCGCCCGCCCGCTGCGAAAACCTGAAGATAGACATGCTCGTGCCGCGCGTCGATTGCGACGATCACGGGGGCATCCTTATCGTCATCGAGATGCGGTGCCGCGTAGGCGGCAAGCGTCGACATGCCGAGCGCGGGTTTTCCGGCAGCCAGCGCAATGCCGCGCGCGGCGGAAATGCCGACACGCATTCCGGTGAAGCTGCCGGGCCCGGTGGTTACCGCCACGCGATCAAGATCGGAAAAGGCTAGTTCGGCCTGTTCCATGACGCGGGCCACAAGCGGAATGAGCGCCTCGGCGTGACCGCGCACCATAGGCAGGCTTTCGCCGACGATAATGCCGTCGCCGCGGACCGTATCCAATACCGCCGCGGAGCAAGACCCCAATGCCGTATCGATCGCCAGGACGCGCATGAAGGCACGTCATACGCTTTTCAGGCGATCGGAGCGATCCGCTTCGAGTCCGACTTAAATCGGCTGCACCGCGCTCACTTCGGGAACGTAATGCCGCAGCAAGTTCTGAATGCCGTGCCGGAGCGTTGCTGTCGACGATGGACAGCCCGAGCAGGCGCCCTTCATGTTGAGATACACGACGCCGTCCTTGAAGCCGCGGAAAGTGATGTCGCCGCCGTCGTTGGCCACGGCGGGCCGCACCCGGCTCTCGATCAAGTCCTTGATGGTGGCGACGGTCTCGGCGTCGGCCGCCTCGAAAAATTCCTCGGCGGCGGTCTGATCCACGGAGCCCTGGGCAAGCAACGGCTCGCCCGACATGAAGTGCTCCATGATGGCGCCAAGGATCATCGGCTTGAGCTGCGGCCATTCGCCGGCGCTCTTGGTTACCGCGATGAAATCGGAACCAAAGAACACGCCGCTGACGCCGGAAATGCCGAATAGTCGCTCGCCGAGCGGCGATTGCGCCGCGTCGCCAGGTTCGCGCAGTTCTAGGGTGCCGTTTTCCAGCACCGGACGGCCGGGCAGAAATTTTAAAGTTGCCGGGTTCGGCGTCGCTTCGGTCTGGATAAACATGTTTTATTCTCCGGCGTCGGCTCCTAGCCACCCTAATACGTGGCGAATTCAGATGGAAGTTCAAGGCATCCTGAGCGCCAAGGACGGTTATTACGACCGCACAAAACCGACGATATCCTTTACCGCCTTCATGGTCTCGCCGGCGACCTGCCGGGCGCGCTCGGCGCCGTCGGCCAGAATGGCGTCGATCGAAAGCGGATCGGTTACCAACCGCTTCATCTCGGCGCCGATCGGGCCGAGCTTGGCCACCGCGAGATCGACCAAGGCAGTTTTGAATGTGGAGAACTGCGTGTTGCCGAACTGCGCCAGCACAGCGGCGCGCGATGTGCCGGCAAGCGCGGCGTAGATGCCGACCAGATTGTCGGCCTCGGGGCGGTCTTGGAGGCCTTTTTCCTCGCTTGGCAAGGGATGCGGGTCGGTCTTAGCGCGCCGGATCTTCAGCGCGATCGCGTCGGCATCGTCCGTCAGATTGATGCGCGACTGATCGGACGCATCGGACTTCGACATCTTTTTCGAACCGTCCCGGAGCGACATCACGCGCGTCGCCTCGCCGGTGATGAGCGGCTCGGGCTGCGGGAAGAATGCGTCGCCGAAGCCGCGCGCGTGGATCGAGACGGCGAAGTCGTTGTTGAATTTTTGCGCGATATCGCGCGACAATTCGAGATGTTGTTTCTGATCCTCGCCGACCGGCACATGGGTGGCGCGATAGACCAGAATGTCGGCCGCCATCAGGGTGGGATAGGCGTACAATCCGACCGAGGCGTTCTCGCGGTCCTTGCCGGCCTTCTCCTTGAACTGGGTCATGCGGTTGAGCCAGCCGAGGCGGGCTACGCAATTGAACACCCAAGCGAGTTCGGCATGTTCGGCCACTTGGCTTTGGTTGAACACGATGTGCTTTTTGGGATCAATCCCACAGGCGATGAACGCCGCGGTGACTTCGCGGATGGCGCGCGGCAATTCGGCTGGGTCCTGCCACGTCGTGATCGCGTGCAGGTCGACCACGCAATAGATGCAGTCGTAGCGATCCTGTAGCTCGACGAAGCGCTTGATGGCGCCGAGATAATTGCCGAGATGCAGGTTGCCGGTCGGCTGCACGCCCGAGAAAACCAATTCCTTGAATGCCATGACCGAACTCCGCGGCGAACGTGGCCTAATTAGTGCGCGTCCCATGCCATGGCGGCGCCTTGCCCTGCAAGAGCCGGACGTTATAGTGCGCGGTTTCCGCCAAACACCTTTGAGCTTCCCAGATGGAATTCGCCCGTTACGACGTCCTCGGTATCGGCAATGCGATCGTCGACGTGATCGCCCGCGCGGACGAGGACTTTCTCACGAAACAGGGCATGCATAAGGGCCGGATGGAGCTTATCGACGAAGCGCGCGCGACATCTATCTATGGCGCCATGGGCCCGGCGGTGGAAATGTCCGGCGGCTCGGCCGCCAACACCATTGTCGGACTCGCCTCGCTCGGCGTCCGCGCCGCGTTCGTCGGCAAGGTCAAGCACGACCCGCTCGGCCGCGCCTTCGCGCACGATATCCGCGCCGCCGGGGTGGCGTTCGACACGCCGTCGGCTTCTGCGGGATCCTCGACCGGCCGGTGCTACGTGCTGGTGACGCCGGACGGCGAACGCACCATGAATACGTATCTCGGCGCGGCGCAGGACCTCCATCCCGACGATATCGATCGCGCCGCCATTGCGGCGAGCGCGGTCATTTACCTGGAGGGTTATTTGTGGGACCCCAAGCACGCCAAGGAGGCTTTTCTCAAAGCGGCCAAGATCGCGCACGAGGCGAACCGCAAGGTGGCGCTGACCTTATCGGACGCGTTTTGCGTCGACCGCTGGCGCGACGAGTTTTTGCAGCTGATGCGCTCGCGCACCGTCGATCTCATCTTCGCCAACGAGGCCGAGCTGCGCAGTCTCTATCAGACAGCGGATTTTGATGCGGCGGTTAAGGCTTTGCGCGCCGATATCGAAATCGCGGTGGTGACGCGCAGCGAAAAGGGCTGCATCGTGATCAATCCTGAAGACATCGAGGCGGTGCCGGCGTTCCCGGTCGAACGCGTGGTCGACACGACCGGTGCCGGCGATCTGTTCGCGGCGGGCTTTTTGTCCGGACTCGCGCGCGGCGTTGACGACCGCACCTGCGGCCGGCTTGGAGCGCTCGCCGCCGCCGAGGTGATTCAACACCTTGGCGCGCGGCCGGAGACGTCGCTCAAAGACTTGGCGCGTGAAAACGGACTGGTGGACTGACGAGGGTCGACAAAGCCAAACCTATATTTTCGTCACCCGTGCGTGCAGCAAGGCCGAGCGCCCGGCGCGAACTTCCTTGAGGCAGCGCGCGATCGCTGCGGGAGCGTCGGCCGGATCGCTGATCTCTTCGCCATAGGCGCCGAACGCTTCGGCCACCTTCGTGAAGGTTACCTTCGGCGCCAGCTTGGACTCGAATTCGCTCGTACCCTTCGCCTCACCCTCGGGATAGACGCGCAGCGTCGACTGCTTCACCGCGTTCCAGCCGGTATTGTCCATCACGATCGAGAAGATCGGCAGCTTATACTGCTGGGAGACCGCAAACACCGAACTCGGATTGCCGAAATAGAAGCCGCCATCGCCCGAGATTTGCACCATGAGACGGTGCGGCGCCGCGAGCTTGGCGCCGAGCGCCATGGCGCCCGACCAACCTAGTCCGCCGCCGCCGGAGCGCATGGTCGTATTTGGTTTCTTCCGCGGAATTTGCAGGAGCACGGCGCCGGCGTTGGTGACGCCCTCGTTGAAGATGATGGCGTCATCGTCCAACACCCTGCCAAGCTCCGCCATCAAATAATGCGGATTGATTGCGCCGGGCTGACCTTTGTCCGAAGCAAGCTTGGCGGCGCGCGCGATTCGCTCTTCTCGAAGAGCCTTGATGCGCTCCATGCGCGCGGCGGCAGCAGCCTTGAACTTCGGCGTCGCCTTTGCTTTCAAATCCTCGAGCACTTGTTCGAGGATGCGGCCTGAATCGCCCTGCATGCGTAGGTTCCCCGGGAACGTCCACATCGGCGAACCGGGCTTGAGGGTGTCGACGTCGATGTGCGCCCAGAACGATTT
>JBOHIU010000212.1:0-5911 GCA_050725855.1 Xanthobacteraceae bacterium | reverse complement strand
CCAACCTCGTACTTGCCAACCTCGTACTTGCCAACCTCGTACTTGCCAACCTCGTACTTGCCAACCTCGTACTTGCCAACCTCGTACTTGCCAATCTCGTACTTGCCAATCTCGTACTTGCCAATCTCGTACTTGCCAATCTCGTACTTGCCAAGAACAAACATTGCAAGTCATGCATGTGCGCGCTCGGGGAGGAAAAGCGTGAAGGTAAATGTCTCGCATCTATTGCCGTCGGCCGAACAGCCGGGATCTCATTACGACCGCGCGCCGGTCTATCCGGCGATGGCACGCGATCTCGACGTTATGGTGCCGATGCGCGATGGCGTGAGAGTTTGTGTCGATGTTTATCGTCCAGAATCGCCTGAAAGATTTCCCGCGTTGCTCGCCTTCGCGATCTACAACAAGGACTTTCAAGGGCCCGACATGGCCGAGGCGCTGCCGCCACAACCGGCCTGGTCGACGCTGTGGACTGGTCCGATGGAAGCTGGCGACACCAAGTTCTTTGTGTCGCGCGGCTATGTGCACGTGATCGGCTCACCTCGGGGCGTGGGCAAATCCGAAGGCGGCGGCTCGCGTGAATGGGACGCCTATGATCTGATCGAATGGATCGCGTCGCAGCCCTGGTGTGACGGCAACGTCGGCATGGTCGGCATTTCCGGTTTCGGCGCCGAGCAACTCGCGGCGGCGAAGAAACAGCCGCCGCATTTGCGGGCGATCTTTCCATTCGACTCGCGCGGCGCCTATGGCGAGTTGGGAGGTTTCCGCGACGAATATCCGGGCGGTGTCATCCACCTTTTCCGCTATCTGGTCGGCCATTTTTCGGCGATGCATCAGCACAAGGAAGCGCCCGGCTCGTTGCCGCCGGAGCGGGACAAGCTGTGGCGTGAAGCCATGGCCAATCCCGATTACAAAATGTATCCCCACGTTTACAACGTGATAGCGCAGAAGGGTCAGCATATGCCGCCCTATTACAACGTGCTGGTCGATCCGTTCGACGACGAGGCGGCGGTGCGAAGAAGCGAAGCCGAGTTCGCCAATATAAGGGTGCCAACCTACACGGGCTCGGGCTGGTACGGTTACACATACAAGACCCATCTCAACGGCTGCCAGCACTGGTACCGCAACATCAGCGCGCCAAAGAAGCTTCTGCTCGCGGGGCCGTCGCATCTGGAGCGTCCGTATCACACGTTTCACGGCGAGGTGTTGCGTTGGCATGATCACTGGTTGAAAGGAATTGATACCGGAATCATGGACGAGGCGCCGGTGCGTTTCTGGGTGATGGGCGCCAACGCGTGGCGCACGGCAAGCGATTGGCCGTTGCCGGATACGCAATGGACCAAGCTCTATCTGAAAAGCTGGCAGCGTCTTGCGCCGGGGGAAGTCGCGCCGTCGAGCGCGACCGAAACGCAGCCGCCGGATGCGTTCGTTCAGATGCCGCCGTCGCAGACCAACACCATCGAGCGCCTGCGCTATATGACGGATCCGCTGCCGCACGACGTTCTCATCGCCGGCCCGATCGCACTGACGCTTTACGCCGAAATTGATCGGGACGATACCAATTGGATCGTGATCCTGAAAGACTTGGGTCCCGACGTGTCGGTGCAAAGCGTCCGTGAAGGCGAACGCGAGGTGCCGACAAATCTACCCGAGCGCGAAATTACGCGCGGCTGGCTCAAGGCGTCCCATCGGGCGGTCGACCCAAGCCGCTCAAAGCCGTACTGGCCTTGGCATCCGCTGACCCGCGAGACGCAAAAGCCCGTCACGCCGGGCGCGATAGAGGAATATCAGATCGAGGTGATGGCGACGGCCAATCTGTTTCGCCAAGGCCACCGCATCTGTCTTGACATTACTAGTCTTGACTTGCCGACCGGCGTCGCCGGCGCCACCAATGCCGAATACGTGCCTTATCACGTCTGTTCGAGCAAAACGGTGCTGCACAAGGTGTACCACGACCGCGACCGGCCGTCGCATTTGCTGCTGCCGATCATCCCGGAATGAAGGGTGGCGACGCGGAACGCGCCGCCGCGCGGAGTCCGCTTATTCCACGACCCTGACAACAGGCGTGATCGACAGGTCGCCGGCCTGCGTCTGGATCGCGATGAGTTGGGCCAGCAGGCTGAAGACTTCCTTGGTTGTCGTGGCGCTCTCTGGCACGCAGTAATCGGCGTTGAGATACCACGAGTGAACGAAACATTGTCCGCCTGCGCCGGCCGGAACAACGTCTATCAGCGGTGGGTCGCCATCGACCGTTTTCAATAGGGGCGGAACCACAGCCTCATCGGGTTCGCCGAAAGGCGAACGCCAGAAGAATGCTTTTCCCGAAGTCGGTGGAACATTGTCTCTCTGCATTTTCATCAGGTTGCCGAGAAATTCGAATACACCGAAAGCCGAACGAGGTACGACGCGGAACGTTGCGCCCCCGACTTTAAAGGAGAACGTGTCGGGTTGAGGGTCTTTTAGCAATGCCGCCGCTTCCTTGTCGTTCCAGGTGTCACAGACTGGGCTGGGATTGGCGCCAAAGTGCATATATTTGTGTCTTATTTCAGCGGCCAATGCCGGGCCCATCTGCTCCTCGGCCTCGCGGGCCAGGTCAGGGCTGAAGCAGAAACGGGCTACAGGGGTTGTATCATACTTGGAGGAGAGCTTCGTCACGATCGTCTTCTCCTCGACCGTGAGTCCCGTCAGCAAGGCGATCCACACCCATTCCCTGAAGCACCGATGCCCGGGATCTGTGCGCGGGCAACCATATGAATCCGGCGGATTGTAATGATAGCCGATCGCGCTAAGGGGCGAGGCGGTAGGCTGAAGCTGAAATGAATCGGCGAACAGCCAGAACAACAATTCGCGCGAATATCCCTGGCGAATGAAATAATTCAATGTCTGCAAGTCGATCGGTTTCAGGAAGCCATCGTAAAACGCGCTTGTCTCCTGGGTGGAGATGCTGAAATTCGAACTGATCGTCGTGCTGTTGCTGGCTGTCGTGCTGCCGAAAACCATGTCGCGATAGGGAGATGACGACGGAAACGACGAAGTCGAAGCGGTGGCGCCCTTGAGAATGCCGGCGAAGCCAGGGCCTTCGAGAAACGACGGCAGCCCCAGCGTCGTCTGGTTGGTTGTCACCGGCGTGACGTTCGAAACCGTGGTGAAGCTGAGCGGATCGTTGTAGCTGGCGCGAATGAGGTTGAGAAAGATCGCCTCGTTACGCGCCTTGGCCCAACTGCGGCTAACATCGTCGTAGCGGTGGTCGACCGGATCCACGATCGCGCACGCGCTCAACAGACCGGCGAGAAGCCCGCCGGCAAGCAATATACGCAACAACATGTTGCATCCCCCGCTCAAGCGCTGAAACACCGCCTGAGGCGCCATATTTGATTGTGCATGAGCGATACCGGCCGTCAACCGCGATGTAATGGCATTTCACGTTCGGAAGGAACGTGGCGCCCGTGCGTTGCCGAATTGCCACAGTTGGAGCGCCGTAGGGTCTCCACCAAAAATTGCAATTCGAGCGACGGAATCGCACTCATGCGGCGGGCATGCGGAGCTTACCGTCCGCTCGGCGTGCGCAGACCGATCCAGCTGTCGCGTACCTGATGATAATGCACCCGAGGATCGTAGATGGAGACAGGAAGCTTGAGTTCTTGCGCCGAGAGGCGGCCGACGGCCGACAACAGACTGTAAGAGGCGACGACACGGTCGTGCTGCGCCACGATGAGGCTTTGCCGGGCATTGACCAGCACCTGCTCGGCGTTGAGCACATCCTGCGTGGTACGCTGTCCGGCCAGCGCCTCGTTACGTACGCCGGTCAGCGCCCGCGCGGCGGCGTCGTTTTCGCGATTTGCGGCCTCGACCTGCGCTTTCGCCGCCTGCAATTGGCCCCAGGCCTGAACGACGTCGGCCCGGGTTTGGTCCCGAACTTGGTCGACACTCAACCGTTCCTGATCGACCGTTTCCTTGTCGAGCCGGATGGCCGAATATTCGGCTCCGCCCTGATAAATCGGTATCGACAGGTTCAATGCCACCTCATTGGTAAACAGCTTGGGCGTCAACAGTTGGGGCTCGTACGCCTTTTGGATGTTGTATTGACCGGTCAGTGTCGGCCATAAAGCGCCTTCCGCGATTTTGACCTGGAGTTGGGCCACGTCGACGCCATAGAGCGCGGCGGTCACCGATGGATTTTGCTGAATTCCCAGCGCGATCGCCGCGATCAGCGTCGACGGCGCGAGCCGGTCAACCGGCGAGGCGGGGGCCAAATTGGCGGGTTCGACGCCGATGATGCGACGGTAATTGGCCTGCGTCGTCATCAGCGTTGACTCGGCGGCATGCAAGGTCGCTTGGCCGGCGGCCAACTGCGCTTCGGCTTGGGCGACGTCGGTCGATGTAATTTGGCCGGCGTTGAAGCGGTTGTGCGTATCTTGCAAGGTACGCTCAAGGACGCGAACGTTGTTCTGCTGCACTTGCAGGTTCGCGGAGTCGCGCGACACGTCCATGTAAACTGTCGCCGCCGCGAGCAGTACCGATTGTTCCATCATCCGCAGCGTTTCGCGTGCCGCAGAAACCTGGCTTTCGGCCTTGCGGACGCTGTTAGCGGTTCGGTCGCCGTTGAAGAAGTTTTGCGTTCCGGTCAGGCCGATGGAGGTGGGAGAGGACAACCCTTTGGCCTCAAACGATACGCCTCCCGGTAGGGCCGGGGGCAGCGGCGGAATCTCCTGCTTGGTATCAGTGTATTCCCGCCCAATGGAGGCATTGGCGGATATGGTCGGACGGTAGCCCGAAAGCGCCTCCGGGACTCCCTCGTCGGTCTCGCGTACGATGGCGCGCTGCGCGTTCAATTGCGGATTATTTTGGTAAGCTTCGGCGAGTGCTCTATCAATTGTTTCGGCGGCAACCGGCCGAGGTACTGCTAAGTCCACAATCGCACATAACAGAATCAGTGCCGCCGCGGAGCGCGAACGCCGCGCTCTTGGCAACGTTCCGAACACCTTCGGAGCCAAGACCCTGCTCACGCCACGACGAGCCCCTGTCAACGCAAGACGAATCTTAACGTCGGGCGGCCCGCCTTACAAGGAATCCGGCGATTTATCCTCTGACCTGTTGCTGGTGTGCCACCTGCGCATCGTCGAGTTCTTTGGCACGCTTGCAGGCCGTCCGCCCGCTGACCCGCTGCCAGTATCGCTCGAACGCCGGGCGTTTCTCGATCGTGCCGAACATCATGCCAAATCCAAGATGCGACCCGACGTAGAGATCCGCAGCCGTGAAACTGTTGCCCACCAAGTATTCGGAACGCGATACGGCAGCTTCAAGCGTGTCCATGACTTGCGCGATAGTGCCGTAGCCCATCATTCGCTCACGGTCCTGCGGCACCACAAAGCCGAGCGCCTGGTTGCTGACCGCCGCCTCGACCGGCCCGGCGGTGAAGAACAACCAGCGATAATACGACCCGCGAAGCCGATCGCCTGGCGGCGGTGCGAGACCGGCCTGCGGAAAGGCGTCTGCCAGATAAGCGCAGATGGCGGCCGTCTCCGTGACGATCGTATCGCCATGCCGCAGCGACGGCACCTTGCCCATCGGATTGATCGCAAGGTAATCCGGCGCCTTCATCGCGGAAACGTAATCGAGAATCTCGGTGCGGTAAGGCTGTCCGATTTCCTCGATCATCCAGCGCGCGACCCGGCCGCGCGATTGCGGATTGGTATAGAGAATGAGTTCGTCGGCCATTGGGCGCTCCTGCTGTCGATACGTGGAAGTTCGTATCGCCGCTCACTCGGCGGCGAGCGTGCGATACATTTGGGCTGTCCTGCACGGCGCGCAAAACGTGAGCAGAGCGATGCGATTGGGCCGGCGTTTATTCGGGAGCGCGCAGCCGATAGCCTATGCCGGTTTCAGTCAGAATGTACTGCGGCCGTTCGGGATC
>JBOHIU010000211.1:0-6239 GCA_050725855.1 Xanthobacteraceae bacterium | reverse complement strand
CTATTTACCTCTCCCCGCGCGCGGGGAGAGGTAAATAGGAAGCAAAATCGCATGCCCCGCACACCGCGTATTGTCATCATCGGCGGCGGGATCGGCGGCCTCGCCGCCGCGTTGGCGCTGGAGCGGCGCGGTGCCGAAACGATCGTCTGCGAACAATCGCCGCGCCTGAGCGAAATCGGCGCCGGGATTAACCTTACGCCGAACGCCATCAAGGCGCTGCGCGCGCTCGGCGTCGAGGACGAGGTCAACGCCGTGGCGTCGGCGTCCAACTTCTTGAACATCCGCTCGTGGAAGAGCGGCCGCTACATTTCGCGCACCCGCCGCAGCGACTTTACGGAGAAATACGGCGCGCCCAATCTGTCGGTGCACCGCGCCGATCTGCTCAACCTGCTCGCCGGCGCGCTGAAAACCACCGACATCCGCACCGGCCTGCGCGCGGTTGCGGTCGAAGGCCGGCAAAGCGATGCCGTGGCGCGCTTCGCCGACGGCAGCGAAATCGAGGCCGACATCGTGGTCGGCGCCGACGGCATTCATTCGGCGGCGCGCAAGAGCCTGTTCGGCGCCGACACGCCGCGTTTCACCGGCTGCATCTGCTGGCGCGGCATGGCGCCGGCCGACGCGGTGCCGCGCGACATCGATATCTCCGACGGCGCGCTGTGGATGGGGCCGCACGGCCATGTCGTGCATTACCCGGTGCGCCGCGGCGAACTCCTCAACATCGTCGCGCATTTCGACAGCGATGCCTGGACCGAGGAATCCTGGACGCACGAATGCGACGTAGCCGAAGTGACGGCGACCTACGCGCGCTGGAATTCGCAGCTCACCCGGCTCTATCCGTGCAGCGAGCGCTGGTACAAATGGGCGCTGTACGATCGCGACCCGCTGGAACGCTGGAGCAGAGGCCGCGCGACGCTCCTTGGCGATTCCGCGCACGCCATGCTGCCCTATCTCGGCCAGGGCGCGGCGCAGGCGATCGAGGATGCCTGCGTGCTCGCCGCCATGGTGTCGCGCACGCCCGGCGATCTCGATGCGGCGCTCGGAGCTTACGAGCGCATCCGCGCGCCGCGCGCCAAGGATGCCGTGCTCGGTTCGCGCGCCCGCGCCAGGGAGAACCACCTCGCCTCGCCGTGGGCGCGGGTTAAGCGCGACGTGAAATTCAAGATCCGCGAGACCTTCGGCGGCGGCCAAAAAAGCGGCGACAACACCGCCTTCCAGGTCGGCTGGCTGTACAGCTACGATGTCGGCAAGGAGGCTCCGTAAGTCACACTAGCAAAAAACATCAGCATTTCAGCACCTGTGCAGCGGGCGCCCTTTACGTCCCGCTAGCGCGAATGATTCTACGTTCGAGCCAAGCAACCGCTTCGTCGAAGCCTATCCGATGCTCGACAAGAGCCAAGATCATGTCCTCCACGTCGGCGTTGACTTGCTGCTCGCTGTCACCACGGAGCTTGTAATCGCTCTGCAAGATAAGCAAATTCATCATGAGCAGCGCAGTACGCTTGTTGCCGTCAATAAATCCATGGTTGGAAGCTAACGATTGAACCAGCGCGGCGGCCTTCTTTGCAATCGAGCGATAATAACCGCAGTACGGTCGCGCAACTGCCGACTAAATGGCTCCGAGATCACGAACTCCCTGAAGGCCGCCGTACGCCAGCGCAAAGTTGTGGGCGGTCATTACCTCCTCGACTGTGACCCGGTAATGCCGCCTATTTCTTGGCAAGATTTTTCAACGCTGCTTCGAATCTTTTGGAAGTGCTCGCGAGCAAATATTCGCTGAGCGATGCGCTTCCACTGCGCTCGAGCAAGACGCTAAGCTTCGTGTCGCTACGATAACCCCGGGCGAATTCGCTGCCGTATGTTTCTCGCAAGGTTCCAACGAGCGTATCGCCGCGCTTGTGGCGAATCTCGCCGTTAAAGTCGCGATGCCGCCCATCCGGGGCCGGAGAACGCTTCTTGGGTAAGCGGTCAGGCATGTTGCCGGTCTCTCCACCAGGAATTTTGTAGGCTATCGCAAATTTAATCGTCTTCGTTCTCCCTTTCAACTTCATCCCCGCGCGGCGGCTGCACCGTCAAGCGTCAGTCGTGCAGCGCAACGATCATCGATTTGCGGCATTTGTCATGCGCGGGCTTGACCGGCGCATCCATGCCGACTGGCCGCAATCGAGAGCGCAGCATGGATTGCCGGATCAAATCCGGCAATGACGAGCCCTCAATAATTATCCATCCGCCAGGCGTTCGGGTGGCGGACTTTGATTTGAGCAGCCTCGGCGACCGAGCGCGCGCCGACATGCAGAAGCTCGGTCTTGATCTCGTCGAGAAACAGCTCGGCGACGTGCGGCGCGCCGGCTTCGCCCAGCGCGCCGAGCGCATAGGCGAAAGGGCGCCCGGTGAAGCAGAACTTGGCGCCGAGCGCGAGCGCGCGGATGACATCGAGGCCGCCGCGGATACCTGAATCGATCATCACGGTGGCGCGCGAGCCGACGGCGGAAACGATCGCCGGTAGCACGTCGATGGAGGCCGGCGCGCCGTCGAAATGCCGGCCGCCGTGGTTCGACACCCAGATGCCGTCAGCGCCGAGCGCCACCGCGCGCTCGGCGTCCTCGGGGTGCAGAATGCCCTTGACCACGAACGGCCGCTTCCAGCGGTCGCGCAGGCGCTTTAATTCCTCGAAGCTGTGGCTGCCGCCGGAACGGAGCTGCATCACTTCGGCGGTCGCGTTCTGGTTCGCCTTCGCGGCATACGGCACGAGGTTCGCGGTGATCGGCATGCCGTTGCGCCAAAGCTG
The DNA here is from genome assembly GCA_050725855.1 of Xanthobacteraceae bacterium. Taxonomy (GTDB): domain Bacteria; phylum Pseudomonadota; class Alphaproteobacteria; order Rhizobiales; family Xanthobacteraceae; genus BOG-931. The sequence goes on along the minus strand of JBOHIU010000211.1, from coordinate 3,454 downwards.
CAGCGTCCAGGCCGGCGAGGTCAGCACCTGATAAGTCGTCCACGGGTTGATCGGGAACGGCACCCGGCAGCCGTTCCTGATATCGCGCGGGCGCTTCGACTTGCCGGCCGAGTCGACCGTCGGCACCAGCACATGCGCGCCGGCTTCGTCGGCGCGGCGCACCAGATCGAAGGTGATGGCGTGGTCGTTGTCGGGAAAACGGTAGAGCTGAAACCAGAACACGTCCGGCGCGATTTTCGCGATCTCCTCGATCGAGGCATTGCCGGGGGTCGCCAGCACGTAGGGGATGCGCCGGCGCTGCATCTCGGCGGCCAACAGTTTTTCCGCTCCCGGCCACATCAGGCCGGCCGAGCCCATCGGCGCGACGCCGATCGGCGACGCATATTTTTTGCCGAACAGTTCGGTCTCGGTCGTCACCTTGCCGTCGATGCAGTAGTGCGGCAGCAGCTCGATCGCGTCGAACGCCGACCTGTTGCGCGCGACGCAGACCTCCTCGTTGGCGCCGCCATCGACGAAATCGAAGCCAAAGCGCGGCACCCGCGATCGCGCCCGGCCTCGCAAATCTTCGATGGTCGGATAGCGCTGCCGCAACCGCGCCGCCGCGCCGTTATCGGTCTTTTGTGCCGGACCTCGCTCGACCATTGGTGCCTCCCGAACCCGTAGGGCGGATGAGCGCAACGTAATCCGCCTTCGGAAGCATACTCTGCCGGAAAGAGCTGGAGTGAGAAATCCCCTCCCCCGCGAGCGTAGCGAGTGGCGGGGAGGGTCGGCGAGCGTCGCATGGCGACGCGAGCCGGGGTGGGGGGAGCGATCTCAAAGATTTATGCGACCAAAGAAAATACCCCCCACCCCTGACCCCTCCCCACCACGCGCTTCGCGCGTGGGCGGGAGGAGAATGGATTCGCCTAAACACGTCGCCCGCATGAGCGGAAGCGACATGCGGGACAGCCGCTCCCGGATATCGCGACCCTGCGGCTGCTCATCCGGACCGTGGTTGCTTGGTCAGATGGAAACAACGGATTACGCTGCGCTGATCCGCCCGACAAACTCTTTTGCCGGATGAAATCGTCGATGCTGGACTTCCCGCCCTGCCCGGCATCGAGCGAGCGGAGGCCCTTGTCGATTTCCGCGCGCAAAGCGCGCAGCTTCTCGACGTGAGACAGCAGCAACGTGCGCCCGATCTGTTCCTGATCCTTGGCTGGCAGGTGCTCCACTTCCGCAATGGCTTGTTGAAGTGTTTTGACCAGGACGCCAGTATAGCCAATCGCTCGACGCAAGACAGAGGATACATCGGGAGACTCCATGCAAATCATCGATCTCAATCGGGCGCCGAAGGAAGAATGGCGGCCCGGCGTCATGACGCAGATGTACGTCTCGGCGAAAAACGGCGCGGCCCAGCTCTGCGTGTTCGAGCAATGGTGCGAACCGGGCCACGGCGCGCCGACGCATCTGCACGCGGTCGAGGAAATCCTGCGCGTGTTCGAAGGGCAGGCCGAGGTGTGGATCGGCGAAGCGCGCGTCACGCTCACCGCCGGCCAGCTCGTCATCGTGCCGGCCGGGAGGAAGCACGGCTTCTCCAACACCGGCACGACCACACTGCGCATCCAGTCCACCCTCGCCGAGCCGGTGTTCGAGGCGGCCTACGACGACAAGCGCGAGACGCCGCGGCGCTGGCTGCCGGGGCCGTACGGTGGGTTGACGCAGTAAGATTACGCGCGAGCCGTCCGCCGAAGCGCGCTGCGCGTAGGCGCGACCCGTCCGCCGAAGCGCGCTGCGCGTAGGCGGAAGCGCCGTAACCCACCATTCGGAGTCGCCGCGAACTCAGCACGTCGCCCGCATGAGCGGAAGCGACATGCGGGACTGCCGCTCCCGGATATCGCGGCCTTGCGGCCGCTCGTGCGGGCTATGCTTGCTTGGTCAAATGGAAATGGCGGATTACGCCGCGCTGATCCGCCCTACGGTCCTACGGCCCTAGTTGCTTTGGTCACGTGATATTATCGGCGAAACCTCGCGAAGAAAATCGCCAGCATGACCGATTGGACGCCACTTTTCCTGATGCCAAACCTTCGCGTCATTGACCCTGTTGGGGTTGATGAGGCCGCGATCGTAAATGCGGATGACGAGCGCGTACGAGATTACTGCCGCCAATTTCCTCAATTTCGGAATTTCATAAGCAAGTTTACCGACCCCTTCGGACACAAGAAGACACCAGGGATATTTCTGTTCCAGACTGAGTCTCCGAAGAACTTTCACACCATGGAAGCGGTTTCAAGCTTCCGCGACTTGGTTGCCTTATCAGTCATTCCGCTCCAACGTGCGAGGTCGCTCCTACACGGACATTCGTTTTATACCCAGTACGCTGACTATTTCGATTTCTACCCCTGGAGCTTCAACGACAAGAATGGTCATCTCGTCTGTAGTTCACCTGCGCTTAGCGGGTTGGACGAAATCGAGAGTTTCAGAGGGCAATCTTCCCCGGTGCTATCGCCCCAAGATTTCAATAGCACTGATGTGGACAATCCCCTGCTGCAAGTTCTACTAAAGCGCTGGCGACAGCGCTACGGCGCAAATAAAGCTCTGTGGCCCGACATCGCGCTGTTTCGTTCGCTGAATACTGCCTTCGCTGCCTCCAAGATTCCGGCAGGCTCAGACATCACTCAATTTCACGTCGGGCGCAGCATCGCGCTATGGGTCAGCGCTTTTGAAATTCTAATCCATACGGGCACCCAGAACGTAAAACTGTCCCAAGTATACAACCAGATAGTAACCGCGCCATGGAAGGAAAAATCTTTGCTTCGCAAGGGCTATAAGCCCTATGCGATGAAGACCAAGGAACCCCTACCGTGTTGGATATATGGAGAGCTTCATCGAGCGAGAAATGACTATTTGCATGGCAATCCCATCGGACCACGCCGTCTCATCGTAAAAAAATCGAAGCGGCATCTGTTCAATTACGCGGCCCTCCTCTATCGGATGGCACTAAGCGGATTTTTGCCAATTCCCAAACCTGATGGCGACCCGCAGACTTTCTCGCGGGCTCGCTACGACTTCCTCGTGAATCAGAACGACATCGAGAGAGCACTATCGACCATTCGACTATCCGAGAAGGCGTATCGAGCCAAACGAGAGGCCGAGCTGAAAAAAGTTAAAATCGTTTGGAGGGCCGGTAGCGGCGCGTAGGATGGCGTAGGCGCCTAGCGCCGTAACCCACCATTGGAAACTCGCAACGCATTCAGCCGGTGGGTTACACGCCGGAGCTTGCCATCGGGCCGACCACTTCGGGCCGGACCCGTTGGGCGCTAACCCACCCCTGCGTGCTACGATCTATCCCCCGCCCCGCGAACCTGACACACTGCGCCTCACCACGTAAGCCCCAGGGAGACCCGCCATGGCAGTCCGCATCCGCCACATCGCGCTGTGCGTCAACGACATCAAGACGACCGCCGATTTCTAC
>JBOHIU010000210.1:0-12540 GCA_050725855.1 Xanthobacteraceae bacterium | reverse complement strand
CTCCCCTTTCAGAGGAGGGAAAAGTCAAATGCGGATAGCGGGTACCCCGCGCCGCATCAAGTCCGCCGGAAGCCCCCCTTACGCTTATTCCTTGGGCGGCACCGTGCGCAGCCAGGCGATGAGGTCGTCGAGGTCGCCGTCGGTCATATGGGCGTAATAGCCAAATCCCATCGGCGGATTGAGCTTGCGACCATCCTTGTCGATCCCCTGGGTGATGGCGCGCCTGATCTCGGCATCGGTCCACGAGCCGATCCCCTTGGTCTTGCTGGACGTGATATTACGCGACACCGAAATGCCCCACGGGCCGGGGAATTGCTGGCCGCCGGCTCCCATCCTGGTGAAGTCCAGTTCGCCTTTCTCGCGCGGCGTGTGGCACTCCATGCAATGGCCGATCGTGGCGAGATAAAAGCCGCGCTTGAGCTTGTCCTTGAGTTCGGCCGGGTCGATCGGCTTCTTGGCCCACGGGACGTCTTCCTGCCTGACCGCGATCTTGTAGATCGGGTCCGGCACCTTATTGCTCACCGGCTTGACGCTTTGGATATAGGTCACGATGGCCTCAAGATCGCTCGGCAGCAGGATGCCGTAAAATCCGGTCGGCATGACCGCGATCGAACTGCCGTCCGGCCGCTTGCCGGTAAGCAGAAGCTTCTTGATGTCGGCAGCGCTCCAGCTGCCGATGCCGGTCTGCTTGTCCGGCGTGATATTCGGCGCCGTCACGTCGAATGCGCCCGGCACATCGAATCGCAGGCCGCCGGAGAAATCCTTGCCGGCCACCGCGGCCGGTGGCCCCTTCGGCGAGTGGCAATTGCCACAGGTCATAATGGTATTGACGAGATAAGAACCGCGCTCGAGCGGCGTCTCGGCGCATGCCGTGCCGATCATGGCGGAAGCCAGCACGAGCAGTGTCGCAAGCCATTTCATTGATGCCCCCTATTCCCAACCCGCGCGGCGACCCTATTGCAAGGCCACCACGCTGCCAAACAGAATTTGGGCGGCGCGCCCAAAGTGCCGCGCAGGAACGTACTCAAATAAATGACAGGAAAGCGCACGCCCCTGACGAGGCGCCGTGCGACGCCCTAGTGTCCCGATTCCGAAGTTCGCATCATCGTGCGGCGGGCTTGTTTGCGACCTTCGGACTCGAAGGGACACTAGCAAGTTATTGATCCAGTGTGGCCTTGGTTCATAAGTCCGCACGACGAGCCCCGCCGTTAGAATGATGCGGACTTCTGAACCGCCACACTAGGCCGCGGCGGAAGTCTCTGCGGCGCGGGTCTGCACCGGACCGGAATCCTTGCCTTTGGCCTCGACGTCACGATCGACGAATTCGATCACCGCGACGGGCGCGGAATCGCCGTAGCGGAAACCGGCCTTAAGCACGCGGGTATAGCCGCCGGCGCGCTCCTTGTAGCGCGGGCCGATCACCTCGAAGAGCTTCTTGACCATGGCGATGTCGCGCATCTGGGCAATCGCCTGACGCCGGGCGTGCAGATCGCCGCGCTTGCCAAGCGTCACCAGCTTTTCCACGACCGGACGCAGGTCCTTGGCCTTCGGCAGCGTCGTCAGAATCTGCTCGTGCTTGATCAGAGACGCGGCGAGGTTGGCCAGCATCGCGCGGCGATGATCCGAGCGGCGATTGAATTTGCGGTGGGTCTTCGCGTGACGCACGGACGTCTCCTTCGGAGACAGGGATCAGGCATCTGCAATCAGGGATCAATATCCGGCCTGACACCTGATTCTGTCGCCTGATGCCTGCTCAGTAATGATCCTCGAAACGCTTGGCGAGTTCATCGATATTCTCCGGCGGCCAGCCGGGAACTTCCATGCCCAGATGCAAGCCCATCTGCACCAGGACTTCCTTGATCTCGTTGAGCGACTTTCTGCCGAAGTTCGGCGTACGCAGCATCTCGGCCTCGGTCTTCTGCACAAGATCGCCAATATAGACGATGTTGTCGTTTTTCAAACAGTTGGCCGAGCGCACCGACAGTTCGAGTTCATCGACCTTCTTGAGGAAGGCCGGATTGAAGGCGAGATCGGGGATGGCCTCGTGCGCGGTTTCGCGCTTGGGCTCCTCGAAATTGACGAACACGTTGAGCTGATCCTGCAGGATGCGCGCGGCGTAAGCGAGCGCGTCCTCGGGTCCCAGCGCGCCGTTGGTCTCGATCGACAGCGTCAGCTTGTCGTAGTCGAGGATTTGCCCTTCGCGCGTATTCTCGACCTTGTAGGAGACCTTGCGCACCGGCGAATACAGGCTGTCGATCGGAATGAGCCCGATCGGCGCATCCTCCGGTCGGTTGCGCTCGGCCGGCACATAGCCCTTGCCGGTGTTGACCGTGAACTCCATGCGGATTTCGGCGCCCTCGTCGAGGGTGCACAGCACGAGATCCGGATTGAGCACCACGACGTCGCCAACGGTCTGGATGTCGGCGGCAGTCACCGCGCCGGGTCCCTGCTTCTTCACCACCATGCGCTTGGGTCCGTCGCCCTGCATCCTGATGGCGATGTCCTTGATGTTGAGCACGATGTCGGTCACGTCCTCGCGCACACCGGCGATCGAGGAGAACTCGTGCAGCACGCCATCGATGTGTACCGCCTGCACCGCCGCGCCTTGCAGCGAGGACAGTAAAATCCGGCGCAGCGCGTTGCCGAGCGTCACTCCGAAGCCGCGTTCCAGCGGTTCGGCCACCACGGTTGCCATACGCCGCGAGTCGGCGCCGGAGGCAACCTGAAGCTTATTGGGTCTGATCAGTTCCTGCCAGTTCTTCTGGATCGTCACGTTGTCACCCATCGCTTTGCGCGGCGCGAATATGTCGCGGGCCCCGCTCCGCTCCGTGAGGCCAAGGTCTTGCGGCGGCTGATGTTCCATTTGTTCCATCGACCGAATGTTCCTAGACGCGCCGCCGCTTGCGCGGACGGCATCCATTGTGGGGGATTGGCGTCACGTCCCGAATGGACGTGATGGTGAAACCCGCGGACTGCAGCGAACGAAGCGCCGACTCCCGCCCCGAGCCGGGTCCCGCCACCTCAACTTCGAGGGTGCGCATGCCGTGCTCCTGCGCTTTCTTTGCGGCATCCTCGGCGGCGACCTGGGCGGCGTAAGGCGTCGACTTGCGGGAGCCCTTGAAACCCATCGTGCCGGCCGACGACCAGGCAATGGCATTGCCTTGCACGTCGGTTATGGTGATCATGGTGTTGTTGAATGTCGCGTTCACATGCGCGACGCCAGAGGCGATGTTTTTGCGTTCGCGGCGGCGGACGCGCGTTGCTTCCTTACCCATTCTAAACCCTATCCTGGATTGGAACCGGCGGCTCCGGTGCCATTAGACCGTCTCGTCGCTCCCGCTTCCGGGAGCGATGGGACGGAAACTCACTATTTCTTCTTACCGGCAATCGGCCTGGCCGGACCCTTGCGGGTCCGCGCGTTGGTGTGGGTGCGCTGGCCGCGGACCGGCAGACTGCGGCGATGCCGCAACCCGCGATAGCATCCCAAATCCATCAGCCGCTTGATGTTCATGGCGACTTCGCGCCGCAGATCGCCCTCGACGACATAGTCGCGGTCGATGACTTCGCGGAGCTGGAGAACCTCCTGGTCGGTCAATTGCGACACCCGGCGCGCTTCGGGAATCGACACTTTTTCCATGATTTCCTTGGCCTTAGAGGATCCGATGCCATGGATATACTGGAGCGCAATCACCACGCGCTTGTTGGTCGGTATGTTGACGCCCGCGATACGAGCCACGTCAGTTACTCCCTGTCACGGCTATCCGCCTCGCCGAGCCCGTTACCCGGCATGGTGGTCGCCGCTCTCCATCGGTTGCATTGTCACGTAAGAAGGCCACAAACGTAAAAAGTCCGCGCCTGCCTGCCCGTTGCGGCCCGGCATCGCAGCTCGATCTCCAACTCGGTATTGGTCACTTATTAATGGATTCCTCTCGCTTTCGTCAACCTCGGCCGGCGATTTCCCATACAAAATCAGGCGGGAGACGGGCGCCATCGCGAGGATGGTTTACGGAGCGCCATCTTGACCTTTCCCCTCGCACTCGCAGCAGGTCTCGGCGACCTTCTCATGATTGCTTTCGCGGCCAAAGGCTTCACGCGGCTGGCCATTTTCTTCTTTTGCAGACCATCCCCCTCGCCATCCGGCCCGGCTGCGACCGCCCCGGCGGATAATACCTGGTCGATCGCGGCCGTGACGTCGGGGATCGGGGCCATGCCGTCGATCGTCCGCAACAGGTTCTGCAACAGGTTCTTCTGCCGGTAATAAGCGATCAGCGGCTCGGTCTGCTGCCGATAGGCATCAAGCCGCCGCCGCAACGCCTCCGGGTTATCGTCGTCCCGCAAGGGTTCGCCGCGGGCCCGCATCTGGGCGACGCGGCTCTCGATCCTCCTGAGCAGCGCGGCCTCGTCGACCCGCAGTTCGATCACGGCGTCGAGCGACAGACCCGTCGCATCGAGGAAACGATCGAGCGCCGTCGCCTGAGGGACCGTGCGCGGAAAGCCGTCGAGAATAAAGCCCTTGCCCGCGTCCGGCCTCTGGATGCGCTCTTCGACGATGCGGACGACGAGTTCGTCGGGACAAAGCCCTCCGCCCGCCATGATATCCTTCACTTGCAGGCCGAGCGGGGTGCCGACCTTCACTGCATCGCGCAGCATGTCGCCGGTGGAAAGCTGGACCAGTCCGTACTTGCTGACGAGTCGCTGGGCCTGCGTTCCCTTGCCGGCCCCAGGCGGGCCGAGCAATATCAATCTCATCTGCGCCGTCCCCGGAGCTTCGAGCGCTTGATCAAGCCCTCGTATTGGTGCGCCAGCAGATAACCCTGCACCTGCGCCACCGTGTCCATCGTCACGCTTACCACAATCAAGAGCGAAGTGCCCCCGAAATAGAACGGCACCGCGGCGTACGAGATCAGGAGCTGAGGCAACAGGCACACCACAGCGAGATAGGCGGCTCCGACGACCGTGATCCGCGAGAGTACGTAATCGATGTACTCGGCCGTGCGCTCCCCCGGCCTGATGCCGGGAATGAAGCCGCCGTGCTTCTTCAGATTATCGGCGGTCTCCGTTGGGTTGAAGACGATCGCCGTATAGAAAAAGGTGAAGAAGACGATAAGGCCGATATAGAGCAACAGGAACAGCGGCCGCCCCTGTCCGAGCATGGTCGTGATCGTCGTCAGCCATCCCGACGAGCTGTTAGGACCTGCGGTGAAGTTAGACAGCGTAGCCGGCAATAACAGCAGCGACGAAGCGAAAATCGGAGGAATCACTCCCGATGTGTTCAGCTTCAAGGGCAGATGCGAAGACTGCCCCTCGAACATGCGATTGCCGACCTGCCGCTTCGGATACTGGATCAACAACCGGCGTTGCGCGCGCTCCATGAACACGATGAAGGTGATGACGATCACCGCCATGACCAGCACGGCGAGGATGAGGCCGGTCGAGAGCGCGCCTTGCCGGCCGAGTTCCAGCGTGCTGGCAATAGCCGTCGGCAACTGGGCGATAATACCCGCCATGATGATCAGCGAAGTCCCGTTGCCGATGCCGCGCTGAGTGATCTGCTCGCCCAGCCACATCAGGAAAATGGTTCCGCCGGTCAGAGTGAGCACCGTGGTGATAACGAAGAAGATACCGGGATTCTGCACCACCGACCCCGAACCGGCGCCTTCGAGCCCGATGGCGATGCCATAGGCCTGGAACGTCCCCAGCGCCACGGTCAGGTACCGGGTGTACTGATTGATCATCTTGCGGCCCTGCTCGCCCTCCTTCTTCAGTTGTTCGAGGGTGGGCGAAACGCTCTCCATCAGCTGAATGATGATGGAGGCCGAGATGTAGGGCATGATGTTGAGGGCGAAAATCGCCATGCGGTGAATGCCGCCGCCGGAGAACATGTTGAACATGCCCAAGATGCCGCCGGCCTGCTGATTGAAGATCTTGTCCCAGGCGGCGGGATCGATTCCCGGTATCGGAATGTACGTACCGAGCCGGAACACCAGCAGCGCGCCGACGGTAAACCACAGGCGCTTCTTGAGCTCGCTGGCCTTGGCCAGGGCGCCGAAGTTTAGATTGGCTGCCAGTTGTTCCGCTGCAGAGACCATGTCTTCGGCCACCCTCTTTGCCGGCGATGGCCAATTGTCGCGGCCATCCACGTCTTCGCTGAACAGGTAGAAGCCGCCGGTGCCCGGCACAAGGGTTTGTATGGGCCCCGGCTACACGCCGCACCCGCGTGCCGGCACGTCAGGCCGCCTGTTCGTTGGCGTCAGGCTTCGGCGCCAGGATCTCGACCGAACCGCCTGCCTTCTCCACCGCCGCGACCGCCGATTTGGATGCTCCAAACACCGACAACGCGACTTTGACCTTGATTTCGCCGCCGCCAAGAACGCGCACCCCGTCCTTGACGCGGCGGAGCACGCCGGCCTGGACCAGGGTGGCGGCGTCGATCTTATCCCCGGCGCCGAGACGGCCCGAGTCGATCGCCTCCTGGATGCGACGGAGATTCACCTCATTGAGCTTGCGCGCGAACATCGTGTTCTTGAATCCGCGCTTGGGCAGGCGGCGATGCAGCGGCATCTGACCACCCTCGAAGCCCTTGATGCGCACGCCGGAGCGCGCGGTCTGTCCCTTGCCGCCGCGGCCGCCGGTCTTGCCGCTACCGGAGCCGATGCCGCGCCCGATGCGCTTTCGCGTCTTGCGGGCGCCGGGACGGCCTGCCAGTTCGTGAAGTTTCATGCTCTTCTCCACATCCCTCGTCTGTCATGCCCCACGCCGGTGGAGCATCGTCCGCGTCGGCGGACGACGACAGGCTCGCTATTCCTTCACGATCTCGACCAGATGGGCCACCTTGGCGATCATTCCGCGAACCTGCGGGCTGTCGACGAGTTCGGCAACGCGGCCGATCTTATTGAGCCTAAGCCCGACCAGCGTCTCCCGCTGGCGGTGATGCCGACGCTGCGGACTGCCGGTTTGCCGGACCTTGACGGTATTGCCCGAACTTTTGCCGCTATTCATCGCCTGCTCCCAAGCATCCTATCTCAGTCGGCTGCCGCCGGTTCGGCATCGGCCTCGCGGCGACGCGCCTGCAGCGCCGAAACCTTCACATTGCGCCTCGACGCCACCGAGCGCGGCGAATCCTGGCGCTTGAGCGCATCAAAGGTGGCGCGCACGACGTTGTACGGGTTTGACGTGCCGAGCGATTTGGCCACGACATCGGCCATGCCAAGCGTTTCGAACACCGCGCGCATCGGGCCCCCGGCGATAATACCGGTTCCGGGAGGGGCGGCCCGCAGATAAACCCGTCCGGCCCCATGACGGCCGGCCACATCGTGATGCAGCGTTCGGCCCTCGCGCAACGGCACGCGGGTAAGCGCCCGCTTGGCTGCATCGGTCGCCTTGCGGATCGCTTCCGGCACCTCGCGCGCCTTGCCATGGCCGAAACCTACCCGGCCCTTCTGATCGCCGACGACGACCAAAGCGGCAAAGCCGAAGCGCCGTCCGCCCTTCACCACTTTGGCAACGCGATTGATGTGAACGAGCTTGTCGACGAATTCGCTGTCGCGCTCTTCGTCTCGCCGCCGGTCGCGGGGTTCACGAGCCATGTCTGTTCGCCATCTTGCTGTCCGCCATCTTGCTAGCCTTTGTCCCGAGAAAAGATCGTCAGAAAGTCAACCCGCCTTCACGCGCGGCGTCGGCCAAAGCCTTGACCCGGCCGTGATAGAGATAAGAGCCGCGGTCGAACACGACCTCCTTGATCCCCTTCTCCTGCGCGCGCTGGGCGATCAGCTTGCCGACGGTCTTGGCCGCATCGACGGTGGCGCCGGTCTTCAATCCATCGCGCGTTTGCTTCTCGATCGAGGAGGCAGCAACCAGGGTCTTGCCGGCATCGTCGTCGATCACCTGCGCATAAATGTGCTTGGAGGAGCGGAAGACGGAAAGCCGCTTGCGGCCGTACGCCGCGCGCAACAGCGCGCCGCGGACGCGCCCCCGCCGCCGCTCGATCCTGTCGTTCTGTTTGGTCATCGGCGGCTCCGTTACTTCTTCTTGCCCTCTTTGCGGAAAATCCGCTCGGCCGAGTATTTGATGCCCTTGCCCTTGTAAGGCTCCGGCGGCCGGTAATCGCGGATTTCGGCGGCAACCTGTCCCACCTTCTGGCGATCGCTGCCGGAGATCACGATCTCGACCGGTCGCGGCGTGGCGATGGTGATGCCTTCGGGGATCGGATAGACGATGTCGTGACTGTAGCCGAGTGCGATCTGCAGATTCTTGCCTTGCACGGCAGCGCGATAGCCCACCCCGTTGATTTCAAGCCGCTCCTCGAAGCCTTTGCTCACGCCGGCGATCAGATTGGAGATCAGCGTTCGCGACGTGCCCCATTGCGCGCGGGCGCGCTTGGTGTCGGCGCGCGGATCGACCTTGATCTGGCCGCCTTCGAGCTTGACCGCGACATCGTCATGCAGCACGACCTGCAAGGCGCCCTTCGGGCCCTTCACCTTGACGGTCTGGCCCTCGACGTTGGCAGTGATGCCGGACGGCACCGCTATGGGTCGTTTTCCAATACGCGACATCAGAACACCGTACAGAGGATTTCGCCGCCGACATTGGCATCGCGGGCCTCGTGGTCGGCCATGACCCCCTTGGGGGTGGAAACGATGGCGACGCCGAGACCGTTGTTGATGCGCGGCAGGTTTTTGACCGAGGTGTACACGCGGCGGCCGGGCTTGGAGATCCGCTCGAGTTCCCGGATCACCGGCTCGCCGTCGAAGTATTTCAGCTCGACTTCGATCTCCGAGCGGCCTTCGCGTTCAACCACCGCGTAGCCGCGGATATATCCTTCGCTCTTGAGGACCTCGAGGACGCGCTCGCGCAATCTCGAGCTCGGAGAGCTGACTTTGCTCTTGTTGCGCAGTTGCGCGTTGCGGATGCGCGTCAGCAGATCGCCGAGCGGATCGTTCATGGACATCTGGCGAGCCTCCTTACCAGCTCGACTTCAACAGGCCCGGGATCAGTCCCTTGGAGCCCAGTTCGCGCAGCGCGATGCGCGACAGTTTGTGCTTGCGGTAATAGCCGCGCGGCCGGCCGGTGACCTCGCAGCGGTTACGGATCCGGGTCGCCGACGAGTTGCGCGGCAGCTCGGCGAGCTTGAGCGTCGCGGCAAAACGTTCCTCAACCGGCTTCGACTTGTCTTGCACGATCGCCTTGAGCCGCGCTCTTCGCCCGGAATATTTCTTGGTCATCCGGCGACGCCGGCTGTTTTTCTCGATGGCACTCTTCTTCGCCATTTAGCTCTCCTCGATGCTCCGCGTCTGAGACTCTGTCGTTTCGAGACTCACTGCCGGAACGGAAAATTGAAAGCCGTCAACAGCGCGCGCGCCTCGTCGTCGTTGTGCGCGGTGGTGCAGACGGTGATATCCATGCCCCAAATGTCGGCGGCCTTGTCGTAGTCGATCTCGGGGAACACGATGTGCTCCTTGATCCCGAGGGAGTAGTTGCCGCGGCCGTCGAAGCTTTTCGGCGACAGGCCGCGGAAGTCGCGCACCCGCGGCAAGGCGATGTTGATGAGCCGGTCGAGAAATTCGTACATGCGCGCCTTGCGCAGCGTCACCTTGCAGCCGATCGCCTGTCCGGCCCGCACTTTATAAGTGGCGATCGATTTGCGGGCCTTGGTGACCACCGCCTTTTGGCCCGAGATCAACGCCAGATCGGCCGCGGCCGAGTCGACCTTCTTGCGGTCGGCCACGCCTTCACCGATGCCCATGTTGATGACGACCTTGTCGAGCACCGGAATCTGCATCGGGTTCTTGTAGCCGAATTGTTCGGTAAGCTTTTGCCGAATCGACTGATCGAACTGGACCCGCAGGCGCGCCGGAACGCGCTGTTCGGGCTCGCGCGCCGCCGTTGCGTGACCGGCCTCGCCGTCCGCGACTTTCGCCGCTGGCCGGGACTTTTCCGGCTTTGCCGCCTGCTCGCCTTTGGGGGCCTTGGCAGCCTTGGCCGCCTTCGCCGGCTTTTCGCCCTGTTCGGCCTTGGCCGGACGCTGCGGCTTCTCGGCCTTCTTGGCCTTTTTCTCGTCGGTGTCAGCCATCGATCTCCACTCCCGAACGCTTGGCGACGCGTACCTTCTTGCGTTGCTCTCCGCTGCCAACGAGCTTAAAGCCGACGCGCGTGGGCTTGCCGTCCCTGGGATCCGCCAGCGCGATATTGGACAGGTCGATCGGCGCCTCCTTGGAGATGATGCCGCCCTCCGCCGTCGCGCTCTGGCGCTGGTGGCGCTTGACTATGTTGACGCCGCGAACCAGCGCGCGCCCTTCATCGCGGCGCATTTCGATGATCTCGCCGGAGCGGCCCTTGTCGCGACCGGCGATGACGACGACCTTGTCGCCTTTTTTTAGTCTTGCCGCCATCACAATACCTCGGGCGCCAGCGAAATGATCTTCATGTGGTTCTTGGCACGCAGTTCGCGCGGCACCGGACCGAAGATGCGGGTGCCGACCGGCTCCATCTGCGGATTGATCAGAACCGCGGCGTTCCTGTCGAAGCGGATGATCGAGCCGTCCGGCCGCTTAATGTCCTTGGCGACGCGCACGATGACCGCCTTCATCACGTCGCCCTTCTTCACCCGGCCGCGCGGGATTGCCTCTTTCACCGAAACGACGATGACATCGCCGATGGTGGCGTATTTGCGTTTGGAGCCGCCCAGCACTTTGATGCACATGACGCGGCGCGCGCCGGAATTGTCCGCCACGTCGAGGTTGGTTTGCATCTGGATCATGGACTACCCACTTGTTCGTTCCGCGCGACGTCCCGCTTAGGACGCCCGTTTCTCGCCGCGCACCACGGCCCAGCGCTTGAGCTTGGAAATCGGCCGGTGCTCTTCAATCCATACGATATCGCCGACCTTGAACTCGTTCTTCTCGTCGTGCGCGTAATACTTCTTCGACCGCCGCACCGTCTTCTTGAACAAAGGATGGGTGAAGCGGCGCTCGACCCGCACCACCAATGTCTTGCTCTGCTTGTCGCCGACGACGACACCTTGCAGGGTCCGCTTTGGCATCTCGCTAAACCTCTCAACTCTTGCCAGCGCCGGCGCGCCTTTGATGGGCGATCGTCTTCAATCGCGCGATGTCGCGCCTCACCTCGCGTACGCGCGTGGTGTTCTCAAGCTGCCCGGTGGCGCGCTGAAAGCGCAGGTTAAACTGCTCTTTCTTCAACTTGAGCACTTCGTCGTCGATCTGATCGATCGTCATTGTCTTGATGTCGGCCGGCTTCATGACGCCCTACTCGCTGATCCGCTCTATGAAGCGGGTTTTGATCGGCAACTTGGCGGCGGCAAGGGCCAGCGCTTCCTTGGCGATCTGCGTGGTCACCCCGTCGATCTCGAACAGGATGCGGCCCGGCTTGACCCGGCAAGCCCAGAATTCAGGACTTCCCTTGCCGGACCCCATGCGCACTTCCAGCGGCTTCTTCGAGACCGGCACGTCGGGAAAGACGCGGATCCAGACGCGCCCGGAACGCTTCATGTGCCGAGTCAGCGCGCGCCGGGCCGCCTCGATCTGCCTTGCGGTGATGCGGTCGGGCTCGAGCGCCTTGAGCCCGAATTGTCCGAAGGCAAGATCGACCGCGCTCGTGGCGATGCCTTTGATACGGCCCTTGTGCGCCTTGCGGAATTTGGTTCGCTTCGGTTGCAGCATGACGGACGCCTAAATCACCTGTTGTCTCTGATGCCAGCCATCACGCCGCATCGCGCCGCGGGCGGCCGGTCTCGCCCTCGGCCATCTTCTTATCCTGAGCCATCGGGTCATGCTCCATGATCTCGCCTTTGAAGATCCAAACCTTCACGCCGCAGGTGCCGTAGGTGGTGAACGCGGTGGCGACGCCGTAATCAACGTCGGCGCGCAACGTGTGCAGCGGCACGCGGCCCTCGCGGTACCATTCCATGCGCGCGATTTCCGCGCCGCCGAGCCGGCCGGAGCAATTGATGCGGATGCCGCCGGCGCCGAGCCGCATCGCCGACTGCACGGCGCGCTTCATGGCGCGGCGGAAAGCGACGCGGCGCTCCAGTTGCTGGGCGATCGATTCGGCGACGAGCTGGGCGTCGAGTTCGGGCTTGCGAATTTCGACGATATTGATGACCACGTCGCTGTCGGTGAGCGCAGCGACCTTGCGGCGCAGCTTTTCGATGTCGGCGCCCTTCTTGCCGATGACCACGCCGGGACGGGCCGAGTGGATGGTGACGCGGCACTTCTTGTGCGGGCGCTCGATGACGATGCGCGACACCGCCGCCTGCTTGAGCTGCTTCATCAGCTCCGCGCGGATCTTGATGTCCTCGTGCAGCAGCGAGCCATACTAGCTCTTGCCGGCGTACCACCGCGAATCCCAGGTGCGGTTGATGCCGACCCGAAGTCCGATTGGATTGACCTTTTGACCCACGCTTATCTCTCCTCTCAGGCTTTCTGCGCCTGCTCGGCCACTTCGCGCACCACGATGGTGATGTTGGCGAACGGCTTCAAAATACGTCCCATGCGGCCACGGCCGCGCGAGGCGAAGCGCTTGAGC
>JBOHIU010000209.1:0-15255 GCA_050725855.1 Xanthobacteraceae bacterium | reverse complement strand
CGAGGTGACGACCCGCATCGACCATGCGGTCGGCATTCCATCGGCGCCGACGGCGGCCTTGAAGGCGACCACGGCATGCGGACGGAATTTGTCCTGACGGGTATCCTCCTCGCGTGTCCACACTAGTTTGACCGGACGTTTGACGACTTTGGCGATAGCGATGGCTTGCCTAACTTCGTCGTTGGCGTCGCGGCGGCCGAAGCCGCCACCGACAAAACCATTATGAACATAGACCTGCTCCGGCTTCAGTCCGGATGCCTTGGCCGCCGCTTCGAGCGCACCATCCGCCGCCTGCGTACCGATCCACACATCGAGCCGGTCCGGCTGCAAGTTCACGGTCGCATTCATCGGCTCCATCGGCGAATGCGACAGATACGGAGTCTCGTAAATCGCCTCGAACGTTTTTGTCGCGCCTGACATCGCCTTATCGACGTCGCCATCGTTGCGCGCGGTCAGCATGGGCTGGTTGAGTGCAGCGCGGTATTCCTTCGAAAGCAAAGCGCTATCCACCTTGCCCGCCTCGCCGACGTCCCATTCGGGGTGCAGCCGGGAGAGCGCCCGCTTGGCCAGCCAATAGGTCTCGGTCGCCACGACGGCTACGGCATTCGGGAGCTTCACCACCTTGAGCACGCCGGAGGCGCCGTTTAGCACGGACTCGTCGACGCTCTTGAGCTTGCCGCCCGGCACCGGGCAGGCCGTGATCGCGGCGAAGACCATGCCCGGAACCTGGGCATCCATGCCGAACCTGGCCGATCCGTCGGTCTTGTGCACCACGTCGACGCGCGGCAGCGCCCTGGGGATGAAGGTGAACTGACCAGGCGTCTTGATCGCCGGCTCCTTGGCGAGCGTGATCTTCGCCGCATCGCGGGCCACCTCGCCGTAGCGCAACGTGCGACCCGATGGCTTGTGAGTCACCACGCTAAGCGCCGCCGTGCACTCTGATGCCGGAACGTTCCAGCGCGCCGCAGCGGCGGCAATCAGACGCGCGCGCGCGCTGACGCCGACCTGCTGCATCCTCTTTTGCGATGTTCGCACCGACATGCTGCCGTGGGAGAACATGGGACCATAGACCTTGTTCTCACGCAGATTGCGATTGGGCGAAGCATATTCGATCCGCACCTTCGACCAGTCGGCGTGGAGCTCTTCGTTGATCATCATCGGCAGCGCGGTCATGCTGCCCTGACCCATCTCCGATCGCTCATACCTGATCAGGATGGAATCGTCCGGGTCGATGGCGATCCACGCGTCGATTTCGTTTGGATCATAAGCGGGATCGTCTTTCCAAGGTCGCGCCGAAACCGTAGCGGCGTGGGCGGCGCGTGGCGCGCCGATGCCGATCATCAAGCCGCCGGCGGCACTCGCGGCCGTCAAAATGAATCCGCGCCGCGTGAAACTGACGCGGCTGGGGCGGACAGACGCTTTCCGATCGTCTTGGATGCTGTGGAGCTCCGGCATCTCCGTCCTCCCACCTAGCTCTTCATCATGTCGGCGGCGCGATGAATGGCGCGGCGCAGACGCTCATAAGTTCCGCAACGGCAGATATTGGTGATGTTGGCGTTAATATCGGCGTCGGTCGGATTGGGAAAGTTTTTCAAAAAAGCGACCGTTGCCATGATCTGGCCGGACTGGCAGTAGCCGCATTGCGGCACGTCTTCCGCAATCCAGGCGCGCTGCACCGGATGGCTATTGTCCGCCGAGAGCCCTTCGATGGTCGTGATTTTGGCTCCATCGATTGCCCCAATCGGCACAGAGCAAGAGCGCTCCGGCTTGCCGTCGATGTGCACTGTGCAGGCACCGCATTGTGCGATACCACAGCCAAATTTCGTGCCGGTCAGGCCGACAATGTCGCGCAGCACCCAGAGCAGCGGCGTGTCAGGCTCAATATTGATTTGTCGGGGTGTTCCGTTGACTTCGATCGTGATCACCGTGGCTCTCCTCAGAGTAAGGTGATGCAAGCTTCATGACGCAAACTTACGTTGCGCCGAAACGCAGATTAGCAGGATGGCCGATGCAATCCAAGCGGTGATGTACTTGGCTGCACCCGGCAATCGCGCAAGTTCCAGGGCCAAGGTCAGCCCTGGGTTCGTCGTTCCCGCAGCGGTTCGGACGAGCGGCGACTCAGGCCGCCGCGGCCTTGCCCTTCGGCTGCACCGCGTGGCTGTAATCGCGCATCAACTGCGCCGTGATGCGCGCCGGCGTGAACGTCCATTGGGCGATTTCAGAGACCGCGGTTACTTCGGCGGCCGTCCCGGTGATGAAGCACTCGGAAAAGCCGCCGAGTTCTTCCGGCATGATGCGGCGTTCGATCACCTCGATGTTGTTGCGGCGGGCGAGGCCGATCGCGGTCGCTCGCGTGATGCCGGCCAGGAAGCAGTCGGCGATCGGCGTGTGGATCTTGCCATCCTTGACGAAGAAAATATTGGCGCCGGTGCATTCGGCGACGCGCCCCTGCCAGTCCAGCATCATGGCGTCGGCATAGCCGCGCTGCTCGGCGCGATGCTTGGAGATGGTGCAGATCATATAGAGGCCGGCCGCCTTGGCGAGGCACGGCGCGGTCTTCGGATCCGGACGGCGATACTCGGCCAGATCGAGGCGTATCCCCTTGAGTCGCTGTGCCGGGTCGAAATAGCTCGGCCATTCCCAGGTGGCGATGGCGAGGTGAATCTTGTTGGCCTGCGCCGAAACGCCGAGCGCCTCGGAGCCGCGCCAGGCGACCGGCCGCACATAAGCGTCTTTCTGATTGTTCCTTTCCAGAACGAGGCGCTTGGCCGCGTCGATCTCGGCGACGCTGTAGGGAATTTCAAAATCGAGAACGCCGGCCGAACGCTTGAGCCGCTCGCTGTGGGCCGTGCCCTCGAAAATCTCTCCGCCATAGGCGCGCTCGCCCTCGAACACGCAGCTCGCGTAATGCAGGCCGTGCGTCAGCACGCTGATCTTGCATTCGGCCGTGGGAATGAGCTGGCCGTCCATCCAGATGAGGTCTGAACGCTGGTCGAATGGCACGGCCATGGCATTTCTCCCTTGCGGGGGCCGCCCGCTTCTCTGTCCGACCTTCCGGAATGCGAAAATGTCGGACGAGGCAGCTTTGCGTCGAGGCGAAACTCCCGATATGGTTCGGCCGCATCCTTCCATGCACTGAACAGCGCGTTGGGCGGAGGATGCCGTCGCAATAACGCCTTTATTTCTTAGCAGGCAAGCGAAAATATGTCAATAGAACTGACATAATGCCGAACATCAGTATCACCACCAATTCAAAGCCCCGCGCCCCGGCAGCGATCGAAAATATCGCGCCGGCAACCGAGGTTTACTGGGACCTCATCGAACTCCTGTTTTTCGCCTACCGCGATTTTGTGGGCGATCCGGACGAAGCTCTGGCTCAGCTAGCCTTCGGCCGGGCCCACCATCGCGTCCTGCATTTTGTCAACCGCAATCCGGGAATGAAGGTTGCCGAACTGCTCGATGTACTGAAAATCACCAAACAATCGCTCGGCCGAGTGCTCAAGCAGCTTATCGACGAGGGTTATATACTGCAGCGCGAGGGCGCCAACGATCGCCGGCAGCGACTCCTCTACGTCACTCCTGCGGGCGAAGCATTGGCGATGCGGCTGGCCGGCATGCAGACCGCGCGCATTTCCCGCGTCGTGGCTGAACTCGGACCCGGTGGCTATGAAGCGGCGCGGCGCTTCCTTGCCGGGATGATCGACGAACGATACCGCGAAGGGGTGCTGCGCATGATCGCTCGCGCCGACAGCGTGCGCCCCCGTCAGCAAAACGGCGCCCCATGACCGTCGCGGCGCCGGCGAAGCCTGCCGATGACGCGCCGCACCTGCTCGTCGTTGATGACGATCGCCGCATCCGCGCGCTGCTGTCGCGGTTTTTGCTCGCCGAGGGATTTCGGGTGTCGACGGCGGGCACGGCTGCCGAGGCCCGCGCCAAGCTCGATGGACTGCGCTTCGATTTGCTCATCCTTGACGTCATGATGCCGGGCGAGAATGGCTTCGATTTTGCACGCGCCCTGCGGGCCTCGTCGGCAGTTCCGATTTTGATGCTCACCGCGCGCGACGAAAAGGAAAGCCGGATCCTCGGCCTTGAAATCGGCGCCGACGATTATCTTGCGAAGCCGTTCGAGCCGCGTGAGCTGTCGTTACGGGTAGCCAACGTTCTCAGGCGCACGCGGCCGACGCGAGCGGTACCGGCGCAGTCGTTCCGTTTCGGTCCTTTTGTCTTTCACATGACGAGCGGCGAATTGCGCCGCGGCGAGGAATCGATCCGGCTCACGGAGCGGGAGTGCGAAATGTTGCGCGTGCTCGCAACCCATGTCGGTGAGACGGTGCCGCGTCAGTCGCTGGCTGCGAACGGCGAGACGGTCAGCGAGCGCACTGTCGACGTTCAGGTCAACCGGCTGCGCCGGAAGATTGAGACCGATCCGGCCAATCCGCTGATCGTGCAGACCGTGCGCGGGGTGGGCTATCGGCTCGTGCCGGTCGAGTAGCGGCGCCATGACCAGTTTCGAGCAAGGAATAGGACGCCTGCGCAATGCCGCCGGCCACCTGACGGCCGCCGCGAACGCGGTCCAGCGCACGATGGCCCAGTTCGCCAGCCCGTTCGCGGAACCCTGGCTGCGATTCACCCGGCGGATCAAATCGGTCACTCCGACCGGTCTCTATGCCCGCTCGCTGCTGATCATCATTCTGCCGATGGTCATCCTGCAGTCGGTGGTCGCATTCATGTTCATGGAGCGACATTGGGATTTGGTCACCCGATACCTCGCGTCCGCTGTCACGCAGGAAATCGCGACCCTCATCGACGTGTATAAAACCTATCCGCAGGATGCCGACCATGCGCAACTGCGCCGCATCGCGCAGGATCGCCTCGGTCTTGTGGTCGATTTTCTCCACGACGCGCAACTACCGCCGCCGGGGCCGAAGCCGTTCTTCTCGAATCTCGACGAGGCCTTGTCGGACCAGATCCGCAAGCAAATAGGCTTGCCGTTCTGGATCGATACCGTCGGCCGCTCCAACATCGTGGAAATCCGCATCAAGCTACCGGACACGATCATGCGGGTCTTCGCGCGCCGGGCCGATGTTTACGATCCCAATTCGTGGATATTCCTGGTTTGGATGCTGGCAACGTCGCTGGTGGTGCTGACAGTCGCCATTCTGTTTCTGCGCAATCAGATCCGGCCCATTGTGCGGCTTGCCGATGCCGCGGAAGCATTTGGAAAAGGCCGCGAGGCGCCGAATTTCCGCCCGCGCGGGGCCCGCGAAGTGCGACGCGCGGCGGCGGCGTTCCTGGAAATGAAGACGCGCATCGAGCGCGCTCTTGAGCAGCGCACCACCATGCTGGCCGGCGTTTCTCACGACCTGCGCACGGTTCTGACCCGCTTCAAACTGGAATTGGCTCTACTCGGCGACGGCCCCGAGACCGAGGCGATCAAGAAGGACATCGACGAAATGGCGGCGATGCTCGAAGCGTATCTGTCGTTCGCGCGCGGCGATACCGGCGAGCAGCCGGCGCCTACCGAGGTGGCGGCGCTGCTTGATGAGCTCAGGGCCGATATCGAGCGCGATGGCCAGCGCGTGGGCGTCGCCTTCCATGGCCGCCCGGAGGTGACGGTGCGACCCGCTGCCTTCAAGCGGTGCGTCGGCAACCTCGTTTCCAATGCGGTCCGGTTCGCCGGTAACGTCACGATCACCGGACACCGCGATCACCGCTGGCTGACCGTGACGGTGGACGACAATGGGCCCGGTATTCCGGTGAAGTTACGCGAGGACGTATTCAAGCCATTCCTGAGGCTCGACGATGCACGCAATCAGGATCAGGGCGGCACCGGACTGGGCCTTGCCATCGCCCGCGACATTGCTCGCTCCCACGGCGGAGACATAACACTTGGCGATTCGCCGCTGGGGGGATTGCGGGCGACGGTGCGGGTGCCGGTTTAGTGTATTCACGACCGGCCCTGAAAAGGGCGAAAAGTCCCAAGCTGCGCCTCGCTGCCTTGAAAGGCAGGCAGCCTCTCGCCATCTCGATGCCCAGCAAAATCCTTGCCGGGGATCCGTATGACAATGACCGAGGACAAATCCGAAAATCGCCCGTTCCAGGCCGACGTCGCCAAACTTCTGCACCTGATGGTGCACTCGGTCTATTCCGAGAAATCGGTGTTTCTCCGCGAGCTGATCGCCAATGCCGCGGATGCCTGCGAGCGGCTACGTTACGAGGCTATTGTCAATCCCGCGCTCCTTGGTGACGATCCGAAGCCGCGCATTACCGTTTCCGTCGACGCGGATAAAAAGCTGCTCACGATCGAGGACAACGGAATTGGCATGTCCCGCGAGGAAATGGTGGACGCGCTCGGCACCATCGCCCGTTCGGGGACCAAGGCATTCCTCGATCGCATCGCGGCGACCGAAGGCGGCGAGGTTGGCGAGACCGGCGGCTCGGCCGGAGAGGACAATGCGCTCATCGGCCGCTTCGGTGTTGGATTTTACTCGGCCTTCATGGTGGCGGAGCGGGTCGACGTGCTTTCGCGGCGCGCCGGAACGGATGCTTCCTGGCTGTGGTCGTCCGATGGTCAGGGCACCTTCACCGTAACGGCATTGCCCGCCGACGCCATGGGGCGCGGGACGCGCGTCATTCTGCATCTCCTGGACGAAGCCAAATCCTACGCCGAGCGGCATACGTTGGAGCGGTTGGTCAAGGAACAGTCCGGCCACGTGCCGATTCCGATCGCGATCGTCGATAAGCCGGGCGCCGAGCCCGCCGAGATCACCGACGGCGCGGCGCTGTGGGCGAAGCCGAAGGCCGAAATCACCACCGGCGATTACACTGACTTCTATCGCGGCATCGCGGGTCAATTCGACGAACCGGCGCTCACCATCCACTTCCGCGCCGAAGGGCGGCAGGACTATACGACCTTGTTCTTCGTGCCGGGCTCGCGGCCTTTCGACTTATTTGATCCCGATCGCAAGGGGCGTATCAAGCTGTATGTCAAGCGCGTTTTCATCACCGACGATGCCGACATTCTACCGCGCTATTTGCGCTTCGTGCGCGGGCTTGTCGACAGCGCCGATCTGCCGCTCAATGTTTCCCGCGAAAAGATCCAGGAAAGTCCGCTTCTCGCGGCGATCAGGAAGGGCGCGACCAGCCGCGTACTTTCCGAGCTGGAGCGCGCGGCCGACAAGGAGCCGTTGGCATACGCAAACATTTGGGAAACTTTTGGCGCGGTGCTGAAAGAGGGCCTGTATGAGGATTTCGAGCGTCGCGACGCGCTTCTCGCGCTGGCACGCTTCAAGACGACGGCTTCGGCCGACGAATGGCGCAGCCTCAAAGACTATGTCGGCGCGCTGAAAAACAACCAGACGGCGATTTATTACCTCGCCGGCGACGATATCGAGCGCCTTAAGACCTCGCCGCAACTCGAAGGCTTCCGGGCGCGCGGCATCGAGGTCCTGCTGCTGCCCGATCCCGTCGATTCGTTTTGGGTAATGTCCGGCCTTTCATTCGACGGCAAGCCGTTCAAATCGGTAACGCAAGGCGCCGCGGATTTGGCGCTTATTCCCCGCGCCGACGCGAAGGAGGAGAAGGAGCCCGAGGCCGCGCCCGCCGTGAAAATCTTTGTCGCCTTTTTGAAGTCGACTTTTGGCGACGCCGTCGCGGACGTCCGCATCTCCGACAGGCTTACCGACAGCGCGGTTTGCCTGGTGGCGCCGGATAGCGGGCCCGATCGAGCGCTGGAAAAAATTCTGGCCAGCGCCGGACGGCTCCAGAGCGCGCAAAAGCCGATCCTCGAAGTGAATCCGCGCAACGAACTGGTGGCAGTGCTCGCCTCGCTCGGTGACGGCGATCGCTCGCTGAAGGAAGATGCGGCGCACCTTCTCCTCGACGAGGCGCGGGTCCTCGAAGGCGAGCGCCCGGCGGATGCGCGTTTGTTCTCGGAACGCCTCGGCCGGGTGCTCATACGCGGCTCGCGCGGCGCATCGGTTTCGGGCGGGACCTAGTGTCCCGATTCCGAAGGTCGCATCATAGTGGGCATCTTCGTTTACAAACTTCGGAATCGAAAGGACACTAGCAACTTATTGATCGTCTAGTGTGGCTTTGGTTCAGAAGTCCGCACAACGACCCCGCCGTAAGCATGACGCGGACTTCTGAACCGCCACATTAATTTAGCGCGGCCCCAGAATTCCACAGTCGCCCCTTATTCGGCGGGCGAGACGGGAATGCGCTGCGGCGCCATCTGCGGCGATAGCGGCGGCGCCTGCGCGGGTCCGTCGCTGTCCGTTTTCGAACGTTTGGAGCCGCGCATGCGGACATAGAATTGCGTGCCGATCAGGATCACGCACATGGCGACGAAGGCGGCGCTGATTGGCCGGGTAACAAAGACGCTGAAATCGCCGCGCGAGATCAGCATGGCACGGCGGAAGTTTTCCTCGAACCGCGGTCCGAGAACGAAACCGAGCACCACGGGCGCCGGATGGAATCCGAGGCGCAGCAGCACGTAGCCGAACGCGCCGAGGGCCACGACTTCGGCGACCTGGAAAAAGTCGTTGTTGGCGGCGTAGACGCCGATGCAGACAAAAAACATCGCACTCGGATAAAGGAAGCGATACGGGATCGCCAACATCTTGCACCAGATGCCGATCAACGGCACGTTCAGGACCACCAGGATGATGTTGCCGATCCAGAAGCTGGCAACCAGCCCCCAGAAGATATCCGCATGCTGGGAAATGAGCTGCGGGCCCGGTACGATGCCTTGGATCATCAGGGCGCCGAGCAACAACGCCATCACCGCGTCGCCCGGGATACCGAGGGTCATGGTCGGAATGAAGTCGCCTTGAATGGAGGAATGAGTGGCCGCCTCAGGGCAGACCACGCCTTCCAGCATGCCGGTGCCGAATTTCTCCGGCGTTTTCGAGACCTTCTTTTCCGCCGCGTAAGCGACGAAGGACGCGATCGTCGGTCCGGTGCCGGGAATGAGCGAGCACAATGAACCGCAGATCGTGCCCCGCAACATCGGGAAGAATGCCCGTTTCAAATCGGCCAGGCTAGGCCGCATGTCTCTCAGTTTGACGTGGGTGTAGCGGGTGTTGATGGGCGCTACTTGATTGACGCTGGTCATGAACTCGGCGATGCCGAAAAGACCGAGCGCCAGCGCGATCAGTTCGACGCCGTCGTCGAGTTCGGTCAGTCCGAACGTAAAGCGCTCCGATCCGGTTTCCAGGTCGGTGCCGATCGAGCCGAGGAACAGCCCAATGAGCGTCATCGCCACGCCTTTAAGCGGCGAGCCGCGCGCCAATGTCGAACCCGCCAGCAGGCCGAGCAACATCAGCGAGCAGACTTCGGCGGGGCCGAATTGCAGGGCGGCCTCCACCAAAAGCGGCGACAGAAAAATCATTTCGGTGATGCCCCAAGACGCGCCGACGAACGAGGCTATCACCGTAACTCCGAGGGCAACGCCGCCGCGGCCCTGCTTGGTCATTGGGAATCCGTCGAGACACGTCACCGCGTGCGGCGGGTGACATGGCAAATTGAGCAAAATCGAACAGATCGCGCCGCCGTATTGGCCGCCATAGAGAATGCCGGCAAGCATCAGGATGGCCGGTACCGCCTTCATGCCGAAGGTGAGCGGTAAGAGGATGGAAATGGTCGCCAGCGGCCCCATGCCGGGCAGCACCCCCACCATGTTGCCGACCAAAACGCCGACAAAGCACCACATGAGATTGTGCGGCTCGAGCGCGACGGAGAAGCCGTACATAAGGGCGTCGATCGAGTTTCCAATCACAGGCTAATCCCCCAGGTGAGGATTGGCATCGGAACTTGCAGGAAGTAAGAGAATAGGAGGACACCGAAAATGGTCACGACGGTGGAGAGGATGAACGTGCTTTTCCAGGTTTTGTTGCGGTCACCGATCGCGGCGATGAATACGCAGGAAAACGTTCCTGGGATCATTCCGAAATAGCTGCCAAAAAAGATGAAGAGAACCGGGCTCATGAGGATACAGAACCAAGACCACCATTCCGGATGTTCCGGCAGGATGCTCTCGTCGGTCTCCTCGCCCTCCGGTGAAGCGGCCAGCGTGGGCGCGGCTATGGCAATGCCGACCAGGACGAGAAGGACACCCAAGGCCGTCGGAAAGAATCCCGGGCCCATGTGCATGGGCGTGCCGAGATGGTAGGTCGCTCCTTTGAGAGCGATGCCAAGGCCGATCAGCATCATCAAGCCGCCCGCGTAAAAGTCACGCTTGCGCACGGCTTCGCCAAGAAGGCTGGTGGAAGGCCTCAAAGATTTTTCCTCCCGGCCTCGGAGGCCGTTAAAGTTCAAAGCCTGTAGCCCGCTTCCTCGATTTGCAACGACGATACTCGCCAATCGCTTCCGCGATGTCGCAGCATCGCGGGCCTGCTCATTCCCCTTGCGATGCGCTCACATCAGGGAGAGCCTGCATTCGGCAGGAGCCGGACGATATAGATCGGCGGCAGCCGGCGCAACTGCGAACTGGCCGTCAGCTGGATGTCAGCTTGAGGCTTGCATTCGGCCGTCCGAGGTTTTGCCAGGAAGCCCGCCGCTTAGTTAGCGATAATTCGCTCGATGGAGCGAATAAATCCGGGCTGTCATTTCGGACATTTCCGACGCGTTTGTCGACAGGCCAGAAAGCCATGGCGCCGGGATAGGGTTTGAGCAAGGGCTTAATTTCGCCTTCAGCCGCAGCGGTTTCGCCGAGCCATGCGGCCCAACGATCGGCCGCAAGCAGGGCCGGCATGCGGTCGTGCAAAGACTTCAGCAGGTCGTTGGCTGGTGTGGTGATGATGGCGAAGGACTTGAGCGGTTGGGCGTCGGAGGAACCAGGATCGCGCCAGGGATCCCATAACCCGGCAAAAGTCATCGGCCCCCGATTGCCAAGCGCCACAGCGAATGGTTGTTTGTCGGCTTTGCGCCACTCGTAATAGCCGTCTGCGATGACGAGGCAGCGGCGCCCCGCTTTCCAGGCGCCGCGGAAGGCGGGGCGGGTCTCGATGTCCTCGGCGCGGGCATTAAAAGTCGAATAGCCGATTTTGATGTTCTTGGCCCAGGACGGAACGAGCCCCCATCGCATCAAAGTGAGAGTGCGCCTGCCATTTTTGGAGACCACAACGGGAAGGAGCGAGCTTGGTGCCGCGTTCCAGCGCGGCCGGTAATCGCCAATTTCATCGAAGTCGATTTTGAGGTCGAGTTTTATTTCGGATACGTCGTCGGGAAGTTTGGCGCGGCCGCACATGGCAAACTCCTGAGCTTTCAAGGTCGAGATGGATCAATGAAAGTCGCGGCTCTTGAGAATGCGCCACGATCCCTCCTGATGGCTTGGGCATGAAGGCGCAGGCAGGCAAAGCTCGCCATCGCGCAGCGATGACAATTCCGCGGTCAGGTCGACGAAGCTTTCCGCCACCACATGAATGACAAGGCCGGCGCGTTGCAGTCTGCCGCTCACGGCAAGAAACCGCGCCGTCATCACCGTGCGACGGTTCTTTTCAAAAACTTTCGGCCAAACGATGATATTGGCAATGTCGGATTCGTCTTCGAGGGTCATGAACACGACGCCTTTCGACGTACCCGGCCGCTGACGAACCAGCACGAGCCCGGCGACCGCTATTTTTGCATCTTGACTGAGAGCGTTGCTCTTGAGGTCCGCGTTGCGGATGGCGCCAAGCGCGCTCAGGCGGTCGCGGAAAAATCCCACCGGATGTGCTTTCAGGGACAACCCGGTCGTCACGTAATCTTCCGCCACATGCTCGCAAAGCGGCATGGCCGGCAGCGCGACGGATTGCTCGGGAAAAAGCTCTTCACTCAGATGCGGGAGCAGGAGCGGCAGTGCTGCATAGGCATGGCCTGAAACCGGGCGGCGCACCGGCCGGGCGCCGATCACGTCGAGCCGGCGCGCCGCCCACAAAGCGGCACGCCGATCGAGACCGAGGGAACGGAACGCATCGGCTTCCGCCAGCCGTTCGATCGTGAAGCGTGAAACACCGGCAATGGCCGCGAGCCGCTCGATCGAAGAAAAACCGTTGCCGCGCGCGGCAATGAGCTTTTTCAGTTCGTCCTGATTGAGCCCGCCGATCATGCGAAAGCCGAGGCGGACGGCTTGGTGCTCTCCCGACGGATTCCCGCTTTCGCGGGAATGAGCAGGAAGGGAGTCTGCTTCCAGCGTGCAGTCCCAATCGCTATAATTTACATCCGCCGAGCGGATTTCAACGCCATGTGCGCGCGCGTCGCGCACCAGCTGCGCCGGCTGATAAAAACCCATCGGCTGACTGTTGAGAATGGCGGCGCAGAAGACGTCCGGATAGCGGCATTTGATAAAAGCCGAGGCGTAAACAAGAAGCGCAAAACTTGCCGCGTGGCTTTCCGGAAAACCATATTCGCCGAAACCTTCGATCTGGCCGAAACAATGCTCGGCGAATTCGCGATCATAGCCGCGGGCGGTCATGCCATAGATGAACTTGTTGCGGAACAGATGAACGGTGCCGTTGTGGCGGAAGGTGGCCATGGCGCGGCGCAAGCCGTCGGCTTCATCCGGCGTGAATTTTGCTGCCGTGATGGCGATCTGCATCGCCTGTTCCTGGAATAGCGGCACGCCGAGGGTTCGTTTGAGCACGTCTTTCAATTCATCTTTGTCGCCTTGCGACGGATGGGGGGATGGATAGTTGGGTTCCTTGCCGTTTTTCAGATCGTCGCGCCGGCGCAGATACGGATGCACCATGTCGCCCTGGATCGGCCCTGGCCGTACGATCGCGACCTCGATGACCAAATCGTAAAAGCATCGCGGTTTTAATCGCGGCAGCATCGACATCTGTGCGCGGCTTTCGACCTGGAACACGCCGACGGAATCGGCGCGCGAAAGCATGTCGTAAACCGCAGCATCGTCTTGTGGCAGCGTGGCGAGCGAATAGTTCTTTCCATAGTGCTGGTGCAGGAGATCGAGCCCGCGGCGCAGGCAACTCAGCATGCCGAGCGCGAGCACGTCGACTTTCATCAGGCTGAGCGTGTCGATGTCGTCCTTGTCCCATTCGATGAAGGTGCGCTCGTCCATGGCGGCATTGCCGATGGGAACCGTCTCGTCGAGGGCTTCGCGGGTGAGCACGAACCCGCCGACATGCTGGGAAAGGTGGCGGGGAAATCCGATCAGATCGTTGGCGAGGGAGACCGCCTGGCGGATCGCCGGATTGTTCGGATCGAGCCCGGCCTGGCGGATGTGATCATCCGGTAGGCCGTCGCCGTAGCCCCACACCGTCCTGGCGAGAGCCGCGGTTACGTCTTCGGTCAGACCCAAAACCTTGCCGACCTCGCGGATGGCGCGGCGCGAGCGGTAGTGCACCACAGTGGCGCAGATCGCGGCGCGGTCGCGGCCGTAACGCTTATAAATGTACTGGATCACTTCCTCGCGCCGCTCGTGCTCGAAATCGACGTCGATGTCGGGCGGCTCGTTGCGGTTTGCCGAAATGAAGCGGGCGAAGAGAAGTTTGCTTTCGTTGGGATTGACCTCGGTGATGCCGAGGCAATAGCAGACGGCACTGTTTGCAGCAGAGCCGCGTCCCTGACAGAGGATTTTCAATTCCTTGCGTGCGTGGGCGACGACGTCATGGACGGTGAGGAAATAACGCGCGTAATTGAGCGTGGCGATAAGCGCCAATTCCTCTACGAGCCGTTTTTTGACATCCGCCGGGATGCCGTTCGGGAACTGATCTTTCGGATAACGCTCCGCGGCACCCGCCCAGGTCAGATCTTCGAGATGTTGCTGAGCGGTCTTGCCCGGCGGCACCGGTTCGTCGGGATACTCGTATTTCAAGTCGTCGAGTGAGAAGGTGCAGGCCTTTGCAATCTCGATGGTGCGGTCGATGGCTTTAGGGAATTTTTGAAACAGCCGCGCCATTTCCTTCGGCGGTTTGATATGGCGTTCAGCATTGACGGAAAGGCGGAAGCCCGCTTCGGCAATGGTGCATTTCTCACGAATGCAAGTGACGATGTCGGCGAGCGGCCGGCGTTCCGGGGCATGATAGAAAACGTTATTGACGGCGACGAGCGGCGCACCGACGCGCTCGCCGAGTTCGGCCAAAAGCCTAAGCCGCCGCGGCTCGTCGCCGCGATGGTAATGGACGGCGGCCAAAAACGTTCGACCTGGGGCGGTGAGGGCGAGGGTGGTGAGGCGAGCTTCATACCCTCCCCTGGAGGGGGAGGGTGGCGAGCATCGAAGATGCGAGTCGGGTGGGGTGACAAGCGGAACAACTGCATCACCCCCTCCCGCCGCGCGTCGCGCGGCGACCTCCCCCCTCCAGGGGGAGGTGTTCATTCGAAGCGGCGGTAACGCAATGAAGATCTGGCCTGCGCTGGCGGCGAGGATTTCCTCAAACGTGAGATGGCATTCGCCCTTCTTGGCCTTGAGATTGCCGGTAGTGATGAGGCGGCAGAGCCGGCCATAGGCGGCGCGATCGGTCGGATAGGCCAGCACTTCGAAATTGTCGGTGGCGACGAGCCGTACGCCGACCACAAGCTTGATGTTTCGTTGGCGTGCTTCGTCGTAAGCGCGCACCACGCCGGCAAAGGAATTGCGATCGGCAATGCCAATGGCGGATAGGCCGAGCGCGGCGGCTGTCTCGACCATTTCCTCCGGATGCGATGCGCCGCGCAGGAAGGAAAAATTCGTGGTGACGGCGAGTTCGGCGTAGGCCTGCATCTTATCTCTTTCATTCCCGTCATTCCGGGGCCGCGCGCCCCCCCTTCGCTCGCTCCGCGAGCTATGGTGGGTATGCCGAAGCGGCGAAACGCGTAGGCGGAAGCGAGAAGCCCGGAATCCATATTCTCTGACCTGTGAGTATGGATTCCGGACTTGCCGCTTGATGCGGCAATCCGGAATGACATTCACGCAAATAGTCCGTGCACGAACCAGCGTGCCGCCGCTGTCTCGCACCCATAGAGACCTGCGCGGAAAAGCCAAAAGCGATGGCCGCCTGAATCCTCAACGAGGTAGTAATCGCGCGTGGGGGCCCCTTCCTTTCCCGCTTGCGGGGAAGGGTAGGGTGGGGATGAGCGCCACCACTCGGCGCCAATGCGTTCTGGCCCTTCCGCGCCGGTGACTTCGTGGGTCATGCCGCGCCAGCAAAAGCGCCGCGGCGGGCCGTCAGGGACGAGTGCCGTGACATCGGCCGGCTCGGCGTGCGGCAAGAGGAGAAGCGGGCGCGCTTGTTGCTCATTTCCCTCCCCTGAAAGGGGAGGGTCGGATCGCCTCAGGCG
>JBOHIU010000208.1:0-10832 GCA_050725855.1 Xanthobacteraceae bacterium | reverse complement strand
CCTCGTTCGAGTCCGCTGGGACGGTTAGGCATGCAACGTGATCGTAAATGCAAAGAGCGTCGTAAATTCAAACAGCGTCGTAGATTCAAAGCGGAGCATAACGAACACCGTCGTTACGGGCTATCGGACAGCACAGCCGTCCGATAGTCCGCCGTCGGCGTCGCGTTATGCGCTCTCTCACGCCTGCCGCCCCGACCCGCCCATCAAGGTGCCCGCGGCAGGAAATGCCCGGTTAGACATCTGGGGGTTAGCTCCGCCGCTCTCTTCATGGTAGCGGCCGCAGCCCGCCGTCAAGGGACGAGCCCTTGACTGCGGTCTTGGCCGGCCGCTGTCGCTTTGAGAGCGTCGCGGAGCGAACCCGCGCGAGGTCGACCTTATCCGCTTTCACTTTCCTCTTTCGTATGCCGACATGCCTTCACTGCGGACATCGCGGGCGTGACCATAACTGGACGTACCCGCCCTGCACGATCTGCTCAAAGGTCAGAAGACGCATCGTCAACCGATGCACGCACACGCTCGCTACCGGGCGCATCCGGGGACGCTGCGACTGCTGCCCCTGTACGGGCTACATGCCGAACCGGGGGTAGGGCGGCCTCGTTCGGATACGAGGCGAGAGCCGGGAAATTGCCTCGGCCGCTCATACCCAGCCTCCATGCCTGTCTGCCACCGCCGGCGCCCGTACAGTGCGCCGGCTCTTATTCGTCTCATCTCATTGCTATGGATTCCACAGCGAAAATCCGCGAGCTGAACGACGCCCTGCGCTCCCTTACCGGCGAGGGCCGGATTGTCTTCACCGCCGGCATCTCGGCGCTGCCGTCACCGCAGCAGGCGGAAATCGTGAACCGCGTGTTCGCCTTCTCCGACTTCACCCCGGACAACGATCCGCATGGCGAGCATGACTTCGGCCGCATCGAATTCGCCGGCACATCGATCTTCTGGAAAATCGATTATTACGACCGCGATCTCAAGTTCGGATCACCCGATCCGGCCGACGAGGCGGTGACGACGCGCGTTCTCACCGTCATGCTGGCGGAGGAGTATTGATCCCTAGCCCGGCGCCGATGCAGCGGTGCCGGGTTCGCGCTGCTTGCGCACAGCGGGTTGCGGCCTCGGTGGCGTTCGCGGCGAGGGCGGCGGAAGTGCCTCGGCCGCCGGCAGTCATCCGCGCTAATCGTATCTTTCGGCGCCTCAGCGCGCCTCTACCTTTCAAGCTTGGGCTCGGTCGTATCGCGCGGCTTTAGCGCCCGCACACGTTACGGCATTTCGGGCACTCCGGCAGCCGGATGCCGAATAGTTTCTCGTTTTCGTCCAGCTCTGCGGGCTGCGGGGCGAATACGAGGTCACAGCGGTCGCAATAGAACATGAGCCTCCCGAGCAGGCGACGCCCGAAATCCAAAAGCCACGCCGCATTTTTATCATCGCGCATCGCGGCGCGGCGTCAAGGCACCGCTCTCTTCCCTACAGACATCACCGCGCCCTCGCTCCGTCGCGTCAACCAGATAGAGGGGGCATGCCCAAGCAGATGGCCAGCCCTACGCGCTCGGGCTAATCAAATAGCTCCGCGCCGAGTGCAAGGAGCTCTGGGGTAGCTCGTCTAAATTTTATTTCCGCGTCGATGAGTTGCTGCGCGAGTTGGCTAACCCCAACCTGCACGACATCCCGACACGGTTCCCCTTCCGCGTGGAGCTGTGGGACCGAAACGACCTGCACATCCGATGGGTTATCGCCGCCTCGTCGAGCGTTGCGATCGGAGACGCGGCGCTTGACGCCGCGATAGCGAACTATCCAGATCAGCGCTTCACGCTGCGCAACGGCATCCTCGTCATCCGCGAGCACGTACCTAATCCGCAGATCGCGGGAAAGAATTGATCAATGTGGGCGGTCGCCGGTATCACCTATAGCGCTATTGCTCATTCGTCGCGTTTCTTTCCTGCGATGATCTCGTCAATGTAAATTTTGTCCCAAGCGAGGCCAATTTGTGCCTCGTGGGGATGGTCTGTCGGAACTCGGCCGGAATAGACGCCGAGCAGTTTCGTCCGCACGCGGCCATCCTGTTGCGTCTGTGTTATCGACACAAGATGGTGGCCCCAACTTCGTTGGAGGACAGGTGAACCCGACATACCTGGTCGGCTCGCAGTATCCACCAGCATGTAGCCAGTCGTGATCCGCGTAATTTCAGGTTCTGAAGCGATGCTGCCGCGCTTCCATACGGGAAAGGCCGGCGGACTGATTTTAAATGGATACCCGGGAATGAAAACGTCCATTCCGATTGCCGTGAATAATTCGTCGTTCGCGTACTCATTGAGTGGATAAAGACCCACAATGAGCGGCTTATCTTCCGGAGGGTTGAACGGGATGAGCGCAAGGTCGTAACGGCTTCCCGGATGCACTAACCAAAGCGGAACGTCGTCAGGGTCTCGGATTTGGATATCCCACGGCTGCTGTTCGAACTGTCCGGGGATCTGAAGCCGAGTTACGATTCGATTCGGTCGAGCCGCCGTCTTGTGAAGGTTGCGTAATGTGAAGAAGTCTCTTGCGGACACCACATGCCAATTCGTCACAATATAAAGCTGACGCGTCGCGCCAGCCCTCCACAGAAACCCGGTTGCGTGGCCGAGCGGAAAATCGTTGAAGAACAGCTCAAGAGGCAAAACGGCAGTGGTGAAAAGGTCTATTTCAGTCATAGCCATTCTCGTCAATGCTGTTCCACCTGCAGATTCGCAACCACCCAGCCGTGACGTCAGCTAGCACGCCCGCGGGCTATCTTTCCCAGCGCACGAACGATTTTCAACTCGTCGATATCCTCCGCATCGTATGGGCCGCCATACCAATCGAGCGCGCTCTTTCGCTCCGCCGGTTCCGCGCTCGTAATGTTCTCCAAGAATTCATAGTATCCGGGCACGCTCCCGCAATCTTCCGGCGGACAGCGCCGCTCGCCGCCGAGGAATTGCGGGTACTTCGCCTTCGGCTCGGGAGCACCAACTTTCTCGACGATGATCGAGTGCTCCCAAAAGTCGCCCATGTCGTAGACATACTCCATTCGCCGCAGCCCGCTGTCCAGCAGCGCTCCGAGCGTCATGCGCCCCGCATCTTCGTATAGCTCGTTCCACTCGGACTCGCCGGCAACCCGCATCGCATACCGACGCTCGCCCACCTCAAAATGCCACAGGTGGTAATCGAGCCAACCCATCACCGCCTGAATGACGCGATGTACGTCCGAGAGCGTCATTGCAGTCGGCACCGCAACCCGCCGCCAAATCAGCGGCTCAATCCCCTGCAGCGCAATCCGGAGCCCCGCCACCCGTCCTTCGCTCGCCATCAGCGCCCCACCCACTCCCAAACCAACTGCACCGCCGCCGCCGCCGCAGTCGCAGTCGCCACAGACGCGACCACGACGGCTCAGTAAAGCCGCCAATCCGCCCACCATCCACTAAAATCCGTGAGGTCCTCCCTCTCCAAAATCCGTGAGCTACTCCTTCGATTTACGCGAGCTCCCCTAGAAAAATCCGCGACCCTCGCCCCTTCCAATATCCGTGCTCTATCCGTCCGATTTCCACGACCCCACCCTCCTAAATCTCCTCGATCACCCATCCCAAATCACTTGCCAGAAACACTTCGCTGATGGCAGCATAAGGAATGGCAGCATGCTATGATATCTGTCCCGCTCCCGAAGGCTGGACCGTATACGACACCGCAACCGGCATTCCGGCAGTGGTGAGCGACGAGCCCCAGGTCCGCCTTTCTCTTGAAGCGGCCGACGACCTCGCCGATTTGTTGAATCGCTTGAACAGCGAGCGATTGGCGTCCGTCGCCCACTGACTACCCAACAGCCGACCGGCTACCGTCCGTCGTCCCACTCAGCACGACCCTCAGCAACCATCCTCGCAACGGTGCCTCGCCGTCGGTCACGGCGCGCTTGACGCCGCGATAGCCAACTGCCCCGATCAGCGCTTCACGCTGCGCCACGACATACTGGTCATCCGCGAACACTTTTCGAAATACTCACCTTGCCCCTGACGCCCCACGGCGGTTATATCCAGCGACAGATTGCCGCCGGTAGGTTGGCCCAGTTGGTAGAGTAGCGGAATCGTATGCAAATTCACCGTGTTGGGCGGTGGTTCGATTCCCGTCGTGGGCAGAAATTTTATGGGTACGCATGCGGGTACGGACCTTACCCTAACTGGAATTTGCCTGTTGCTCCAAAGGGCTTACTTGCGCAGTGTGATGCCGCCCCTGGCACCATTTTTCCGATGCAGCCTCGCCGTCGCCTCTGATGCAGCCTGACACCGGGCGGCCGATGCAGTCGAGCGGCTTGCAGCCCCACCCCGCACCCACCGGGTCGGTCGCCATTCTGCTTTGCACATATAATGGCGCGCGCTTCCTGCCCCTGCAGCTTGCGTCGTACGAGGCTCAGGATTTTCCTCATTGGCGCCTGTTTGTCTCCGACGACGGATCGCAAGACAGCACGCTTTCGCTGCTGGAGGATTTTCAACGGAAGCATGGCGCGACGCGGGTGACGATACGCCAGGGTCCGCGCCAGGGATTCGTCGCAAATTTTCTCTCCCTGATCTGCGACCCGACCGTCAACAGCGATTACTACGCGCTGTCGGATCAGGACGACGTTTGGGACCCTCATAAGCTCGTGCGCGCGCACACGTTCCTCGGCAATGCGCCCGGCGATCAGCCCGTCGTATATTGCTCGCGCACCCGGCTAATCGACGAGCATGGCATCGAGATCGGGCTTTCGCCACTGTTTAGAAGACCTCCGGATTTCAGAAACGCGCTCATGCAGAGCATCGCCGGCGGCAACACCATGGTGTTCAACGAAAGAACCCATCAGCTGCTTATGCAGGCCGGGCCGGACGTGCAGGCCGCGTCGCACGATTGGTGGATCTACATGATCATCAGCGCAGTGGGCGGCATCGTCTTCTACGACAGCGTGCCGAGCATTTCCTATCGCGTTCATGCGCGCAACGTCATCGGCTCCAATCGCTCGGTCGCCGCACAGATGCTTCGCGCGAGAATGCTTTGGCACGGCCG
Source organism: Xanthobacteraceae bacterium (assembly GCA_050725855.1). Classification (GTDB taxonomy): domain Bacteria; phylum Pseudomonadota; class Alphaproteobacteria; order Rhizobiales; family Xanthobacteraceae; genus BOG-931. The sequence goes on along the minus strand of JBOHIU010000208.1, from coordinate 5,792 downwards.
CTTCAAGAGCTGGGCCGATATGAACGTCCGCGCGTTGGAGCATGTCGAAGCGATTATGACCGACGACAATAAGAAAACGTTCGATCTGTTCCGCCAGTGCAGAAAGCTGAGCCTCGTGCCGCGGGTGCGCGGGCTGATCCGCTCAGGCATCCACCGGCAGACACTGCTCGGCAATATCGGATTGGCGGCGGCCATGCTGGTCGGCAAGATTTAGAACCTGACCGCCCACCCGCACAGGCGGAAGCCGCCGTTACACCGTCGGCAACACCGCACTCGCCATGTAGAGAAACAGCGACGCGCCCAGCAGTCCGATAAGAACCGCAAGAGCGAGGTCGAAGCGTTCGCCAGGGCTCGCTGACGTCTCCTCGGCATCGATGGCCTTGGCGGTCCGACTGAAGCGAATCCCGGAGATTACGATCATAACCACGCCAATGGCGATGAAAGCGAGGCCGGCGGCGTTGGCGAACTTCTGGCCATGCGGCGCAATCTGCGCCAGGGCCGCCTGCGGCGCCAGCGCCTTGAGGAACAGATCGAATTTCTCGATCACGAAGCCGAAGGCCATCACCGCAATAGCGGTGCGCACCCAGGCGAGAAACGTTCGCTCGTTGGCGGCGTGGTCGCTATAGCGCTTGATCATTCACGGTTGCCCCGGGTCGGACGTGGTCCACTATAGCGCATGTCGACCGCGCATCGACCAGATGACCGACGCCAAGGATTAGGAAGGCTGGACTATACCCCAACGGCGAACGCACGGCCGTAAAAAGGTAAAGAAGCATCGCAAGCCTGTTCAAAGCTACGCTACGCTGCGATGCAACCGCTCCTGCCCAGGACGATTTGCCGGCGCATCACCGGGCATTGATTAACAGTACGTCAACGGATGCTGGGCTAGGTAATTGGCAACTCCTGATCGAGCGAATACCTGCGAAGCGGAAGCGCGCGCCACGATGTTGGCAGCAGTGTCTCACCTGGTAAGTCTCAACGATTGGCCAACGGCAGCCGTCGCCTGTCTCGCCTGCTTCCTGGCCGGTCTTGGCGCTGCCGTTTTGTTTCGCGTTGCCCTGGGCGGCGGGCGAGGCGACCGGGGGCGCCTGCTCGACCTCGCTCTGAATAATATGACTCAAGGCGTCGTGATGTTCGACCGCGTCGGCCGCCTTGCCGTCTGCAATAAGCGATATCTCGAAATCTACCGGCTGTCGCCGGATGTCATCAAGCCAGGCGCCAGGCTTACTGACATTGTCCGCCACCGATTCAAGATGGGCGGCCTGCATCGCGATCCGGAGCAGTATTGCGCCGAGCTACTGAATCTTATCAAAAGCGGGACGACTCAAAGCTTCGTGGCCGAATTCGAAGACGGGCGCTCGATCGCTACCGTCAATCGGCCAATACCCGGCGGGGCATACTGGATCGGCACGCACCACGACATCACCGAGCGCCGCAAGGCGGAGCGGCGAAACACGCTTTTCGATCAAGAGGAAGCGCGGCGCGCCGTGGTGGAGGAGGCTATTGCGTGGTTTCGCGAGAGCGTCGAAGCCGTGCTCAGGACAGTTGCGGACAGTGTTGCCGCCATGAGGTCGACGGCAAAACTGCTGGCCACGACATCGAACGAGACCACCGCTCAGGCCGAAGGCACCGTGCGGGCATCCAACGAGGCGTTCGGCCGCGTCGACACCGCGTCCGTGGCAGCGGAGGAATTGTCCCGATCGATTGCCGAGATCAATCGTCAGCTCTTGCGCGCAACCGAGGTTGTGCGCGCAGCGGCCGGAGAGGCGCAATCGACCAATGCCGAGATCGCCGAACTCGCGCAAGCAGCGCAGAAAATCGACGACGTCGTCAAGCTCATTCAGACCGTCGCCGGACAGATAAACCTACTGGCGCTCAACGCGACGATTGAAGCGGCGCGAGCCGGAACCGCCGGCAAGGGCTTTGCCGTGGTTGCCTCCGAGGTCAAAGCGCTGTCCGTGCAGACCGCCAAAGCGACCGAAGTCATCGCCGCGCAGATCGCGGCCGTGCAATCCTCGACGCAAAGCACCGTACGCGCAATCGCCAGCATCACGGACCGCATGCAGGAAATTCAGCAGTTTACGGCGGCGATCGCGACCGCCGTCGAAGAGCAGCACTCCGCCACCAACGAGATTTCAAACAACGTCGCGGCGGCTGCGGCGGGCACAAAAACGGTGGTTTCGGATCTGCATCACGTCGCCAGCGCTATTACGAATATGCATAATTCGGTCGAAACCGTATTAGGAGCGTCCGCCGCGGTCGAAAGGGCCGCCGACAGTCTCCGGAGCAGCGTCGACGGATTTTTACACAAGGTCGCGGTATAGCGTCCTGATTCCGAAGTTCGCTCGATCATGTGGCACGGGCGTCTGCGAACGGGACCCTGGCGTCCTCGCCTTTTCATCCGCTCTTAGCGCGCGACGTCACATCGATTCACGCCCAAGCGACGCGTGCTCGACGGCATGCGAGGGCAGCACGAGCCGCTCGGCGAGGCCAATCAGCAAAAACATCACGATGCCCAGCACCGTCAGTGCGACGATGCCGGCGAAAAGCAGCGCCGTGTCCATGTTGCCGTTGGCGATCAACAGCAGATAACCGAGACCGCCCTGGCCGCCGACGAATTCGCCGACCACGGCGCCAACCACCGCGAAAGTGATGGAAATCTTCAGACCGGCAAAGATCGACGGCAGCGCGTTGGGCAGCTGGATCTTGAAGAAGGTTTCGAGCGGTCCGAGCCCCATGGATTGGGCCAAATAGATCTTTTCGCGTTCCAGGGAGGCAAGGCCCATGGCGGTGTTGATGACCACCGGGAAGAACGCGATAAGGAATGCGATCAGCACTTTCGGCAGTAACCCAAAACCGAACCAGACCAGAAACAATGGCGCGACCGCAACTTTCGGCACTGCCTGCGAGGAGACCAGAAGCGGATAGATCGCGCGGGCAAACGGCCGCCACAGATAAATCGCCAGCGCCAGCGGAATGCCGACAGCCACGCTGAGGCCGAATCCGAGGATTATTTCGGCGGTCGTGCTGATACTTTCTTTGATCAGAACGGCCGAATTTTTGACCATCGACTCGACGATTCCGCTGGGCGCCGGCAACAGATAGGACGGAATGGAAAGGCCGCGCGCGGCCAATTCCCAGATGGCAAGCATGGCGACCAGCATGCCGATGGGATAGATCACCGACCCGATCCTCTCGCGCCGGACACGCCGGCGGCGGCGTTGCCGGGCGGCCGCTTCAAGGTTGCCGGCCGGCTGGGACGTTGCCAGCCGCGGCGAGTTCGCCATATCGGTCATCGTGGCCCTCCTTCGCGCCGGCTCAGTGTGGTGGTTCAGAAGTCCGCGTCATTCCTACGGCGGACTCGTTATGCGGACTTCTGAACCAAAACCACACTAGCTCAATAAGGTGCTAGTGTCGTTTCGATTCCGAAGTTCGCAAACGAGGAGGCCGCACAATGATGCGAATTTCGGAATCGGGACGCTAAATTAGTGTTCCCGCAGCACGCCGCGGGCCAGAAACAGGTCCAAAATCTGCCGGCTGTAGTCGGCAAATTCCGGAGTTTCGCGCATCGCCAAGGTCCGCGGCCGCGGCAGATTGATATCGATGATGCGATCGATGCAGCCCGGCCGCGGCGTCATGACAATGACGCGGTCGGACAGAAACACGGCCTCTGCGATACTGTGGGTGATGAACAGCACGGTCATCCGCCGCTCCGTCACCAGCGCCTGCAAATCGAGCACGAGCTGATCCCGGGTCAAGGCATCGAGCGCGCCGAACGGCTCGTCCATGAGCAGGTGATCGGGATTGTGAATGAGCGCGCGGCAGATCGACACGCGCTGGCGCATGCCACCGGATAATTCGTGGGGATAACGGCCCTCGAAGCCGGCAAGTCCGACAGTTTCCAGAAGCGCGCGCGCGCGAGCCTCGGCCTCCTTACGGTTTATTTTGCGGGCTTCGGCCTGCAGCATGATGTTGCCCAACGCCGTGCGCCATTCGAGCAGGACGGGATTCTGAAACACGATGCCGATGTCGGTGCGCGGCCGGTCCACCGCGCGGCCGCCGACACGGACCGCGCCGCTGGACGAGGGAACGAGTCCGGCCGCGATCATCAAGAGGGTGCTCTTGCCGCAACCGCTCGGGCCGACATGGGAAATGAATTCGCCACGCCGTTGCGAGAACGAAACGTCGTCGAGCGCGCGCACTTCGCCGTCGCGAGTCGCGTAGACCTTCGACAAATTCTCAATGCGCAGATACGCGCGACCGTCTTCGGCGACCGTGTTCACGCTGTTCGACCGCTCAAGCCTGCTGCGGCGGGACGTATTCGGCTCCGGTCGGCACGAATTCGTTGGTGAAGACTTCGCTGACCGGCGGCGGATGGGCGACCCCACCATACTGCTTGAGCACTTTGAGCGCGGCGGTCCAGTCGGCATCGGACCCCCAGCCAAGCGGCTTACCGCGCGTGTTCGGCGTTACCCAGGTCTTCCACGACACTTCGAACTCGCGCTTGATAATGGGCACGTCGACAGTCGGCGAATATTTCTTCACGGTCGCGGCCGCCTCGTCCGGATGCTGGCGGCCATGCAGGAACCCCTTGATGGTTGCCGGCACGAAAGCGTGCAGCAGGTCAGGGTCGCTTTTGATCACATCGTTATGCGCGATGATGCCATTGGAGACCACGTTGACGCCGTAATCGGAGAACCAGAAGGAGCGCACCGGCGATTTGCCGCGGATTTCGATGATCGGCACGTAGCTCTGCACGTAGCCGCCGATGGCATCGACCTTGCCGTCGATCAGCGCCGGGCCGAGACTCGGTGGCGCCAGATTGACGATGTTGATCTTTGAGGCATCGAGCCCGGCGCCTTTGACGAAGGCCGGCCATTGCTGGAACTGACCGCTGCTGGCGACCATCGCTACTGTCTTGCCTTCTAGGTCTTTCGGCGATTTGATCCCGGAATTGGCCTTCACCATGATGGCCGAAGGGTTGCCGCGATAAATGCTGCCGATGGTTTTGATATTCATGCCCTTGCTGATGCCGATGCTCACCGCGTAGCCGTCGGAAAAGCCAATCTGCGCCACCTTGTTGGCAATGAGCTGAGCAGTGTTGGCTGATCCCTTACCGGGGACGATGATCACATCGAGCCCTGCGTCGCGGTAATAGCCCTGGTCGTGTGCGACCAGAAAGCCCAGATTGGGTCCTTCATAAATCCAGTCGAGCGTAAAATTGATCGGCTTGAGTGCGCCGGCGGCGCGGGTTTGCCTCGTCACGAACGGCACGGCGAGAGCCCCTGCGGCGGAAGCCTTAAGGAGGCGGCGGCGCGATATCGGGGACCATTGAAAACCGGGAGAACGCATCGGATCACCTCTACGGCTGACGGCTTGGCTAGGAGCGTGCGAAACGAGCATACAAGGATGTCGCTGGCACTGTCATCACGCGACGGGCCACAATGTGCGGCGAAAGCGAGCAACGTGCCGGCACGTTTAAGTAGCAAATGGAATGCGGTTGCCTTTGGGCGGAAATTCGTGACCATCGGCGCCTGATAAGCGGTGCAGATTTGATCGTGCCGCTAGCGGTAAAATCGTGAGGTGTTGGAATGGCGAACAAGGATTTGCGGGATTGGATCAAAGACGTCGCGGCCGCCGGCGAGTTGAAGACCATCAAGGGCGCCGAACCCAAGGAGGAGATCGGCGGCATCGTCGACATCTATCAGCGCAAGCTGGGAAATCCGGCGCTGTTGTTCGATGACGTGCCGGGCTTCCCCGGCGGCCGCCGCGTCGTCGCCAACATCCTGACC
>JBOHIU010000207.1:0-6959 GCA_050725855.1 Xanthobacteraceae bacterium | reverse complement strand
AATCCCGATCTCGCCGGTGTCTTGACTGTGAGCGAAAGGCCGGGCATGGGCGAGTCGCTCGCGCTGCTGCGGCGGATTTGGCGCCGATACGACCTCGCGGTGCCGACGCATACCGGCGATCGGCCGAGTTTTTTTGCCTGGGCGGCGGGACGCCATCGGCTCGGCTTCCTCGCTGCCGCAGATTCGGGGCGCTGGTGGAAGCGCTACGCCCTCGATCGTTGGGTCGGCAGCGAGGAGTCAAACCATCGGGTGATCGAATTGTCGCGGCTTGCGGATGCTCTTGGCCTATCGCAGCAAAGCGAGATTGTTTGTCCCCGAGACGGAAAAGCGGAGCGGCCCGATTTGCCGGCGCCCTATGCAGTGCTGCACGCGGCTCCGATGTTCCGCATTCGTCGTTGGACCGACCATGGCTGGCGTGTGCTGGCGCAGGCACTCGCCGGCCGCGGTCTCACGATCGCAGTCACCGGGGGGCCGGATCCGGGCGAAAGAGATTATCTCGATCGCCTTTGGGACGGGGTCGATCCGTCGGTCAGGCGCTTTGACGGCGCTCTGTCCTGGCCGGAGCTTACGCTTCTGTTGCGGAACGCGGCCGTCTACGTCGGCCCCGATACCTCCATGACGCACCTTGCAGCCGGCGCCGGTGCGCCGACGGTGGCCCTTTATGGTCCTGCAAGCCCAAGTCTGATGGGGCCTTGGCCGCTTGGCGGCTTGGCGACGCCGTGGTCGCGCGCCGGCACGATTCAACGCCGCGGCAACGTTTGGGTCGTGCAAAACCCCCTGCCGTGCATGCCATGCGATAAACTCGGCTGCGAAGGCCACCTTGACAGCTATAGCCGTTGCCTTGACGAGCTTCCGGTGCAGCAGGTGCTTGCGGCAGTGGATCAGGCTCTTTCCGTCCGCCAGACCGCATAGCCAGGTTAGGCAATCGTTGACGCCGGGATTGTAGAACTTCGGGCCAGCGGCGGGATCACAGTGTCGCCATGAAGGGTGTCCATCTGGGCGGCGGCTGGATCAGATGAACAAAGCGCAGGCTCGACGTGACTTCCGCGTGAATCGACGCACAGCCCCATGGCCGGAATGATGGTCAAGCGGTTGGTTGCGGTGGCGTTTGCATTTGGTGTCGGGCTGACGGTCGGCTCGTGCAGTTCGTTCTCCGATTTTGTCTCCAACTCCTGGCCGCATTTTGCCGGCGGCGAACCCAACGGTTTGCCGCCACGGCCCGGCGATCCGGGCTACAACAAATTCATTGCCCACGGCCAACCTCAGCAGGGGGACCAGGCTTCCGCAGCGAACCAACCTGCTGCGGCCGGCGAAACCGCCGCCGTCGCGAGTCCGAAACCCGGCACTGCAGCGCCAGCCCCCACGGCCTTCACTGTGCAGCAAAACCAGCGGCCGGGCTTCCAAGTGCCCCCGACGGCTGATGGCCCGCGCAACGGCTCGAGTGCCGTTTCGGGCGGCCTATACTGAGACAGCTTGGTGGTGAAAAGAGACCCGACGCCAGTGTTGTGCCTTATGCCACGCCGGCGCGCAGCAGGTCGTGAAATTGTACGATGCCGACCGGCTGTTCCGATTCCACGACGATCAGCGCCGATTTTTTCAATGAATTGAGCAGTTGCAGCGCCTCGCTGGCCAATTGATCGGGCCTCACCACGATCGGGGATGTCGTCATAACGGAATCGACGGTCGCCTGCAGAAGGTCGGCGCGCATGTGGCGGCGCAGATCGCCGTCCGTGATGATGCCGGCGAGCTTGCCGGCGCTGTCGACAATGACCACGCAACCCAAGCTTTTCGCCGTCATTTCGACGATCGCGTCCGACATCAGCGAGCCCCGCGTGATCAGGGGCACGTCTTGACCGGTATGCATGATATCGCGGACGAACTTGAGTGCCGCGCCGAGTTTGCCGCGCGGATGAAGCACGCCGAAATCGAGCGCGGTGAAGCCGCGGCTTTCGAGCAAGGCGATCGCCAGCGCATCGCCAAGTGCGAGTTGCATCAACGATGACGTTGTCGGGGCCAGATTATGCGGGCAGGCCTCGCGCGCCGCAGGCAGCGTCAGCACCACGTCCGCGGCTTTGCCGAGCGTGCTATCGGCGTTCACCGTCACCGCGATCAGGCCGATGCGGAACCGCCGTGAATAATTGATCAAATCCTTGAGTTCTTCGGTCTCGCCCGACCACGACAGGGCCAGCATCACGTCGTCGGATGTGATCATCCCCAGGTCGCCGTGGCTCGCATCGGCGGCATGCACGAAAAACGCCGGCGTGCCGGTCGAGGCGAATGTTGCTGCGATCTTGCGGGCGATGTGTCCTGATTTGCCCATGCCGGTCACGATCACCCGGCCGCGGGCGCCGCGAATCTTCTCGACCGCGGCGACAAACGAGGCGCCGAGCGTATCCGACATCGCGGCCGACAGCGCGGCGATGCCACCCCGCTCCGTATCCAGCGTACGGAGCGCCGAGGCGATGTGCGAAGCGGTCGCCGTTTCCGGCTCCCGCGCATCAGGCACGCTCATGATCCCCCGCGATTGCAATCGACGTCACCCCTTGGAGGCCACCGGCTGCTGCTATTGTCCCCATGCCTTGAATGCTTCGGAGAAGGCGCGATCGCCGGGGGGGCCTTTCTCCATCGTCAGAATCGCGCGGCTGCCATTATTGTAGACGAGGAGAATATCGAACCAAGATCGCCCCTTGAGCAATTGCATGTTGCGCTGCACGTCCTCATTGGCGGCGTTGAGGCCGATCAGGAAGAAGCCGTTCGTCACCTTCACGGCAAGACCGGCCAAAGGCATGCCGCGCACCGCTTCCGAATCCTTCATCAGGATTCCCGGCACATTGGAGATGCCGCCGCCGGGGAAGTCGGGCGGCAGGTTGAACATAATTTCGATCGTGTGACTGGCCGGTAGCGCCTTATCGGTGTTGCGGCGAAGCGACCAAGTCACTGTCATGTGCCGCTCCGGGATCGAAATATCGGCGCGAACCGCGAGTTCGGGAGCCATGCCCGCGCCGGGTGAGACGGTTTCGGTCCGCCAGACCACCGAACCGGGAAATCGCTTGCCCTGCGGATCGTTCGGATCCGCTTCATACAGCACCGCGCGCTGTGCCACTTCCGGCCTCTGCTCCGAGTTCGAGCTGGGGACCACGGCCGGCGCCTGGCCGGGAACCTGGTCCTGAGGAACGCGGCCGGTAAATTTTGTATCCGGCGCTGGAGTCGCCGAAGGCTGCGGCGCCGGCCGGGACTTGATCTGGGAAACGAAGTGATAGACGCCCGCGATGTTGGATCGATAGGTCCATCCGGTCGCGGCGACGCCGAGGACGACGATCAGAAACAGGGCGGCTTTTGCCCAGCCGCGGTAGGAGCGCGGCGGCCGCGGTTCCTCGTATTCTTGTTCTGCTTCCTCGAACTCCGCTGGTCGCGGCGCGTAGGATCGCGCCGGTTGCTCGTCCTCAAAATCATCATAGGCCGGCTCGAGGCTTTGCAGTCGCAGCGCGTGCTCTTCTGCTTGGGGTATCTCCTCGCCGCCGTCATACGGAGCGTCCGCGGCAGGCCTCGAAGGCGGATCGAGATCCTCTGCCTGCGCCGTTCGCTGCCGCGATGTCGGCCCATAGGCATCCCGCAGATCGCGTGCGGTGCGGGGTGTTTTAGCGGTTGCCGCAGACGCCCCGTCAACCTCGTTGACGACGTTGCGGAAGCCCTTGAGGCCTTCATCCTTGAGCGAGGAGGTACGGGCCTGCAAGATTCTGCTGCGCGCAGTCGGCTTGGAAGCGGGAGGCGGCATTTCCGCCGGGACCGCTGCTTCGCTCGCGTCAGGGACGGATTGCGGCTGCTCCATCTGTCGCGCCTCGACCCGCTTCGAAAGCGCTTTGAAGGGTTCGAGTTGGCGTGGCTCGATTTGGCGTGGCTCGCCCCTGCCGGCGGAGGACAATTCGGCGGCGACCGTATTCGACCGTTCGCGACGGGGCGCCGGGAAAAGCTCGGAGCTCGTTAGCGGCCCCGCGCCCGCGGCTGCGCGGCGCGGCTGCGTCGGGCGAGCCTCGAAGCGCGGCTCGGTTCGTGGCGATGTGTGCGGTTCGGCCAGAGCTTTGCGCGCGGCCTCGCCCTCGACCTTGCGGATCGCTTCTTCGAGCGCCAAGCGCTCTTTGGTGATGTCGGATTCGGAAAGGGCTGGTTCGACGGAGCGGAGCTGCGCGACCAGGGCCGCGCGGGCACGCTCGTACAGCGCGCGTCGCGCATCGCCTGTGTTTTTGGCAAGGCCCTCGACGGCCCGCGCGATGAGCGGGTGATAGTCGGTCATTTCAAAAGCTTATACCCGCCCGTGTTGAATTTCATCCTGATCAGCTTTCGAACGGATTACGCATGAGGATGGTGTCCTCCCGCTCCGGACTGGTCGAGAGAACGGCGGCCGAGCAGCCGATCAGTTCCTCGATCCGGCGCACGTATTTGATCGCCTGCGCGGGCAGGTCGGCGAACGAACGGGCGCGCGCGGTTTGCTCGCGCCAACCGTCGATGGTCTCGTAGATCGGCTTCACCCGCGCCTGCACGTGTTCGCCAGCCGGCAAATAGTCGATCTCGCGGCCATCGAGTTCATAGCCGACGCAGACCTTGATCTCGTCGAAGCCGTCGAGAATGTCGAGCTTGGTCAGGGCCAGACCGTGGATTCCGCAGGTGCGCACCGTCTGCCGCACCAGCACGGCGTCAAACCAGCCGCAGCGGCGCGGCCTGCCGGTGACGACGCCAAACTCCCTGCCGCGATCGCCCAGCGTGCGGCCGATTTCATTTGTTTGTTCGGTGGGGAAGGGGCCTTCGCCGACACGGGTCGTGTAGGCCTTGCAAATACCCAGCACGTATCCGATTGCGTCGGGCCCGAGCCCGGACCCGGTCGCGGCTTGTGCCGCTACCGTGTTGGAGGACGTAACGAACGGATAAGTGCCGTGGTCGACGTCGAGCAGGGCGCCTTGGGCGCCTTCGAACAGAATACGTTTGCCCTCGCGGCGCTTCTGATCGAGGAGCGACCATACCGAATCCATATACGGCAACACGAATGGCGCAACCGCGTCGAGTTCCTTGCGCAGCGCGGCGGCGTCAACCGGCTCCAGTCCCAGCCCCTTGCGCAGCGCATTATGATGCGTCAGCAGGCGTTCGATCTTGCGGTCCAGCGTCGCGCCGTCGGCAAGGTCCATCAGCCGGATCGCCCGGCGCCCCACTTTGTCCTCATAGGCCGGGCCAATGCCGCGCCGCGTGGTGCCGATGCGCAATGCCGCGCTGGCGGACTCCCGGATACCATCGAGTTCTCGGTGGAGTGGTAGGATGAGGGTCGCGTTTTCGGCGATGCGCAGATTTTCCGGGGTGACGGTGATCCCCTGCTTTTTCAGTTGCGCAATTTCGTGCAGAAGCGCCTGCGGATCGAGCACCACCCCGTTGCCGATGACCGACAGCTTGCCCGGCCGCACCACGCCCGATGGCAGCAGAGACAGCTTGTAGGTCGTGCCGTTGATGACCAGCGTGTGGCCGGCATTGTGGCCGCCCTGAAAGCGGACGACGATGTCGGCCTGCTCCGAAAGCCAGTCGACGATTTTGCCCTTGCCCTCGTCGCCCCACTGGGAGCCGACCACGACAACATTTGCCATGAGGAGTCGTCCCCAACAGCCTGCTCTGCGCTTGCATGAATCGGATGCCGGCCGCCGCCGACTGTCCCGGATAATGGATGACGCCGTTTGAAGCAAGCTGGCTTGGCCCCCCCGGCCGCTGTGATGCTCAGCAAAGTGTTGGTTTCCCAATAAATTTAGGCGAGATCAGGCCATGAATCGGAACATTGCGTCGCTTTGCACCGCGAAACCGCCGCCTTGTCGCGCGGATTGTCGCAGTCGGGCCCGCCCGGACCAGTGTGGCGGGCCAGAAGTCCGCATCATCCCTCACCGTGGGCCTCGTCATGGGAACTTCTGAACCAAAGCCACGCGAGATCAATGCCTTGCTGGTGTCCCTTCGATTCCGAAGTTCGCAAACGAGGGGTCGCACAAAGATGCGAACTTCGGAATCGGGGCACGAGTCATGCGGCACCGGCACTGGTCGCGCGCCGCCATCCACGATAGCTCGTCATCGGCCGTTCGGGGGCCGGGGAAATTGATAATGGCGTTGGTACGAAAGGCCGATGCGAGTCGCAATGGCGGCTGGCTGTTCGACCAGCCCTATCTGCTGCTCGCGCTGACGTCGCTGTTCTGGGCGGCCAACACGATTCTCGGCCGTTTTGTTGTCGGTCACATTCCGCCGATCACGCTAGCGTTCATCCGCTGGAGCGGCGCATGTTTAATCCTGATGCCGTTCGCGGCGCGCCATCTGTTGCGCGACTGGGCGGAGATCCGAAAGCACGCGGGCGTCATGGTGCTGCTCGCGTTCACCGGCTTCTCCGTTTACAACACGCTCGCCTATTACGGCCTGCAATATACCACGGCGATCAACGGTCTTTTGCTGCAGTCGGTCGCGCCGCTCTTCGTGGCGATGTGGACTTTCGTGTTGTTCGGCGACCGGCTGACGCTTCGCCAAGCCGGCGGCATTTGTGTCTCGCTCAGCGGCGTCGTCGTCATCGTCTGTCATGGCAGCCTCGCGGTCTTGCTCGGTGTCGCGTTTAATCGCGGCGACGTCTGCTTCGTCGTCGCGCTGATGATCTACGGCTTCTACGCCGCAGCCTTGCGCAAGCGGCCGGCTATTCATCAAATCTCGTTTCTGGCCGTCGGAATGGGCGGAGGCGCGCTGATGCTGATCCCGGCAGTGGTCTGGGAACTCGCCAGCGGCCGTACCGTGGTCTTCGATACCGAAAGCGTCCTAAGCTTCGCCTTTGTCTGCATCTTCCCGTCGCTGCTCGGTTATCTGTTTCTCAACCGCGGCATCGAATTGATCGGCGCCAATCGGGCGGCGCCGTTCATCCACCTCGTTCCGGTGTTCGGCTCTGTGCTGGCGATCGCGCT
>JBOHIU010000206.1:0-13709 GCA_050725855.1 Xanthobacteraceae bacterium | reverse complement strand
ATTGCGAACCGATACTCCAAACTCCAACTCAAACTTGCCATTCCCCCCAAAAGTTCCATTCGGCGGACCTCGGAAACCGGTCTGCGAATAGCGGCTTCGCGACTTGGTCGTTTCGGGCAACCGGCTTTCGGTGGCGAGCGGATCGATTTTGATAGCGCTTCAATCAACGCAGAGCGCGCGGCAGGATTAGCCGTCTCCAATCGGCGCCGATTGGAACCCCACCCTGAACGAATTTTCTCAATGGTATTCAAAGCATTGCTGTTATTGCCCGGAGGGTCCGACTCCGGTGCTGATTTGCATCCAGATCTCTTGCGGTGGAGGATTCGTATGACGGGAATTGATTATCAACTGGGCTGAGTGCTCGAAGAGTGGCGAATAGCGCTTGAACACCCTGACCGCGATTGGCAAAACCTGCTTGTTGTTTAAGCGGCGATTGTAAGCTCCGCCTTGCCGAGCAGCGAATCGACGAAGTCGTTCCATTGCTTCATGGCGGCATGTTTCTCGGGCATGTAGGTCCAACGGTCGTAGCTCTTAGAACTTATGTCTTGCAGCGCGTGGTTCTGTATGCGATCACGGATTTCTTTCGACACGCCGGCCTTGCCGGCAAGTGTCTTCCACGTACGTCGCAAGTCGCGATTGGTGACAAACGGGATCACGTTGCGTTGGCGTTGGCGCCACATGAACGCGTACAACGTAACGTGGCTGACCGGCCTGGTCGGGTCCTTCGCAGAAGGAAAGAACCATCCGCACTCGTTAGGCACGATGCTTTCGATGAGCTCGGCGGCGAGCGCCGGCACCGGAATGGCATGCGGCTTGCCGTTCTTGGTCTTGGACCAATCTATGATCCGCTCTTTGGCGTCCCACTGGTCGATGTGCAGTCGCGCGATCTCTTCCACGCGCTGTCCGGTAAGCATGAGGATACGAACCGCCCGCGTATAGGGTGGGTGTACCGGAGCATCCGGGCATTCGAGCCAACGGTAGAGTTGTACGAACTCGTCTTCGTCGAGCCAGCGCGTGCCCGGATTCTTCGGCTCGGTGGGAATACCAGCGGCGGGATTGGCGACCATCTTGAACCGCCGCGGCGCGCTGTTGCGGTAGTCGTGTTCTGACTTGATCGCCCACGAATACGCAGACCGAATGTAGCTGCGGACGTGGTCGGCCATCGCCGGCTTGCCGCGCTCCCAAATCGGACGAATAACGTCGAGCACGTCCTCCGGGGTGATGTCGCGAGCGAGGCGGCTACGCCCGAGCGTCTTGGCGATTTTATTGAGCCCCTTCTCGGCTTCTCGCCAGGACGTTTTATCGGCTTCTTTCAAATACTGGATGTAGCCGTCGAACAGATCGCCGACGGTACCTGGTCTCGTGTCACTTGCGGTTTTGATACTGGCGCCACGCGCAATGAGCTGCGCGAAGTCGCGATTGAAAATCTCGCGGGCGTTCGAAAGGGAGAGGGGAGGGTAGTCGCCGATTTTCGATTTTGTGCGTCGGCCGTCGCGCCACTGCTGCGCCATCCATTCGGCGGTGACGCGCTTGGGCATCGGTTTTAGGATCAGCACCAAGCGGCCGGTGCCGCGCCCCTGGCCATCAGCGAGCATGGTCTGCCGGCGCGATCGCTCGACCCGCTTGATGGCTTGCCTGATTGCACCGTCCGAAAGGCTCGTCATCCTACACCATCCATCGCGAACTGGGGACGCTAATTGGGGGCGGTATGCGCTCCGCAGCCCGTCGACGATGCGTACATAGTTATAGGCGGAAGTGCAATAAAATCAGCGTTATCCAGCGTGATTATGCGTGACCAAGAGTGGCTGAAAATGCCTCAGTAGGATGGTTGTGCACCAGAATGATCGCCGTCGCGGACAGCTCCAGCGCGCGCTTGACGACTTCGCGCGGATAGACCGGCGTGTGGTCGACGGTGCCGACCTGCTGCAACTCGTCGGCGATGAGCTGATTGCGTTTGTCCAGGAAAAGGACGCGGAACTGCTCGCGATCCGCAAAGGCTTGCGCGCTGCGGCAGTAATCGAGCACGACGGACCACGATGACAGAACCGGACGCTTCTTGACTTGCCCGCGCAGAAGCCGGCTGGCGGCGGCCTGCACGATCTTCAGTTCGGTGATGCTGGCTTCGCCGACACCCTTGACTTCGGCAAGCCGCTTCGCCGGCGCAGAGATCACCTCGGCGAATGAGCCGAATTTTTCCAGGAGAGCCTTGGCGATCGGCTTCATGTCGCGCCGGGGTTGTGCGCGAAACAGGAGCAGCTCCAGCAACTCGTAATCCGACAATGCATCGGTGCCGGCTTCGCGGAAGCGGTCACGCAGCCGCTCGCGATGGCCGTAATAGTGCGGCGGGGCCTCGGCGAGACCGCCTGCTGCGCTTGCCTGCTTGTTTTCCGCCATGGCCTACGAACGCACTCTCAGGACGCCCCGCCTGGCGCGATGCCGGCTCCCGCGCGCAAGGATGCCCGGATTGCCAGAATTTGCAATCTCCCGATGTGTGGCGTCCGTGCGTAGATCGGATTGGCGCAGTTCGCGCCGCCGCTTTCAGGTCCGGTACAGCGGCTTGTCGAGCCCCTTCGGCGACGGCGTGAAGATTTCGACTCCCGTCTCGGTGACGCCGATCGAGTGCTCGAATTGCGCTGAGAGCGAGCGGTCGCGGGTGACCGCCGTCCAGCCATCGGAGAGTACCTTCACATGCGGGCGGCCGAGATTGATCATCGGCTCAACCGTGAAGAACATGCCGGGCTTGAACACGATGCCTTCGCCGGGGCGCCCGACATGGACGATGTTCGGCTCGTCGTGGAACAGCCGGCCGACCCCGTGGCCGCAGAAATCGCGCACCACGCTCATGTGCTGTGCCTCGACATAGGACTGGATCGCGTGGCCGATGTCGCCGGTCGTGCCGCCCGGCCTGATGACGGCGATGCCGCGCATCATGGCCTCGTAGGTCACTTCGATGAGCCGTTCGGCGCGCCGCGGAATTTCGCCGACGGTGTACATGCGGCTCGAATCGCCATGCCAATGATCCAGAATAAGAGTCACGTCGACATTGAGGATGTCGCCGTCGCGCAGCGGTTTCTCTGAAGGAATGCCATGGCAGACGACGTGATTGACCGACGTGCAGGTCGCCTTGCGATAGCCCCGGTACATCAGCGTGGCCGGCATGGCGCCGTGGTCCATGCCGAATGTGTAGACCAGTTGATCGACTCGTTCGGTGGACACGCCGGGCCTGATCTCGCCGACCAGCATATCGAGGCACTCGGCTGCGAGCCGGCCAGCCTTGCGCATGCCTTCGAAGGCGGCAGGACCGTGAATCTTGATCTGGCCGGTTTTGCGCAGCGGCGCCAAGGCCGCTTCAACGTAAGTCATGGGATTCTAGTGTCCCGATTCCGAAGTTCGCATCATTATGCGGCCCCCTCGTTTGCGAACTTCGGAATCGAAGGGACACTAGCAAGTTGTTGATCTAGTGTGGCTTTGGTTCAGAAGTCCGCACAACGAGCGTCGCCGTAAGAATGATGCGGACTTCTGAACCGCCACACTAGGCGGGCCCTAGAAAACTCGGCCGCACGAACAGGGGCCGCATGCGACGTCTCTGACCGCAATGTAGGCATGCCTCGGCGCAACGCAAGCAAAACGCGGTGAGCGCATCAATCGCCGTCGACAATCGGAACCGGCTCGACGATGTCGATTCCGCCTGTGTTCACCCGGCAACGCCAAGCCAGCACCTCGACGCCTTTTTGCCGCGCTCGATCGAACGCCGCCGCATAGGCCGTGTCGATGTCCCGCGCCACCGCGAAGCGGCTCGCGGATGGGACTTGAACGACGAACAGCAGCACCGCGCGAGCGCCCTGGCCGACCACGGTGGCGAGGTCGCCGAGGTGCTTGGTGCCGCGGGCGGTGACGCAGTCGGGAAATTCCGCCAGGCGCGGCTTGCGCATGAGATGAACGTTTTTCACTTCGAGATAGCAGGGCGGCCGTTTGCCGTCTTCCAGGACAAAATCGGCGCGCGAGTTGGAACCGTATTTCACCTCGCGGCGGATGGTCGGATAGTCGCGCAGTTCAGGAATAAGCCCGCTCTGAAGTGCTTCCATGACCAGGAGATTGGGCTGGATCGTGTTGACGCCGATGAGCTCCGGACCGCTGCCGAGATCTGTTTCGACCAGTTCCCAGGTGTAACGCAAGGTGCGCAGCGGATTTTCCGAATCGGACAGCCAGACCTGCGAATAAGGCTTGTCGAGACCGGTCATCGCGCCGGGATTGGAGACGTGCACCGTCGTCATCTCGCCGGAATCGAACATCACGTCGGCCAGAAAGCGCTTGTAGCGTCGCGCCAACATGGCGGGAATGAGCGGCGTGGCGAATCGCATGATAGCAACAAATAGACGCTCAGCGGTGCTGCTGAAAAGGGCTTTTGAGCGTTTGTCCTATGAGGCCGCGATATTGCCGCCAAGCTCATCTTCGATATGGACGCGAATAATGTCGTCGAACGCGCTTTCGGCGGCAAAGCCGAGGGCCAGCGCCCGGCGCGGCTCGAACCGGCGCGGCCATCCGGCGACAATTCTTGCAATAAGCGGATCGGGCATGCGGCGGATCCTGGAGGTGACCTTGTCGCCGGCGACACGGCGTAGCGCCGCGATCTGCTCGGCCACAGTGCAGGCGACGCCTGGCATTGTTAGATTGACGCGCGGCCCAAGCCGTTCGCGTTCCAGTCCGGCGGCATGAATGAGGAAACCGACGGCCGAGCGCGGGCTTGCGTGCCAATGCATGACGCTTTCGTCGACCGGCAGCACCGCTTCATCGCCCGCGAGGGGCTCACGGATAATCGAGGAAAAGAACCCGGATGCCGCCTTGTTGGGACGGCCCGGCCGCACCGAAATGGTCGGCAGCCGGATGCCGATCGCATCGACGAAACCGCGGCGCGTATAGTCGGCGAGCAAAAGTTCGACCATCGCCTTTTGCGTCCCGTAAGAGGTGAGCGGCGTGAGATGAAAATCGTCGGTGATGGCATCTGGAAACGGCGCTCCGAATACGGCGATCGAAGAGGTGAAAACAAATCGGGGCCGATAGCCGTCGGCGGTTTGGCGAATCGCTTCCAGAAGAGCTCGCGAACCGTCGAGATTGATGCGGGTCCCTTTCGCGAAATCAAGCTCGGCTTCACCGGAGACAATCGCGGCCAGATGAAAAATGACGTCGGGCTTCCCGGCGATGAGCGCGGGCGCCACGGCAGGATCGCCGATATCGGCCGCCGCGGTCACGAGCGTTCCGGTAAACGTCTCCGGTTTTGCCGGAGCGTCGATATCGGTCAGCGTCAGCGCCTCGATTGGGCGGCCATTGAGATGCCCGGCTTCGACCAGGCGCGCCGTCAGCTTGCGCCCGAGCATTCCCGCCGCGCCGGTGATAAGAATGTGCATCGTCATTCCGGCCGAGCGTTAGCGAGAGCCGGAGTCCATATTCGCTGACGCTGCAAGACTGTCATAACAGCATAATCCCTCAAGAACCGTGGCTAATGGAGATTGCGGATGCGCGCGGAGCTTGTCATCGGCCGGCCACTTCGGGCCGGACCCGTTGGCGCGCTCCGGAATGACCGCATTACAACGCCATCCCACCATCGACGAGATGCGCTTGGCCGGTCACGTAGCTTGCCTCGTCGCTGGCGAGGAAGAGGACGAGCGCGGCGACCTCCTGGGGCGTCCCCAATCGGCCCATTGGTTGGCGCGCTACGAAATCCTGCTGTACCGCGTCGAACGAGCGGCCGGTTTCCTTCGACAAGGCCGTGATCCGCTCATCGAGCGACGGCGATTCGATCGTGCCCGGACAGATGGCGTTGCAACGGATGCCTTGCTTGATGAAATCCGCGGCGACCGCCTTGGTCAGACCGATGATTGCCGCCTTCGTCGCGCCATAGGCGTAGCGCTTGGGCACGCCGCGAATCGACGACACCGCCGAGGAAATATTGACGATCGAGCCCCTCTTTTTCTCCAGCATTCCCGGCAGGAAGGTCTTGATCGTTCGGTGCATCGATTTGACGTTGAGGTCGAAGGAAAAGTCCCAGTCTTTGTCCGTGCAGTCGAGCACGCTGCCCTGGTGCACATAGCCGGCGCAATTGACAAGAATGTCGAGCGGACCGAATTCGCCGCCGATGTCGCGCGCGAGCGCCTCGATCTCGGCGAGCGAACTGACATCGAGCTTACGGCGCTGTTTGGCCTTGAGATCCTGAAGCTTGCCCGCCGCAAGATCGGTGGCGATGAGGTTCGCTCCCTCGGCGATAAAAGCTTCCGAAATAGCGCGGCCGATGCCTTGACCGGCCGCCGTCACCAGCGCCACTTTGCCTTGTAATCTACCGCTCATCCTGTTCCTGCGCTCCCTCCCTCACCCTTCACTTCGTTTAACCCCGCTAGGCTGACTTTCTGATGGCCGCTGTTATCGAAGTTTTCCGGCGCCAGCCAGTGCTCGAAATTGCGCTTTCGCCGCGGCCATTCGCCGTCAAGCATCGAGAACCAGGCAGTGTCGCGGTTCCGGCCATCCTTGTTGATCATGGATTGGCGAAATGTTCCTTCGTACACAAACCCGTAGCGCAGTGCGGCGCGCCGCGACACCGCATTGAGCGCGTCGCATTTCCATTCGTAGCGGCGGTAGCCAAGCGTCTCGAACACATACTTTGCCAGCAGATACTGTGCTTCGGTGCCGAGCGGCGTACGCTGCAGCGCCGGCGAATAGAGCACGTGACCGACCTCGATGACGCGGTGTTGCGGGACGATGCGCAGCAAGGTGAAATAGCCGATCGCTCGGTCCGACGCGTCGACGATGGCATAGGCGTAAGGGTCCTCAGCCGCGGCACGCTTGGCAATAAACGCTGAAAACGCGCTAAAGTTCGAGAACGGACCGTCACTCGAAATGTAGGTCCAGACCTGGTCTTGGCCGGCGAAGACCTTCCACAGGTCCGCGGCGTGCTCTGCCTTGAGTTTTTCGAGACGGCCATAACGGCCCTTGAGGGTCACCTGCTCCGGCCTCGGCCCAGGCGCGGGATTGGCGACCGGCAAGCCGATGGGTTGGCCGGTTTGTGGATGCGGCTCGGAGGCGGTCATGGCTGGAGCTTCTTGCGGTCTTCGGCGAAAAATTTATTGAGGTCTTGATTGGTGATCAGGTCGGTGAAACCGTCGAATTTGCCGTCCTTCGCGATCTCGGTCGCGACGCGGATGAAGGCATGTATGGCGACGCGCGCCAATGAACCGCCGACGCTGATGCGGCGCACGCCCATCGCCGCCAGATCGCCGACCGTGAATCCGAACGCGCCGCTGTTGAGGAAATTCACCGGCTTGGGCGCCACCGCTCTGACCACCGCCTCGATCTGTTCGCGCGTTTTTATGCCGGGCGCGTACAGACAATCGGCCCCCGCCGCGGCATAAGCCTTGAGCCGCCGCGTCACGCCATCGAGATCGGGCACCCCGCGGATAAAGCCCTCGGCGCGCGCCGTGAACACCACATCGCCGCCGGCGCGGTCGATCGCCGCCCGCGCCGCCTTCACCCGCGCCACCGCGGCGTTGAAATCGTACAGCGGCGTCTTTCCTGTGTTGGGCGAATCTTCGATCGACAGTCCGGACACTCCGGTCGCGACGCAGCGCGTCACGTTCTCGGCCAGTTCATCGAGACTGTCGGCAAGCCCATCCTCAAAATCCGCGTTCAAGGGTACGTCGGTTGCCGCCGCCATTTCGGCGAAATGGGCGAGCACCTGCTCGCGGCTTTGCCCGCCGTCGGGATGGCCTTGCGCATGGGCGTGACCCGAACTGGTCGTGGCGAGCGCCGGAAACCCGAGGCTCTGCAGGTAACGCGCGCTGCCGACGTTCCACGGATTGGGAATGACGAAGCAGCCTCGCTCATGAAGCTTGCGAAGAACCGTGCGCTTTTCGGCAGTCGAAGGACGCAAATTGCTCATGGCAAACACCCGGCGTGTGATGGCGTCAAACTGCCACGATTGCAGCGGCAGCTACAACCCCGGCGGACGCGGGCGCTCCGAATGCCAGCTGCTTCAGTGATTATCGCGCGGCACGAATGTCTGCGCGAGGCGCTGATATTTCGGCGCCGGCCCGAGCACCATGCCGTTGCCAAGCTGATCGACCATGCCGCGCTGGATTTCCTGCCACGGCGTCTGGCTCTGCGGGTAACGATAGCCGCCGTTTTTCTGCAGCGCGGCGCGCCGTTCGGCGAGCTCCGCCGGCGGGATCAGGATATCGGCCGTACCCGTGTTGAGATCGATGCGCACCCGGTCGCCGGTTTTGAGGAGCGCAAGTCCGCCGCCGCTGGCTGCTTCCGGCGACGCATTGAGAATCGATGGAGAGCCCGATGTGCCCGACTGTCTGCCGTCCCCGACACAGGCAAGCGAGGTGATGCCCCTTTTGATCAGCGCCGCGGGCGGCTGCATGTTCACCACCTCGGCCGAACCCGGATAGCCGATCGGTCCGGTGCCGCGCATGAACAGGACTGCATGTTCGTCGATGCCGAGGCCGGGATCGTCGATGCGGCGGTGATAATCCTCCGGACCGTCGAACACGATGGCGCGGCCCTCGAAAGCGTTCGGATCGTCCGGATTGCACAGATAGCGCTGCCGGAACTCGTCGGAGATCACGCTGGTCTTCATGATCGCCGAATCGAACAGGTTGCCGCGCAGCACCTTGAAGCCCGCCTGCGCTTTCATCGGCTTGTCGTAAGGCCAAATGACTTTCGGGTTGGCTGTTTTCGCATGCGCGACGTTTGCCGCGCAGGTCTTGCCGTTGATGGTGATCGCGTCGCCATGCAGCCTTCCGGCCGCCATGAGTTCATGCATGACCGCCGGCAGGCCGCCGGCGCGGTAATAGTCCTCGCCCAGATATTCGCCGGCCGGCTGCATGTTGACGATGAGCGGCACATCGTAGCCGATTTTTTCCCAGTCCTCGATCGCCAACGGCACGCCGATATGCCGCGCGATGGCGTTCAGATGAATCGGCGCATTGGTCGAGCCGCCGATTGCCGAACACGCCACGATGGCGTTCTCGAACGCGGCGCGCGTCAGAATTTCGGAGGGCTTCAGATCGTCGTGGACGATCTCGACGGCGCGCAGGCCGGTTTCATAGGCGGTGCGGGCGCGCTCGCGATACGGCGCGGGAATGGCGGCGCAACCGGGCAGCGACATGCCGAGCGCCTCGGCCATCGCGTTCATGGTCGAGGCGGTGCCCATCGTGTTGCAGTGGCCGATCGAAGGCGCGGACGAAGCGGCGATATCGAGGAATTCGTCGTAATCGATCTTTCCGGTCGCAACGTCCTGCCGGGCCTGCCATAGCACGGTGCCGGAGCCGGCGAGCCTGCCGTTGTGATAACCGTCGAGCATCGGTCCGCCGGAAAGCACGATCGCCGGAATGTTGACCGTCGCCGCCGCCATCAAGCACGCCGGCGTGGTCTTGTCGCAGCCGGTCATCAGCACCACGCCGTCGAGCGGATAGCCGTACAGGACCTCAACCAGACCCAGATAGGCAAGATTGCGGTCGAGCGCCGCCGTCGGCCGTTTACCGGTTTCCTGGATCGGGTGCACCGGGAATTCCATGGCGATGCCGCCGGCGCTGCGGATGCCTTCGCGCACGCGCTCGGCAAGCTGCAGATGATGGCGGTTACAGGGGCTGAGATCGGAACCTGTTTGCGCAATGCCGATGATCGGCTTGCCGGATGTCAGTTCGGCGCGCGTGAGGCCGTAATTGAGATAGCGCTCGAGATAGAGCGCGGTCATGCCGGGATTCTCGGGATTGTCGAACCAGAGCTGCGAGCGCAACGGCCGCGCGCGTGATTTCAGTGAATTCCGCTTAGGCATAGGCACACTCCCGGCACAGCGAATGACTTAAGGGCAGAATGCGCCGAACCGCTCGATCGATGCAAGCGTCCGGCGTGACAGCATGCTTGCTGTGCGGCACAATCGCGAATGCATTGCAACGGCGGATCGCACCAAATGAGCGAACGCAAGATCCGGATCGGATTGATCGGCGCGAACATCATGGGCTCGCTGTCGCCGGCGCTTTTTGCCGATGCTTTCGCGGCCGCCGGAATCGACGGTTCGTATCAGCTGATGGATGTCGATCGTCTGCCGGAACGGCGGCTGGGGCATATTCTGGATTCGATGAAGGCCACCGGTTTCATCGGAGCGAACATCACCTATCCGTTCAAGCAGGAGGTTTTGGCGTTGCTCGATGCGGTGGACCCGCAGGCCGCGCAGATCGGCGCGGTCAATACCGTCACGATCGCGCCGGACGGCCGCACCACCGGCTACAATTTCGATCGGTCGGGCTTTCGGCGCAGTTTTGAAGAGGGTCTCGGGCGCAGCAGTGCGAAAGACGCGACAGTGGTGCAGATCGGCGCCGGCGGCGCCGGACGTGCTGTCGCTTTTGCGCTCATGGACCTCAGTGTTGCGCTTCTGATCATTCACGATCTCGACGCCGGGCGCGCTCATGCATTGAAGGCCGATCTCGCGTCGCATTACGGCGCGGCGCGTTGCCGCATCGCGGGCGAGCTTGCAGGCGACATCGCCGCGGCCGACGGCGTCGTCAACGCGACCCAGATCGGCATGCTTGGCTTTCCTGGCAATCCGGTGCCGGTAGCCGCATTCAAAGCGTCACATTGGGCGGCCGACGTTATCTATACGCCGATCCAAACCGCTTTCCTGGAAGCCGCCGCCGCCAGGGGCGCCCGCGTGTTGAATGGCGGAGGCATGTGCGTACACCAGGCGGTTGAAGCGTTTCGGTTGTTCACGGGCGTTGAGCCCGATCCCGAGCGTTTGCATCGCACTTTCGCCACCGCGCTTGCGGCGCGCGACAAAAGTATAAGTACCGCGATTTGATTGGGCTTCCGCCGGCAAACCTCACGTTGACTTTCCTATCCGTTCTCCAAATACTGGCGCTAACGACATAAAGCTGGCCATCGAAGCCGGACATCCGGGAGGGACAAGATGAAGACTTCACGCAGAACGCTGCTTAAAAGCTCCGCCGCGACCGCTATCGCGCTCAGCGTCGGCGGGCGCGTTGCCAGCGCCCAAGCCGAGTCAGTTCGTATCGGCGTTATTTACGACCACTCCGGACCGTTCGCCGCCGGCGGCTCGGTGGCCTGCGCCATCGGCACACAGATCGCGATCGACCTTTGCAATGAGCGGGGCGGCATCGCCGGCAAGTACAAAGTGGTGCCGGTCAACGCGGATTCGCAGAGCAAAGCCGACGTCGCGATCAACGAAGTCGAGCGCCTAATCAACCAGGAAAAAGTCGACATCATCGAAGGCGTTTATTCTAGCGCGCACGCCGTGCCGCTGGCCGCGAAGGTCGAGCAACAAAAGAAAATCCTCTGGATCACGACCGCGGTCGCCACCGCCGTGTTTAAGGGCAAGAACCTGCATTACGTGTTCCGTGCGCAAATCCATTCCGATCAATACGGGCAGGCCTTCGCCGGCTTCGTTGCCGAGAACGCCAAGGCCAAGCTCGGCATGGAAGCAAAGGCCGTGAAGGTTGCGCTGATCCACGAAGACGGCCCCTACGGCTCAGGCGTTGCGTCAGCCGACGATTTTTATTCCAAGAAGGCCGGCCTCAACGTCGTGCTGCATGAAGGATATTCAGCCGCGGCGCCCGATCTGTCGTCGCTTGTGACCAAGCTGAAGAGGGCGGCCCCCGACGTTATTTCGCACGCCGGATATAATCCCGACATTACGCTGTTCCTGCGCCAGGCGCGCGAGAGCGGCTTGCGCTTCAGGATGCTGGTCGGCGCTGGCGCCGGATACAGCCAACTCGACAAGCTGCGAGCGACCTTCGGCAAGGACATCGACAATTTCTGCAACGTCGATCCGGTGCCGGCGCAACTTCTCGATCCGAAGAAGCTGGCGCCCGGGATGGGCGATCTCATCAAGATCATGGTAGACCGCTACAAGGCGCAGACCAAGGCGGACGACGTGCCGCCGCATTGTTCGATGGGCTTCAACCAGACCTGGACCCTGCTCAACAACGTGTTGCCGGTCGCCAAACAGAAATACGGCGGCTTCGACCCCGAGGCAGTGCGCAAAGCCGCGCTTGATGTCGACATCCCGGCTGGCGGCACGATCCAGGGCTACGGCGTGAAGTTCTTCCCGCCCGGTACCGAACTGTCGGGACAAAATGAGCGCTCAACACCGGTGGTCATGCAGAATGCCGGCGAGCATATCTCGGTGGTGTACCCGAGCAACATCCAGACCCAGGTTCCCGTGCTGCCGCTTCCGAAGTCGTCCGTTTACGCCATGTAACCGGCGATGCTGGCAGTCGAGGGGCTTACCAAGCGCTTCGGAGGATTCCTGGCGGTCAACCAGGTTTCCTTCGAAGTACGTGAGGGCGAGATCCTTGGCCTCATCGGCCCCAATGGTTCGGGCAAGAGCACGACGTTCAATCTGATTGCCGGCAATCTGCGCCCGAGTTCCGGCTCGATTCGCCTGGACGGCAAGGAAATCGGCGGGCTTTCGGCCTACGCGATCTGCCATCAGGGCGTCGCGCGCACGTTCCAGATTCCGCGCCCCTTTCGAAAACTCTCATTGCTCGAGAATGTGACGCTCGCCGCATATTACGGCGAGGCCGGGAGCATCGGGCGCCAGGAAGCGCGGCGGCGGGCGGAGGAGGCGCTCGGTCTGGTCGGGCTGCCGGCCGATGCGTCGGCGCGCACCGCCGGGCTTGGCGCCGCCGCACTCAAGAAACTCGAACTCGCCCGTGCGCTTGCTACCAAGCCGCGGCTGCTGCTCGCCGACGAAAGTCTCGGCGGTCTCGATTCGACCGAGATGGAGCGCGCCGCCGAATTGCTCCACAGCATTCGCAGCCGCATGGGCATCACCATTGTGTGGGTCGAGCACATCATGGGCGTACTAATGCGCATCGTCGATCGCGTCATCGTGCTCGATCATGGCGAGAAGATTTTCGAGGGCGTCCCGGCCCAAGCCGCGGTCGATCCGCGCGTCACCGAGGTCTATCTCGGCAAGGCGCGGTCGCAATAGCATGCTGTCGCTCTCCGCCGTCTCCGCCGGCTACGGCTCCTTCCAGGCCTTGTTCGGCGTTTCGATCGATGTGCCGCAGGGCGAAGCGGTCGGCGTGATCGGGCCGAACGGCGCCGGCAAAACCACGCTGATGCGCGTCATTTCCGGCCTGGTGCCGCTGCGCCAAGGAGCGATGACCCTTGACGGTGTTTCGACCGGCGGCTTGGCGGCGGACCATATCGTCGAGCAGGGCATTGCCCACGTTCCCGAAAACCGCCGGCTGTTCCCGCGCCTGAGCGTTGAGGAAAATCTGCGCATCGGCGCCTTCATCCCGCGAGCGCGCCGGCATTTCGCCGAACAGCTCGACTGGGTCTACAATCTGTTTCCCCGTCTAAAAGACCGCCGCGAGCAACTGGCCGGCACGCTGTCGGGCGGCGAGCAGCAGATGTGCGCCATCGGCCGCGCGTTGATGTCGAAGCCGAAACTGCTGCTGATGGATGAGCCTTCGGCGGGCCTGGCGCCGCTGATCGTCCAGCAGGTGTTCGATCTGGTTCGCCGCATCCGCGCCGAAGGGCTGACCGTGCTGATCGTCGAGCAAAACGTTCAGCAGGTGCTCGACGTGGTCGATCGCGCGTATCTGCTCGAAGTCGGCAGCATCAAGCTCGCAGGCACGGCGGCCGAACTCAGGGACAACAGTTTAATCCGCAAGTCCTACATGGGGCTGTAA
>JBOHIU010000205.1:0-3382 GCA_050725855.1 Xanthobacteraceae bacterium | reverse complement strand
ACATCGGCGGCCATCGCTTCTTTTCGCGTTCGAAGGAAGTGGTCGATCTGTGGAAAGAGATCCTGCCGCAGGATTTCATTACCCGTCCGCGCCTCAGCCGCATCTACTATGACGGCAAATACTACTCGTACCCGCTGAAGGCCTTCGAAGCGCTCGGCAATCTCGGGGTCGTCGAAAGTGCGATGTGCGTATTGTCGTTCATGTACAAGCAGGCGTTCCCGAACGAAAAGCCGGACACGTTCCACGAGTGGGTCTCCAATCAGTTCGGGGAGCGGCTGTTCTCGATTTTCTTCAAAACCTACACGGAAAAGGTGTGGGGCATGAGCTGCGACGAGATTTCGGCCGATTGGGCGGCGCAGCGCATCAAGGGCCTCGATCTCACGAAGGCGATAATCAACGGGCTTACGCGATCCCTGGGTTTCGGCCGCAAGCTCGATCGCCGCGGCGCGGCCGATGTTGCCGGTATCGATAGCGTCAAGACTCTGATCGAGAGCTTTCAATATCCACGCAAGGGGCCAGGCATGATGTGGCAGGCGGCTGCGCACAAAATTGCTGCGCTAGGCGGCCAAATCCTCATGGGGCGAGATCTCGCCGCGATCGAATTCGACGCCACACGCAAATGGTGGCGCGTCGAGGTGGGGGGACCAGATGGTCAACGCCACGTCTGCACGGCGCGCCATGTCGTCAGTTCGGCGCCGCTGCGCGAACTCGTCGAACGAATTAGGCCGGTCCCGATTTCGCTTCTGCATGCCCGCGCGCTACGCTATCGCGATTTCCTCACGGTGGCGTTGATGGTGCGCAAGCAGGACCTGTTTCCAGACAACTGGATCTACATTCACGATCCGAGTGTTAAGGTTGGTCGGGTGCAGAACTTCCGCTCCTGGTCTCCGGAAATGGTGCCGGAAGGAATGAGTTGCCTGGGCCTCGAATATTTCTGCTTCGAAGACGACGATCTATGGAGCGCACCCGACAGCGAGCTCATCGCGCTTGCCAAGAAGGAAATCGTGCAGATCGGCCTGGTTATACCCGGCGACGTAGTGGATGCCTGTGTGGTGCGGCAAGCCAAGGCCTATCCGGTCTACGACGAAGGCTACGCCGATAACGTCGCCGTCATCCGGCGCGACCTCGAAGGCAGCTATCCGACGCTGCATGTGATCGGCCGTAATGGCATGCACCGCTACAACAATCAGGACCACGCCATGATGACGGCGATGCTGACCGCACGCAACATTATCGCCGGCGCGCAGCTCTATGACGTTTGGAACGTCAATGAAGACGCCGAGTATCACGAGGCAGGTGAATCGGGCGCCCGTGAAGCCCTCGGCAGCGTGCGTCTCGTTCCCGAAAAGGCGGCTACGCATCGGGCGGCTTAGCCGGCCGATGCGTCATCAGGCGACGGCGGCTGCGGCGAGTAGCGGCGAGGTTTGTTTTTCGCGGCGCTCGTCCTGGGCCATGCGCCTTAATAAACGTACCGCGAATGCGATCAGCACCACCGGCGCCAGCGGAAAAAAGACCAGCGCCGAGAGCATCATGCTGACGGGTAGCGACCACATAGCAACCAACAGCTGATGGTCGAGCTTGGTGTTATCGGGGCGATCGCGCAAACACGCGACGACAAATCCAAACATCACCATGTCGTAGTTGAGGATATACGGCGTAAAGAGAAATGTCGCGGTGACGAGCAGCGCCAGCGAGAGCGCGGGATCGCGGCGCTTCCAATACGTCCATACGATGGCTCCGAATGCGAATGCCGACGCGACGCCCTGCAACGCCCAATCGACTTTCAGCGGCAGAAACATCAGGCGTCCGCCGTAGAAGACTGAGGAGACAAGCGTGAACAGCATACCCTTGCCGTGAACGGTGAGCCATTGCTGCTGCGGTATGACCTTGTCCCAAAATTCAACCCAGATGTTCCAGCCGTAAATCATGGACGTTGCTGCAACCAGCACCGCCGTCGTCGCGACGGCAACGGCGATCGTTACCCAGCGCCGTTCGAGCAGCAGCACCACCGGAAGCAACAGGCCGATCTGCGGCTTGATCGTGAGGATGCCGAATAAAATTCCGGCGAGCACCGGTCGGCGATCGAGGCACATGAGACCGCCGATCAGGAGCGCCGAGGTGTAAAAGCCGTTCTGCCCGAAGAAAATGCAGACGGCAACGCCGGGCGCGACCGCGGCAAAAAGCAGCCGGTTGCGGGGAATCGCCGTGGAGCAAGCAAGAAGATAAAGCGCGATGCCAATCACGCACCACGCAATGTAGGCCGGCAGGTAGGGCATCAGTCCGAACGGCCAGATGAACAGCATCAAATGCGGGGGATACGACCAGTAGTGCGTCTGGTAAGGCCCGCCGAGCATTTGCCGGAGCACCGCGTTGTAGGCGTGGAAATCGAACCAGGGCGCCGGACCACCGAAGAAGGCCGAGCGGCCACCCATCCAAGTATTAAGAAAGTCGCGGCCAAGGACAAAATTCGTCCCATCAATCCAGGGCTTGCTGATCGGCGGCAACCCGGCAATCACCAGATAGGATATCTCCAGCATGACCATGAATACCGCCGCCGCCACGGTCAATTTGGCATAAACCTCCTCAGCCGGCGTTTTGCCGGAAGGCTCGGTTTGCGCCACAATGGCGACTTGCGGGGCGAGCAGAGACATCGGTTTCACGGTGGCGGCAGACTGGTAAAAATCCGATGAAACCTTGCATTGCGGCGCAGAACGATCCGCGACTCTTGTCGAGCGGGCGAGCCGGCGCAGGGTTACGCCTCTATCCCAGCTATCTTGGCCGCGACGCCCAGATTGAGCTGCTTGCGGCACTGCGCCAGGTCCTTGCCTCGGCGCCGCTCTACGCGCCGCGAATGCCGAAGTCGGGAAAGCCGATGTCGGTGCGCATGTCAAATTGCGGTTCGCTCGGCTGGATTTCCGATGACACCGGCTATCGTTATGTGGCCAATCACCCCATCACTGGCCGACCTTGGCCGCCGATACCTGACGCCTTGATCGCGATGTGGGACGAACTCGGCCGATACGCCTATAAGCCTGAGGCGTGTCTGATAAACTATTATGGCCTGTCGGCGAAGATGGGACTGCATCAGGACCGCGATGAAAAGGATTTCAGCGCCCCCGTTGTCTCGGTTTCGCTCGGAGATTGCTGTTTGTTTCGGGTCGGTGGTCTCAGGCGCGGCGATCCAACGCGTTCGTTCCGGCTAAACTCGGGCGACGCTCTCGTGCTGGCTGGCAGCGATCGGCTCGCGTTCCATGGGGTCGACCGCATTTACGCGGGCACATCGCCATTGCTTGCGCAGGGCGGACGCATCAATTTGACGCTTCGGCGGGTGACCTGCCCAGCATCAACAGTGACCAGGGGCGCGACGGCGGAGGCTCGCTAG
>JBOHIU010000204.1:0-11436 GCA_050725855.1 Xanthobacteraceae bacterium | reverse complement strand
ATTCCTTCACGGCCGAACGGGTCGTTAGCTCGGGCGCAAAACGCACCGCGAAGGGGCTTGCTTTCAACTTCTGCTCGCGCGCGGCGGGGCTATCGCATATGAAATTTTTCTCCCCTTAAAGGGGAGGTGAGTTAGACGCTGTTATTCGAAATGCGATTCCCCTGTAGCGTGCGGGGGCGAGGGACTTTTACCGCAGCCGCTCCAGAATACTGACGTAATTGGCGACCGCAGTGCCGCCCATGTTGAAGATGCCGCCGAGCTTGGCGTCTTTGATTTGCATGTCGCCAGCGGTGTTGGTGAGCTGCATGGCGGCGAGCGCGTGCATCGACACGCCGGTGGCGCCGATCGGATGGCCCTTGGCTTTCAGTCCGCCGGAGGGATTGATCGGCAGTGCGCCGTCCTTCGCGGTCATGCCCTCCGCGATCACCCGCGCGCCCTGCCCTTCCGGCGCCAGTCCCATGGCCTCGTATTCGATCAGTTCGGCGATGGTGAAGCAGTCGTGCACCTCGGCGAAGGACAGATCCTTGAGCCCGACCCCGGCTTGCGCCAGCGCGCGCTGCCACGCCACGGAGCAGCCTTCGAACTTGAGCACGTCGCGCCGCGACATCGGCAGGAAGTCCTGCACGTGCGCGGCGCCGCGAAACACGATCGCCTTGTCGAGCTTGAGCGCGGTCTCGACATCGGTCAGCACCAAGCCGGCGGCGCCGTCGGAAACGAGCGAGCAGTCCGTGCGCTTGAGCGGCCCGGCAACGCGCGGATTCTTTTCGCTTTCACTGCGGCAGAAGTCGTAGCCGAGATCCTTGCGGATCTGCGCGAACGGATTGCCGACGCCATTCTTGTGATTCTTGGCGGCGATCCGCGCGAGTGCATCGGACTGATCGCCCCAGCGCTGAAAATAAAGTCCCGCGATCTTGCCGAAGATGCCGGCGAAGCCGCCATCGATGTCGGCTTCTTCGCGCACATAGGATGCCTTGAGCAAGTTGCGCCCGACATCGGGCCCGGGCGTCGTCGTCATCTGCTCGGCGCCGACGACGAGCACGATCCTCGCCGATCGCGCCGCGATCGATTTCAGCGCGCCGTGCACGGCCGCCGAGCCGGTGGCGCAAGCATTCTCGACCCTGGTGGCGCGCGTAAAGCGCAGATCGGGGGACGCCTGCAGCACCAGCGAGGCGGAAAAGTCCTGGGCCGAGAAACCGCCATTGAAATGCCCGAGCACGATCTCGTCGACGTCCTTGGCGGCAATCCCGGCGTCGGCAAGCGCTTCGCGCGCGACGCGCACGATCAGGCTTTCGACGGTTTCGCCGCTTAGTTTGCCGAACGGCGTGTGCGCCCATCCTACGATGCAGGCTGTCATGGTCGCTCCTTCGCTCTCATTGCCTTGCCGTTCGGCCGTCCCGGCATTGCCGCGGACACGGGCATTTCATCGTGCGGTCGAATTTTAGTCGCTTTTCGCTGCCTCTTGTCCGTGCCACCTGCTTGCCTCTTTGGTGGCTTAGAGTCACACGGACGCGGGGCTTGAGTCCATTGGGCTTTGCGTTCGAGGCGTCCTTGCTGTTACATAGGTACGAGCCCAAGCGCCCCAAAATCTGAGCTGCCGGAATTACATGGCCGACCTATGCGGCCACTGGCCGGCTCAACGATCGGACAGAGACGCGTGATTCGTATGCAATGCTTTCGCGCCCCGGTTTTCGGAACCGCTCTGAGTTCTCTCATGGTCGGGACATTTGCCGCCGCAATGCTGGCGGCGGCCGCTAGTCCGGCGCGGGCGGAAGCCACGCTGCTGATCGATGCCGGCACCGGCAAAGTGCTGGAGGCGCACGACGCGACGCAGCCGTGGTATCCGGCCTCGTTGTCGAAGCTGACGACGCTCTACGTTACCCTGAGCGCCATTCGGGATCACCGCATCACCCTCGATACGCTCTGCACGGTCTCGCGCAATGCCGCCGCGCAGGCACCGACCAAGATGGGCTTTCCGGTCGGAACCAAGGTCACGGTCGACAATGCGATCAAGATGATGATGGTGAAGTCGGCCAATGACATGGCCGTCATGCTGGCCGAGTGCGTCGATGGCACGATCGATAATTTCGCCCAGGAGATGACCGACACGGCGCATCGCCTCGGCATGGTCGAAAGCCATTACGTCAATCCCAACGGGCTGCCGGCCGACGGACAGATCACCTCGGCGCGCGATCTCGCCATCATGGCGCGCTCGCTCATGCGGGATTTCCCGCAATACAATTTCTATTGGCACATTCCGGCCATTCGGTACGGCCGTCGCGTCGTCCGCAATTACAACCCGCTTCTCGGCCGCTTTCCCGGCACCAACGGCATGAAGACCGGGTTTATCTGCGCGTCGGGCTTCAATCTCGTCGCCACCGCCGACCAGGACAACAGGGAGCTGATCGCGGTGGTGCTCGGCGCGCCGTCGGGCGCCGCCCGCGCCGTGAGGGCCGCCGAGATGCTGGAAAACGGATTCAAGAAAAATCCGCTGTCCTGGCTTCTGCCCTCGCTCGGCACGGTGAACGATCTGAAACCAATCGACGCCTCGCCGCCTGACCTCAGGGACGAGATGTGCGGACCGCATCGCAGGCGGATGCAACAGGCGGAGCAAGAGGACGAGGAGGCCGGCGGCTCGGACAACAGCGCCGGCGACGCCACCGATGGCGGCCCGAAGTTTTCGGTCCTGCTCTCGGCATTGCGCGCGCCAAACGCGAAGAATGCGAACTTGCTTTCCGACGGCGCTCCGGTTGTGCCGATCGTGGTCTATACCGGCCCGACGCGCCCGCCCGGCTGGAAGCCGGCTCCGAGACCTGTGCGCAAGCGTGTCGCCGCTAGCGTCCGAAAGAAGCCGGAAGCCAAATTGAAGCCGCGACCCGACGCACACACGATCGACCGACCGCAACCGAAAGCCGCCCAGTAAGCGGCGGCGTCGGCGATGCAGACGGCTCGCCGTTGAGCATCATCTCATTCCTGTGTCATCATCCGCAACTGCGGAGGGGTCAGGCAGCAGTCGGTTTGGCCGCGGCCCGATATAATCCGCGCCGCGCGCCGGCGGCGTGACAGGAATTCGGGGGACGTATGCAGCACAAGGTCACGATTCCCGAGCTTCAACAGATGAAGCGCGAGGGTAACAAGAGCATCGGCGTCGTTGCCTGGGATTATCAGATGGCGCGCATCGCCGACCGCGCCGGCGTCGACTTTGTGTCGGTCGGCGATTCGGTCGGCGTCAATTTGTGGGGCCGCTCCGAGATCGCCGAAGTGACCCTGGACGAGATGATGATCTGCTGCAAAGCCGTGCGCGCGGGCGTGACGCGCGCGCTGGTCAGTTGCGACATGCCCTATGGTCCAGTGCAGCAGGGCGTCGACAGCGCGCTCGCCGCCGCCAAGAGGCTGATGAGCGAGGGCGGCGCCGACATGATCAAGGTCGACGCCGCCGCCGATTTTCCCGACGTGGTGCGCGCGCTGGTGCGCGGCGGAATTCCGGTGTTCGCCCAGTTCGGGCTGACGCCGCAGACCGCGATCAAATACGGCATTCCTTATAGCGCGCAGAGTTCGCCGGCCGCGCAGGCCAGCGCCGAAGCGGCGGAAAAACTCGTCGCCGAGGCCAAACTCCTCGAAGAGACCGGCGCCGCGCTGCTCGATTTCAGCAATTCGGGGCCGGTCGCCGGCGCGGCTGTCGTCAAGGCGGTGACGATTCCCGTGATCGGCGGCTTCGGCGGCGGCCCTTGGCTCGACGGCCGCGTGCGGCTCGCCCACACCGCGATCGGCTACGCGGAAAAATGGATCGATTCGAAGACCGACACTTACGTCAATACAGCCAGGGCGGCATTGGAAGCGTTCACCGCGCTGATCGCCGACGCCCGCGGCGGCCGGCAGATCAAGGGCTAAAAATGCCCACGGATCTCCGCAACGCGGTCGAGCAGCAGACGGAAGCGAACGTGCCCCCAGTGGGTCACCGCGTTTTTTTCAGAAATGCACGTTTAGCTTGATGCCAAGATGCGGAATGCTCTTGCCTGATCAAGAGCGATCATAGCTCCGCAAAGCTACCACCAACACGTACCAAAAATTCCTTTCCGCTTCTGGCAACCGACGCTTTTCCAAGTCTGGCACTTGAAATTTTACCTTAATCAATACACTACTAAAGGTAGATTACGGGCGGCGACAGCGTTAAATGAAATAAGGAATAGCTATCATCCCCCAACATTTGGAACCTACTTTTCCCAGCATTTATCAAAAATAAATGACCGGCCGGACAAAATTAGTAACACGGTTTTAGCGGCGCGTCGGTCACGTCCTGCAATGCATCGAGCGTCAATCCCGGCACCATGTCACGCACCGCAAAGCCGTCGTCGGCCACGTCGATCACCGCGAGGTTTGTATAGACGCGCTTGACCACGCCGACCGCGGTGAGCGGATAGGAACAGCGGCGCGCCAGCCGGCTCTCGCCGGTTTTGGTGGTGTGCTCCATCAGCACCCACAGCCGCGGCGTGCCGGCCGCGAGGTCCATGGCGCCGCCGACCGCCGGCGCGCTTTCGTTGTCGGAGGTCGACCAGTTGGCGATGTCGCCGTTCTCGGCGACCTGGAAGGCGCCAAGCACACACAGGTCGAGATGACCGCCGCGGATCAGCGCAAAGCTGTCGGCGTGGTGCATGTAGGAGCCGCCGGACCGCAGCGTGACATATTGCTTGCCGGCATTGATCAGCCATCGGTTGATCGCCTCTGGCTCCGGCGCCGGGCCCATGCCGAGGACACCGTTCTCCGATTGGAAAATGACTTCACGCTCGACCGGCACGTAATCGGCAACCTGGAGCGGCGCACCGATACCGAGATTGACGTACCAGCCCTCGGGAATGTCGGCCGCGAGCCGCGCGGCGATCTCGCGGCGCGTCATCGGCTTGCAGCCGGCCAGAACTTTTGCCGCGGCGCTCACCTTTTTCTCCACTAGTGGTCCGATTCTAACATTCGCATCCCGTTTCGGCACCCTATCATGCGAATGTTAGAATCAAAGGACCACTAGCAAATATAAGTGGTAGTGGAGCTTTGGATTTGACATTCGCTCCAGGAGCTCTCGGCCGGGGGTAGCGAATGTCAAATCCGCTCCGCTACGTTACTTTCGGCTCGCCATAAGGCACGTGCAGTACGCGATTCACATAAATGCCGGGCGTGACGATCTTCTCGGGATCAAGCGCGCCAAGCTCGACAATGTGCTGCGATTGCACGATGGTCAACTTGGCGGCCGCCGCCATCACCGGATTGAAATTTCGCGCCGACGATTTGTAGGTCAGGTTGCCCCAGCGATCGGCCTCCCAGGCCTCCACCAGCGCGACGTCGCCGGGCAGCGCCTGTTCGAGAATGTACCGGCGGCCGTTGATCTCGCGCTCCTCTTTGCCCGTGGCCAGCTTGGTGCCGACGGCCGTCGGCGTGAAGAACGCCGGAATGCCGGCGCCGGCGGCCCGCATGCGCTCCGCCATCGTGCCCTGCGGCACGCATTCAAGCTCGATACGGCCTTCGCGCCAGAGTTTCTCGAACACGACCGGATCGGCGGTGCGCGGGAACGAGCAGATGATTTTCCGCACGCGTCCGGTTTCGAGCAGCGCCGCAAGCCCGACATGACCGACGCCGGAATTGTTGGCGACGACGGTCAGATCCTTGGCGCCCTGCTCGATCAAGCCCTCGATCAGCGCATTGGGCTGGCCGATCGAGCCGAAACCGCCGACCAGCACGACGGAGCCGTCGCGGAGTCCCGCCATGGCCTCGGCCATGCCTTGTACGATTTTGTTGATCATTGCGCGCTTCCTCCCCCTGAAAGGGGGAGGGTCGGGGTGGGGGTCGCGGGCCGCGTACACAGCGTTGCGGCAGTGCGCGCAATCTCGTCCCAGACTCCCTCTAAGTTTCCGAGAATCTCACTGTTCCAGAAGCGGCGGACCGTAATCCCTTTATTTTGCAGCGACTGAGAACGTCGTTCGTCGCTGACCTGACGTCGAGGATGATTATGCTGCCCGCCATCGACTTCGATAGCGAGGCGGATGGCCGGACAATAAAAATCAAAAATGTATCGGCCGAGTGGATGCTGGCGGCGAAAGCTCAGACCGTCCAGGTGACAGCTTTGCAAAACATACCAAAGCTTTCTTTCAGCCCTCGTGGCATTGTGGCGCAATCGGCGCGCGCGAGCAGTCGTCCTTTTGGTTCGTGAGAACCGCGGAGCCGTAGACCCCCTCCTATCCTCCCCCTTACAGGGGGAGGAAGAGCTTAATTGCGCGCAAGGAGTTTCCGTCATTGTCCCCCCTGCATTTGCCGAGTTCTCACCCCACGACCCGCATCTTCGCCCCGGCGGAAAACGCCGGCATGACCTCGCGCGCGAAGCGGGAAAGACTGTCGTGGGCAAGGCCGCCGCCGCCGTTGAGCAAGATGTATTCGACGCCGAGGCCCCGTAACGTCTCCAGCTTGCTCGCGATCTCGTCGGGCGTGCCATAAAGCGCGCTTTCCTCGCTCGCCTCGCGGGTGTCGGAATAGGCCATGATGCTGGCCGTGTTTTTTTGTCCCGGCGAACTCGATACGGTGGCGAGGCGGCGCTGCGCTTCGAGGCGGCGTTCCAGCGCGGCCTCTTTGTCGGCTTCGTCCTTGGCCACGAAGAAGGCGCGGGCGACGCCGACTTCCATCGGATCGTAGTTGCGCCCGCGCGTTTCCACTTCGGCCTTGAAGATCGCAATGCGCTCGGCGACGGTTTCGAACGAGGCGAACTGATCGATCAAGAGATTATAGCCGCGCTCCGCCACCTGACGGATCGAGTCCGGGCTGCCGGCCCCCATCCACATCGGCGGATGCGGTTTTTGCGCGGTCGGCGGCTCGACGATGACGTCCTCGAAGTGCCAGTATTTGCCGCGATGCGAGAAACGCTGCTTCGAGGTCCACGCTTTCATGATCACGTCGAGCGACTCGGAAAAACGCGCGTCGGCCTCGGCCATCGGCACGCAAAAGCCCGCGAACTCGTTGTGGCGGTAGCCTTTGCCGACGCCGAAATCGAGCCGGCCGCCGGACAGAAGATCGATGGTCGCCGCCTGTTCGGCGAGCAGCACCGGATTGTGCCAGGGCAGCACCAGAACGGCGGTGCCGAGGCGAAGCGTGCGGGTCTTCGCCGCCACCCAGGTCAGCAGCGCCAAGCTGGCGGAGACCTGGCCGAAGCCGGTGAAATGATGCTCCACCAGAAACGTCGAATGATAGCCGAGCGCTTCGGCCTCGATATTGTAGTCGACAAATTGCCGATAGCCTTGGCCGGAATCGACATCCGGCCCGCCGTGGCGGGCCGTGGCGCTGCCGAATAGACCGAACAGCATTGCGTGTTCCCCTGAGTTGCGGCGCTAATGTAGCGAGTAAGCCCAGCCTTTGAAACCGCGCCAGGCGCGTCGACGGCGGCGTTTCTCGGCGCGAGGCCGCCGGAGCAAGGCGCGGCGGCCGGGCAACGATTCGTTCATCAATCTGCAACTCCACATTTACCCCGACGGCAGTAGGTTACTTCCGATATGAACGCCGATCTTAGTTTCATCGACGACCTCGAAAACGTCATTGTTCATGGGTCGGCTGACCGGCGCTCGCAAATTCTGGCGCGTGTGACGGATTTGTTCGTTCTCGGATCACCGCGGCTGTCCGAAAATGACATTTCGACGTTCGACGATGTGATCGGGCGGCTGTCGGCCAAGATCGAACAATCGGCACAGGTGCTGCTCGCCATTCGGCTTGCGCCAATCGCGAATTCGCCGCCAAAGACCATTCGTGCGCTGGCGTTGCACGATGCCATCGAAGTCGCCGGGCCGGTGCTCACCCAATCGGCGCGGCTCGACGACGCAACGCTGGCCGAGATCGCCACACACAAAGGGCAGGGCCATTTGTTGGCGATTGCGCACCGCCCATCGCTGAGTGAGATGGTCACCGACATCCTGGTGGAGCGCGGCAACCGCGACGTTGTGTTCGACACCGTGGAGAATCGCGGGGCGCGGTTCTCCCGCCGCGGCTTTGCCAGACTGATCCAACGGTCCGAGAGCGACGAAGGGCTCGCGGCCAGCGTCGGCGCGCGGCCCGATATTCCGCCGCATCTGCTACTGACCCTGGTTGCGAGAGCGTCCGAGACCGCGCGCGCCAGGCTGGAGGCTGCAAATCCGCAGGCCAAAAAAGCTGTCGGCGAAGCCGTCGCCGAAGCTGCGCTTAAGGTCCAAGCCGAGGTCCTGGAGGAAGCGCCGGGTTATGCCGCAGGCCGGGCGATAGTGGAGAATCTGCAACAATCCGGCCGGCTCGACGAGCAGACGCTCGCCGAATTCGCCAAATGCGGCGCGTTCGTGGAGACGAGCGCTGCGCTCGCGATCATGGCCGAGTTGCCGCTTTCATTTATCGAGCAGGCAATGGTGAGCGACCGTTCGGAGCGCATTCTCGTTCTTGGGCGCGCCATTGGATTGTCGTGGCCGACAGTGAAGGAGATCTTATCGCTACGCGCCGACAAACGCATCATTTCCGAGGGCGACATCGCGCACGCTCTCGCGAGTTTCGAACGGCTGCGGACGCAGACCGCACAGGAAATCGTCGGCTACTACCGGGCGCGGACGCGCATCAAGTCGGTCAGCCCGGCGTAAGCGGCGTTTGCCTCGCCAGCCTCGGCATCGGACGTTATAGTCGCGCCGGGAGGATCCCGCCATGTCACGCCCCGTGTTTGCTGCCCGCCTTACGGCGGCATTGCTTGCCACGCTCCTGGGTGCGCCGCTGGCCCAAGCCGCCGCGCAAACCTATCCGACCCGTTCGATCACGCTGATCGTGCCGTATCCGCCGGGAGGCGGCGTCGACCTGGTCGGCCGGTTGGTTGGGCAACAATTGACCAAAGCGCTTGGCCAGCAGGTGGTCGTTGAAAATCGCGGCGGCGCCGGCGGCATGATCGGCACCCGCGATCTCGCCCATGCGACGCCGGACGGTTACACGCTGGGCATCATGCTAACCGGCATCAGCCTCAGTCCGAACGCCGGCTATGACGTCAACAAGGATTTCTCGCCCATCGGCCTGATCGCTTCCACGCCGATCTTCATTGTGGCCAATCCGGCGTTCCCGGCGAAGTCGCTGGCCGACGTCGTCGCGCTGGCGAAGAAACAGCCCGGCAAGCTCGCCGAAGGCACGCCGCCTGCACCGACCATCAACTACTTCGCCGCCAGGCTGTTCAACCTCATGGCCGGCGTCGACATCACGGTCGTCAGCTATAAAGGCACCGCGCCGCTGACCAATGACGTGCTCGGCGATCATGTGCCGCTCGGCTTCGACACGATCCCGGCGGCCGTCAGCAATGTCCAGGCGGGACAGCTCCGCGCCATTGCGGTGACCGGGCCGGCGCGCTCGGCGACGCTGCCGAACGTGCCGACCGCCGCCGAATCCGGCCTGCCCGGCTTCGACGCGGTGCAATATTACGGACTGACCGCGCCGGCGGGCGTGCCGCGCCCGATCGTCGATCGGCTTAACACCGAGCTGCGCACCATGCTGGCGTCGGACGAGTTCAAGAAGCGCCTGATCGCCGCCGGCGACGACCCGGCGCCGAGCACGCCGGAGCAATACGCGGCCAACATCAGACACGAAGAAGGCAAATGGGCTGCGCTGGTGAAGAAGCTCGGATTGAAGATCGAGTAGACGTGCCGTCATTCCGGGGCGCCACGCAGCGATGTGGGACGGGCAAAATCACATGATGATGCGCAACTGCGTGGGCTTTGCGCTGGATCGATTTTGCCCACGCAGCCCGGTCGAGCGGGCGCAACGCCCATCCTACAATTTTTCCGGCCGGAACATCGGCACCGGCGGACCGTTCTCGCTTTCCTGGAAAACGACCAAAACCGGCTGCCCGATGGCAAGCGCGTCGAAATCGCAATCGACGATATTGGTGAGCATGGTCGGACCTTCGGCCAGCGTCACATAGGCGATGGCGTAAGGCTCCTTGGCGCGGCGCATGACGCTGAAGCTATGGATCGCGCCCCGGCCGGACGCATTGCGCCACGCGATCTTGTCACTGCCGCAGAACGGACAGATCGCGCGCGGATACCAATGCGCCTTGCCGCATGCGCCGCAGCTCGGCACCACAAAGCGGCGCTCGCGCGCGGCGTTCCAGAACGCTTGCGTCTCCACGGTAACGATCGGGGCAGGAATTTTTCGCGCGTTCGCCATCGCTCACTCCCGCTCCATGATCAGCGTGGCGCTGCAATGGCGCGTGCCGAGCTGCATGCCGGTGCCTTGCGCCAGCGCGAGATCGCAATTTTTCACTTGCACCGCCGGATGCGCCTCGCCACGCAACTGCCGCACCGCCTCGATCACCTTGGTCATGCCGCCGCGATTGGCCGGATGATTGTTGCACAGCCCGCCGCCGTCGGTGTTGAACGGCAGCTTGCCGACGCCGGAAATCAGATTGCCGTCGGCGACGAACTTGCCGCCGGCGCCCTTCTCGCAAAAACCCAGATCCTCGATCTGGATGAGCACCGTGATGGTGAAGCTGTCGTAGATCGAGGCATATTTGATGTCGCGCGGCGCCACGCCCGCCTCGGCAAACGCCGCCGGACCGGAGCGGGCCGCGCCGGATGCGGTGAGATCGAACGTGCCGGCGGACAGATGCTTCACCGTCTCGCCGGCGCCGGTGATTTTCACCCGCGGGCGTTTCAAATTTTTCGCGATTTCCGGCTTGACGACGACGAGCGCGCCGCCGCCGTCGCTGATCACGCAGCAATCGAGCCGATGCAGCGGATCGGCGATGACCGGCGAATTGACCACGTCGGCGAC
Source organism: Xanthobacteraceae bacterium (assembly GCA_050725855.1). Lineage (GTDB taxonomy): Bacteria > Pseudomonadota > Alphaproteobacteria > Rhizobiales > Xanthobacteraceae > BOG-931. The sequence goes on along the minus strand of JBOHIU010000204.1, from coordinate 648 downwards.
CGTCACCACGTCCGGCAACATCGCGCGCGGATTGTGCTGCGCGTGGTGCGAGGCCGCGACCTTGATCCAGGCGAGCTGTTCGCTGGTGGTGCCGTACTGATACATGTGGCGCATGGCGCATAGCGCGTAGCCGTTGGCAGTCGTGAGGCCACAAGGAAATTCGAACGCCGCTTCGGGCTGATGGGGATCGCGCAACCGCGGCGTGGTGCCGGTCGCCACACCCTCGCTGCGCGGCCGTCCGGCCAAGGTGATGAGCGCGACATTGCACTTGCCAAGCGCGATCGCTGCGGCGGCATGGCCGGCCAGCGCCACATAGGAGGCCCCGCCAAGCTCCGTCGAGTCGACGTGCCGGAGTTTCGTCAGATTCAAATACTCGGCCATCGACGCCGGTCCCGGCCCCGGTGCATCGCCGGCGCAGAAATAGCCGTCGACGTCGTCGCGCCTAAGCCCGGCATCGGCGAGCGCGCCAAGCGCCACCTCGGCATGCAGTTGCGCCACCGACTTATCCGGCGCATGCCGCGTCGGATGCTCGAACGCGCCGGCGATGTAAGCTTTGCCTTTGATGGTCATGCGGAGACCTTATCCTCCCCCACGCAAGTGCGGGAGGGGGACCATCCGCAGCTCGCGCAGCGAGCGGAGGATGGTGGA
>JBOHIU010000203.1:0-18472 GCA_050725855.1 Xanthobacteraceae bacterium | reverse complement strand
ACCAAATCGGTGTGGGTTCCCCCGACGTCGACACCCAGCCGATACTTCGTCGCCATTCCTTTGAGCTCTACTCGCAGACCCGCCCGGTCATGCGCCGCGCTGTGCGACAGCCGGGGTGGGCTTGGCTCTTGTTTGCGGGATTTCGTATAGTGGGTCGCGCGCTTTGCGCAAACGCCAGCGGCCCGACGTGAGGTGTGCACGCGTGCGCTTTGTATGCGAGGGCGCTTTCATCAGGATCATCGTGCCGGCCCTGAACTGACCGGACCGCCCGGAGCTAACGGGGCTTGACTAATAGCGTCGATAGAACAAAATAGGAACCATGGGGCCTCACCGATGACACGCCGATCGGGCAGCGCGGACCTGCCCCTCCATAATGGCCGTGTTCCGAAATGGTTGGCCGACCGGATGACACGGCTTGGCGGCGTCATCACTCAGGCCATCGTCCATCACTACGGCCGCGACGAATTTTTGCGGCGTCTGTCGCATCCGTTCTGGTTTCAATCATTTGGTGCCGTGATGGGCATGGATTGGCATTCCTCCGGCATCACCACCAGCGTGCTTGGCGCGCTCAAGCGCGGCTTGGCACCGCTGCAAGGCGAGCTCGGACTTCACGTCTGCGGCGGCCGCGGCAAGCATTCGCGCCGCACTCCGGACGAATTAATCACGATCGGAGAACGCGTCGGCTTTGATGGCACGCGACTTGCCGGCGCGAGCCGGCTGGTCGCCAAAGTGGATAGCGCCGCGATACAGGACGGCTTCGAGCTATATTTGCACGGCTTCATCGTCGGCGACGACGGGCGCTGGGTGGTGGTGCAGCAGGGCATGAATGGCGCGCGCAAGCAGGCGCGCCGCTATCATTGGCTCTCCGAAAATCTGAAAAGCTTCGTCGACGAGCCGCATACGGCGATCGAGGGATATTCGCAAGGAAATATCATCAATCTCACCGACCGGCGTGCCGAAACCTCGCGCCGCAAACAAGTCGAACTCTTGGCGGCGCTCGGTCCGGACGGGATCGCGCGCGAGCTGGCGTCAATCAAACCGGCGGCTGCCGTACCGCCGCCGCAAGCCACGTTGCCGTTTCTTGTCATACCCGCGCATCATGACGTGCGGCCGGTCGACGTGCACCTACGGCGGCTGCACGGCGCCTTGGCGGCGGCAGCGGACCGCGGCCCTGCCGACTTTCCCGACCTGTTGCTGACGCCCGGCGTCGGCGCGCGCACTGTGCGGGCGCTGGCGCTGGTCGCGGAGGTGGTGCACGACGCACCGTGCCAGTTTTCCGATCCGGCGCGGTTCTCCCTTGCCCATGGCGGCAAGGACCGACACCCGTTTCCAGTGCCTACCAAGGTCTACGACGAGACTATCCGGGTTCTCAAATCCGCGGTGACGAAGGCAAAACTGGGTCAGGATGAGCAATTGGCGGCGCTGCAACGGCTCGATCGCGAATCGCGGCGATTGGAGCGCGCGGCTGATGGGCCGTCACTGCCCCAAATCATCGACGAAGAATTCGAGCGCTCGCAAACTTACGGTGGTCGCAGCGTGTTTGGTTGGGAGCAAGCTTCACGTCGCTCCAAAACGGCGCGCGACGACGGCGCTGCCTAAAACCCAGGCGCGTGTTCGACCTGGTCGTACCAGTCGAAACCCATGTCTTTGACGATACGGTTCGACATGACGATGATGCGGCATTCCTCGCCCGGCTTGGCGAAGTGCTGGTGCATCGTGAATGGCGGAATGTACACATAGTCACCGATCGTCCATTCGAACTTCCTCGGCTCGGGCGCCCATTCCCATTCGAACGCTTCGAGGCAGTCCCATTTCAGGTCCCAGTGCAGATCGTAGCCCGTGCCTTCCACCACGAAGAACAGTTCCTCCCACATGTGACGGTGCTTGCCGGAGCGCTCGCCGTCTTTGAGGAACTGCATATAGGCCTCGATGCAGCATTCACGGGTGTGCATTTTTTTATGCACCAGATGCTTGATCAGTCCGTCGGGCGAACGTTCCCACGGCATGTCCTCGGCCTTGATGACGTTAGGCAGCGTGGCGTAATCAGCGCGGAACTGCTCCGATTCAGCGATCGCCTCGGCGAGAAAGTTGGTTTGATTCGCGCCGGAGAGCGAGGGCGCCTTGTCTTCGAACAGCGACATGTTCTTCTCCCGGCTCAAATTTCCGTTGGCGGATTAAATTCCGTCACGCCGGGCGGCAGCTTGTCGGTCGGCCACTCAACCATTTTCTGAAACAGAAGGTGCATGAACAGGAAAAGCGGCTTGGCCTTGAACACCAGGAGGATGGCCGATTCCTTGTCGTCGTCGTTGAAGTGCTGATGCACGCTGGCGTTCTCGACCAGCATGACGTCGCCGGCCTTCCATTTGATGTAGCGGCCGTCGTGGATATCGTGGCCATGGCCCTTGAGCACATAGAACACCGCGCTGTTGAGGTGACCATGCTTCTGGCCGGCATTGAGCGGCGCATAACACTCGATGTGCGATTCGATCGATTGCACGATATTGACCGCTTGCGGCGAAATGACGTGCTTGCCATACATCGACGGCCCACCCTTCCAGGGATGATCCTTCGATGAATAGACCCGCGGCTCTTCGAGCAATTTCTTATAAAGGTGGCTGTAGGTGCCTTCGAGCGCACGCACAAAGGTGCGTTTTTTCGCCCAGCGCTCCCATTTGCCGTGCTTGATCTCGTCGGCATCTTCGGGAGACGGCTTGTTATGGCCAAGTCCTGGGAGTTCGTGTTCCAGCATTCCGGTCATCGTACGATCCCTGAATTGTCTCCGCCGCGCCCACGGGCGCCGCTGGCGAAACCTGCCGCGTTTGCGCTGATGCTCGTCGTTTAGGAGATTTATGCCATGCGCGCAATGTCGCACCGCTGCACGGCACCGGTGCGGCCCGCCCTCAATTCTGTGCCGTCGTCTGCCGAGGTCCGGCCCGCCCGCACTCAATAGCGTGATATCATCGTCGCGGCTTTGCTACCGGCGCATCGGAGTGCACAAGGAGTCGCACATGGCCAAAATCGTGCTCGGGCTGGGATCGTCCCACACGCCGATGCTGCTCGCTTCCGACGAGACTTTGCCGCGCTTTGAAGAGACAGACCAGAAAATCAAGCACCGCGACAAGGAAGGCCGGCCGACGACCTATGCCGAACTTCTGGAAAAGGCCGACCCTAAAATGGCGGAGATGGTGGCGCCGGCCGAACTGGTCGCGCGGCAGAACAGGGTGCGCGCGGCGGGCGTGCACTTAAGCCACATCCTCAATACCGCCGCCCTCGACACGCTCATCGTGATGAGCGACGACCAGGACGAAGCCTACCTGGAAGACTGCCGGCCGGCGTTTGCCATCTATTATGGAGAGACGATCCTCAATAGCAACGAGCAGCACGAGCAGTACCACCGCCGTTTTCCCGAATGGTATGTCAAAAACCGGCAAGGTTTCTTCGAGGAAGCACAGCCGCGCACCTATCCGGTCGATGCCAAACTGGCGCTGCATCTGATCGACTGGCTGATGGACAACGGGTTCGATCCGGCGTCATCGCAACGCATGCGTCCAGGCGAGGGCGAAGGCCACGGCATGGCGTATGTGCACCGGCGGCTGATGAATGCGGAAGCTCCCATCCCGATCGTGCCGATCTTTCTCAACACTTACTTCCCGCCGAACCAGCCGCGGCCGCGGCGCTGTTATGAATTCGGCCGCGCCGTTCGCCATGCGGTCGAAAGCTTTTCCAGTGAGGCGCGGATTGGCATCATCGCGTCGGGCGGCTTGAGCCATTTCCTCGTCGACGAGGGATTCGATCGCGCCATTCTCAAGGCGTGTGCCGATAAGAATACCGCCTTCCTGCAGAGCCTGCCGCGCAACAAGCTGCACTCGGGCAGCTCGGAAATCCTCAATTGGGTGGGCGTTGCCGGCGCCTGCGAGCACCTCGATCTGGATTGGTTCGAATACGTTCCGGGCTACCGGACGCCGGCCGGAACCGGCACCGGATTGAGTTTTGCGGCCTGGACGTAGCTGCGCTCGCCGCCGTTCAAAGGCCCGAAGATACGCGACAACGGCGCGCACGGGCGGGCTGCGCCCTTGCTTGCGCGCCTGCCGGCTTTCGCCCTACTATTTGACCTCGAAATCTGGAGAATAGGGAAAAATGGGAGGGTATCTAATGTCCAGAGTAACGATCGCAGCGTTTGCTGCAGCGGCCGCCACCACATTCATGGCTAGCGGCGCCTTGACCAGCCAAGCGCTGGCGCAAGACGTGAAGATAGGTCTTATTCTGCCCTACACCGGGCCCGGCGCCGAGCTGTCGCCAGAGATGGATAAAGCCATCGATCTCTATCAAAAGCTCAACGCCGCGAAGATCAGGCCCTACAAATACACGATCATCAAGCGCGACTCCAAGGCGCCAACCGGTGCCGCCGCCAAGATCGATACCCAGGAATTGCTGACCCAGAACAAGGTCGACGTCATCGCCGGCTACATCTATTCGCCCGACGCTATCGCGTCGGCGCCAGTCGTCACCGCCGGCAAGAAACTGGCGGTGATCATGAATGCCGGCACCGCCTTCATCACAAATCTTTCGCCCTATTACGTGCGCACCTCGTTCACCCTGTGGCAGTCGAGCTACGTCATGGGCGAGGAGGCGGCAAAATACCTGCACGCGAAGACAGCGGTCATCGCCTATACCGATTATCCGCCGGGCAAAGACGCGCGCGACGCGTTCAAATACGCCTTCGAGCATAACGGCGGCAAAGTGCTCGACGCCATTCCGGCCGGCGGCCCCGAGGCGACCCCGGATTTCACCCCGTTTTTCCAGCGCGCCAAGGACGAACACCCGAACGTGCTGTTTGTCTTTGTGCCGGCTGGCGATCAGGCCACGGCGGTCGTCAAGACCTACGCCGCGCTCGGCATGAAGGCCGCCGGCACACAGTTGATCGGGACTGGCGACATTGTCCCGGACGACTTGCTGCAGGGGATGGGCGATGCCGCGGTCGGTCTTATAACCACGCATCACTATAACGCCGATCTCGACAACCCACAGAACAAGGCCTTCGTCGCCGCTTGGAAGAAGGCGTATGGCGCGGACTCGACCCCGAACTTCACCTCGGTCGGCGCGTGGGACGGCATGGCTGCGATCACTCACGCCGTGCACGCCACCAAGGGCAAGATCGACAATGGTGCCGCCGCGGTGAAATCGCTGCTCGGATGGAAGTTCAACAGTCCGCAAGGCCCGATCGAGATCGATCCGCAGACGCGCGACATCATCATGAATGAATATCTGGACCAAGTGTACAGGGGCAAGGATGGAAAGCTTCATGAAAAGGTTCTCGCGACCTTTCACAACGTGAAGGACCAGTGCAAGGCTCTGGCGATTGGGCCCTGTGCGCCCAAAAAGTAATGGCGGTAAGCCGAATGGCGAAGCAGTGGAGCGGATGACACCGCCGAGCACCGTTCGCTGCTTGCCCTTCGTCCACCGGACCGACCGTGAATTTCGCCGCTGACATCGGGAGCATCGTGCTGGGCGGGCTCGCCGCCGGCACGGTGCTGTTTATCGTCTCTGTCGGTCTTTCGGTCACGATGGGCCTGATGGGGTTCATCAATCTCGCCCACGGCGCCTTCGCGATGTTCGGCGGCTATATCATCGTGCTGGCGATGAATCGTGCCCATTTCGGCTTCGGCGTCGCGCTGGCGCTCGGCTTTATCGCCACTGCCGCGGTCAGCGTCGTGTTTGAACGCTTGCTCTACCGACCGCTTTACCGCTCCGGCGAACTCGATCAGGTCCTGTTCACGATCGGCCTGATTTTCATCTTCATTGCCGGTATGACGCTCGCGGTCGGATCGGAAAGTCAGTCATTACAATTGCCGTCGGCGCTGAGCGGGCAGCTCAATCTGGGTTTCCTCCGATACCGGGCCTACAGCATCTTCTTGATCGTCGCTGGATTTCTCATCGCGCTCGGCATCTGGCTCGCCTTCGAGCGCACACGGATCGGCGGCCAGATCCGGGCCACCGTCGACAACCGCCGCATGGCCGAATCGCTTGGCATCGATGTCGACCGGCTATTTACCCTGACATTCGCCTTCGGCAGCGGCATGGCGGGAATCGGCGGCGGACTGGGCGCGGAGTTTCTGGGTCTCAATCCGCAATACCCGCTCAAATATCTGGTCTACTTTCTGATCGTGGTGTCGGTCGGTGGGCTGGGCAGTGTGATCGGCGTCTACTACGCATCGCTCATTCTCGGAATTCTCGACTTCGTGCTGACGCTCTATCTGCCGAAGGGCGGCACCATTTTCATCTATGTCCTGACCATTTTGATCCTTCTGGCGCGGCCGCAAGGGCTGTTCGGAAGGAAAGAACTGTGAGCAACGCGGCCTTGCCCGCCACTCCGGCTCCCGGCGCAGCATTGACCATCGATCCGGCGGCGCGGACGCTCATGCGCCGTCACCGCTTGCGCTGGTGGGAAGCGCTGCCCTGGGTGGTGGCGATCGCGTTCTATTTCGTCGCGCCCGACTATCTGGGTTTCGGCTGCGACCTCCTGGTTACGATCCTGTTTGCGCTCTCGCTTGATCTCGCGCTCGGTTATGCCGGGATCATTACCCTCGGCCACGCCGCGTTTTTCGGCGTGGGCGCCTATACGGTCGGAATGCTGGCGTCGTACAACATCTGGACCGAGCCGATCACAAGCCTGTTGCTTGCCGCCATCGCGGCCGGAGTCGTCGGCTTTCTCTCCGGCATCGTCCTGCTGCGCACCAGGGGTTTGACGCTCCTGATGCTGACGCTGTGCACCATGGCGCTGCTCGAACAAGCGGCGAATATGGCGGCCACTTACACGGGCGGTTTTGACGGGCTGCCGAGTCTTCCGATCGGGGCGGTGTTCGGCGTCTTCGAGTTCAGCCCGCTCTATTCCGACACTCAATATCTGTTCGCGCTCGCCGTTCTGTTCGTTTGTTTTCTGTTTGTGCGCATGCTGGTCTATTCGCCGTTCGGCCAGAGCCTCACCGGCATACGTGAAAACGTGCTGCGCATGCATACGATCGGATCGCCAGTGCGACGACGCCTCATTGTCTGCTACACCATTTCGGCCGCGCTCGCCGGCATCGCCGGCGGGCTCCTGGCGCAGACTACGGCCTACGTCAATCTCAGCGTCCTCAGCCTCGATCGCGCCGCGACCGTGCTGATCGTTCTGATTGTCGGGGGCTATGGGCGGCTCTATGGCGCGTTCATCGGCGCCATCGTCTACCTGGCGTTGGAGCATTTTCTGGCGCAGGTCTATCCGACCGCCTGGCAGCTCGGCCTCGGACTGTTGCTGGTTCTCATCTCGCTGTTCGCCCGCAACGGGATTCTTGGCCTCGGCGAGACGCTGTGGCGGCGCTACACCGCCAGGCGCGAGACGTCATGACCGAAATTCGCCTTGAAACCCAGTCGCTGAGCCGCCATTTCGGCGCCCTGGTCGCGGTGCAGGGGATCGATTTCAAGCTTCCCGCCGGGGCGCGCCATGCTCTGATTGGGCCAAATGGCGCCGGCAAGACCACTTTCATCAATCTGCTGACCGGGGTGTTGTCGCCGACCCGGGGGCACGTGCTGCTTGCCGGCCGCGACATCACCGGCAAGGCTCAGGCCGAACGCGTCAAGCTCGGCATCGCGCGCACCTTCCAGATCAACCGGCTGTTTCGCGGACTCTCGGTGCTCGAAAACGTCTGCATGGCAGTGACGGAACGCGCCGGCGCGGCCGGCTCAATGGTTTACCCAGCCGGAAGCCGCACCGACATCATCGACGAATCGATGCAGCTTTTGCGGACACTCAAGCTTGCCGACGTGGCCCGCCATCGTGTCTCCGAACTGCCTTATGGCCGGCAGCGCTTGGTCGAGCTGGCGATCGCAATCGGACTGAAGCCGGAGGTGCTGCTGCTCGATGAGCCGGCCGCAGGCGTGCCCAGCGCCGAAAGCCATATCATTCTCGACGCCATCGAGCGGCTGCCGGAACATATCGCCGTCCTGATCATCGAGCACGACATGGACGTGGTGTTCCGTTTCGCCAAGACCATCACCGTGATGGTGAGCGGCGCGATCTTCGCCGAAGGAACGCCGCGCGAGATCGAGGCGAATCCGCAAGTGCGCGAGGTCTATCTCGGCCAGGCCGGGCCAGCGACGGCTCCAAGGGCGCATCATGGCTAGCGCGCTGCAACTACGCGGCGTTTCGGCGGGCTACGGCGAGACCGTCGTCCTCGAAGATATCAATCTCGGCTTGGCGCCGGGCGAATGCATCAGCGTGATCGGCCGCAACGGCGTCGGCAAGACCACGCTGTTGTCGACCGTCATGGGCCACACCACGCTGCATGCCGGCGAGGTGGCGTTGGACGGACGAATCCTCAACGGCGTACCGTGCTTTCGCCGCGCGATTGCCGGCATCGGCTTCGTGCCGCAAGAGCGCGAGATTTTTCCCTCCCTGTCGGTGCGCGAGAATCTCGACATCGCCGCGCGTTCCGGCGCGTGGACGCATGCGCGCGTGTTCGAGCTGTTCCCTCGGCTCAAGGAGCGGCTCAACAACATGGGCAATCAGCTCTCCGGCGGCGAACAGCAGATGCTGTCAATCGCGCGCGCGCTTCTGACCAACCCCACCGTTCTGCTGATGGACGAACCGACCGAAGGCCTGGCGCCGGTCATCGTCGAGACGCTGACCCGCGTGCTGGCGCAGCTCCGCGGCGATAGCGAACTCTCCATCATCCTCGTCGAACAGAATAGCCGCGTGGCGCTCGCCTTTTCGCCGCGCACGATCATCCTCGACAAGGGCCGCATCGTCTATGACGGAGAATCCGAACCGCTACGTGCCGATCCCGACCGGCTGGCGAAGCTGATCGGGATTGTGGAGTGACCTATTACGCAAGAACCGCGTAGCGGATACGCTACGCGTGCGCTTGGCGCCGCGGGTCGATGATATTCTCTAGCTTGCCGAGGACGTGCATGCAGGGCAACAGCTGCTGCAGGCTGGCGTTCGGCTCGCGCTTCTGTTTGATGGCGGCGATGAACTCGCGGTCTTCCAGTTCGATGCCATCCATCGACACATCGACCTTCGACAAATCGATCTTGTTGTCCTTGCCGTCGGCAAGGTCGTCGTAATAGGCCTTGAAGGTCGCATTGTCGCAGATGTAGCGGAAGAACGAGCCGATCGGGCCGTCGTTGTTGAACGACAACGAGAGCGTGAGCAGTGCACCAGACGGCGTCTTTGCCACGATGCCCATGTCCATGGCGATGTGCAGCTGCGGATGGATCGGACCCTGCACCGCGTAACAATCGGAAATGGTCTCACCGCATTGATACTGGAACAGGTCAATGGTGTGGGCGGCGTGATGCCAAAGCAGATGATCGGTCCAGCTTCGGGGCTGCCCGGCGGCGTTCATGTTCTTGCGCCGGAAGAAATAAGTCTGCACGTCCATCTGCTGAATCTTCAGCTCGCCGTTCTGAATTTTCTTGTGAACGTATTGATGGCTCGGATTGAAGCGCCGCACATGGCCGCCCATGGCAGTGATCCCGGTTTCCTTGGCGATCCGCGCCAGCGCCTCGGCATCCTCGACGCTGTCGGTAACCGGAATTTCCACTAGCACGTGCTTGCCGGCGCGCATCACTTGCTCGCCCTGGCGGAAATGCATCTTGGTGGGCGTGGTGAGGATCACCGCGTCGGCCCGCTTGATGCCCTCGGACAATTCGCCGGTGTAATGCGGAATTCCGTATTTCTTCGCCACCTGCGCGGTCGAATCCTGATTGCCGCCGACGAGCGAGGTAACCTCGACTTCGGGGATGCGCTTGAGCGCATCGAGATGTTTCTGACCGAATGCACCTTGCCCGGCGACGCAGATTTTCATTGTGTGGCCTTCTTCTGAATCGTCATGGCCGGGCTTGTCCCGGCCATCCACGACTTTAGTTCAAGACGTGGACGCCCGGCCCAAGAGCCGGGCACGACAGGATTAGCTTTTAATCCGTTCGACTTTCGCCACCGCGGCGGCGCGCTTGAGCTTGCCAGCCGGTTTGCGCTTGCTCGACGGCGACTTGCGCGCAGATGCCGCTTTGCCGCCGCGTGCGCGGTTTTCCAAAATGATATGGCCAACGGCGGTGTTCGACGCAGGGACCGTATAGAAGCGATAAACTTCATCGATCTTATCGTCGAGAGCGCCGCGCATGATCAGCCACATGACCATTTCGATGCCTTCGGCGCCAGCCTCGCGCATATATTCAATGTGCGGAATCCGCATCAGTTTCCTCGGATCCTTGGTCAGGTTGTCCAAGAACGCCTTGTCGAACTTCGAATTGATCAAGCCGGCGCGCGGCCCCGAAATCTGGTGCGACATGCCGCCGGTGCCGAAAACGACAATGCGCAAATCTTTCGGATAGGATTCGACCGCCTTGCGGATAGCGCGGCCGAGCATGAAACAGCGGTGTCCGGTCGGCGGGGGGTAGAGGACGACGTTGACTGCAAGCGGAATGACCGGGCACGGCCATTCCTTTGGTGACCCGAACAGCAGGTTCATCGGAACTGTCAGCCCGTGATCGACCTCCATCTTGTTGACCACGGTGATATCGAACTCGTCGAGGATCACCGATTGGGCGATATGGGCCGCGAGCTCCGGATGCCCCTTGACCACTGGGACCGGCCGCGGACCCCAGCCTTCGTCGGCCGGTGGGAATTCGGCGGCGCAGCCCAGCGCGAAAGTCGGCACGATCTCCACCGAAAACGCCGAGGCATGATCGTTATAGACGAGGATGCAAACGTCGGGTTTGGTCTTCGCCATCCATTTCTTGGACCTCTCGAAGCCGGAAAATACCCGCCTCCAATAGGGCTCTTCGGTCTGGTGATTGTCGATCGCGGCGCCGATCGCGGGCACGTGCGACGAGGATACTCCTGCGATGATTCTAGCCACGTTTTGCCCTCGACTTTTTGCTACGCGCCTTGGTTCTCGGTTTGACCGCTTTGCCGGCTGGCTTCGTCAAAGTGCGGGCCTTGACCTTGCCGGGCTTGTCCAACCTGCCCGACCTGCTGCGGTTACCCTCCACCGAGCGGCCGCCACCGAGCATCATATTGGCGTAGTCCTCCTGACTTGATCCGGTCATCTCGGCGGCGAGATGGCGGAAGGAATGACCATCGGTGGCGCCAAGCTTGGCGGTGAAATAAATGTTGCCGCCGAGATCGAGCATGCGATTGTAGTCGCGCTTGAGAATGGCCTCGGTCTGTTCGGGCGTAAGATTGAATCTTTTCAAATACTCGGGCTCGTCAGCTTTGAAGGCCTTGCGGTTCTCGTCCTTCATCAGGGACATGCAGAACATGTTGATGCCGTAACCCTGGCGCGAGCGCTCCTGATCGAAGACGAAAGTGCCGGGGATGTCGTCGTAATCGTGCTGTTCGTGGGCCATCTGCGTTACTCCCATACGCACGCTAATTCACTTTGTCATATATTAGCGCAGGCCCGCTTGGCAACGTAAGCCGTTCCTCACTCTGCAGTATGCGCATGGTGCCTCGACGGCAAGCCGGCGGCACCTGCAGCGGCATGCTTCGGGGGCTGCCTTCCGCGCAACCTGAGGCCGCGCTAGCGCCAATAAAGCCGCATCGGGTTATCGACCAGAAGCGCCTGTTGAAGCGCTGCAGTCGGCGCGATCTTGGGAATATAGTCGACCAGGATACCGTCGTCCGGAGCCGCCTTCTTCATGTTGGGATGCGGCCAATCGGTCCCCCAAAGCACGCGGTCGGGAAACCGTTCCACAAGGGCGCGTCCGAACGGCACCACGTCGTCATAGGGTGGCCCGAGGAGGCTCATCCGTTCGGGGCAGGTCACCTTCGCGTAGAAGTTCTTATGCTTCGCCATCAGATCGTGGAAACGCTGGTTTTCCGGGTGATCGACCCCTTTCTTCACGTCCGGGGTGCCCATGTGATCGACCACGACGGTGGTCGGAATTGAGGTGAAGAAGCTTTCGTATTCCGGCAGATCCGGCATCTCGAAATAGATCACGATGTGCCAGCCAAGCGGCGCCACGCGCTTGACGATGCGGTTGAGGACCTCGGCAGGCGTAATGTCGACCAGCCGCTTGAGAAAATTGAAACGCACCCCGCGCACGCCGGCATTGTGCATCCATTGCAGCTCGGAATCGGTCACCTCCTGGCCGACAAAGGCCACGCCCTTGGCCCTGCCGCCGGCTGCCTCGAGCGCGTCGACCATCGCGTGATTGTCCTTCGAGTGGCAGGAAGCCTGCACGATGACGTTCTTGTCGAAGCCCAGGAAGTCGCGCAGTGCGAACAGCTTCTCCTTTGGAGCATCGCAGGGCGTGTATTTGCGCTCCGGCGCATAGGGAAATTTGCTCTCCGGCCCGAACACATGGCAATGCGCGTCCACCGCTCCCGCAGGGGGCTTGTAGCTCGGCTTCGATGGGTTGGGATGAAACGGGACGTAACCAGGACTCATCGGCACAGGGGTTTCTCCATCTGATCCTTCCGATCATAAGGCGGAAAGGCGCGTGCGAAATTGGCCAGCGCGGCAAATGCTGTCAACAAAGCTCGCTAGTCTCGCTCATTTAGTCGGGGCGGGGAACGAACGCTGCGGCAGTCAGCGGGTTAGGACGCCAGGCGTGCGAAAAAACTCCAGTCGGTGGTCGAAAGTGCCGCCGCCAAGCGCTCGCGATCGAGCGGCTTGACCAGAAAGCAGTCCATGCCGACGGCGAGGCAGGCATCGCGGTCCTCCGTCGAGGTGTTGGCGGTCAGCGCGACGATTGGCGTTCGCGCGCCATTCTCCGCCTCGGCTTCGATGGCACGGATTCGGCGTGTAGCCTCAACACCATCCATGCCCGGCATGTGCAGGTCCATGAGTACGCGGTCGAAGGGCTCGCCCGCGGCGCGTGCCGCCAGCCAGCTATCGATTGCCACGGCGCCATTTGTTGCCATGACCGGACGATGGCCCAGTTTGACGAGGAGCGCGCGGGTGAGCAGAGCATTGATCTCGTTATCCTCGGCAACAAGAACCGAAAGGCTGGTTGCAGGGTCCTGGACGGGCGACGCAGGCGGCCTATCGGCGGTTTCACCGCCGGCGCCGGACTCGAAAGCGTCACCGGCGGAAAAACGCGCGGCCAGGGAGGCTGCCCGCACTGGCTTGATCAGGTAACCGGAAAAGCCGGCCGCCCTGAGGGATGCGAGTTCACCGCGCATCGCCGGCGTCATCAGCACGATGCGGCGCTGCACCGCGGAGGCGACGCATGCGACACTTTCGCACGCCGCCGTACCCAGCGCATGGTCGACCATGACGGCGCTCCATGCCTGCTCGGACACAAGGGCTGCAGCCGCCTTCTCGTCGGAAACGACCTTTGTGTGCGCGCCCCACCGCTGCAGATAGCGAGCAAGCAGGGACGCTTCGACCACGGCCGGTGCAACGATGAGGATATCCTCGCCGGTAAGGTCGAGGACCGCGAGCGGCTCGTCTTCCGCGCGGGCGCGCGGCAGCATCAACGTGACTGTGAACGTCGAGCCCTTGCCGGACACGCTCTCGACTGTGATCGTGCCGCCCATGCTTTCGACGATGCGCTTCGAAATGGCGAGGCCGAGGCCGGTGCCGCCGAACCTTCGCGCCGAGCCGCCTTCGCCTTGTTCGAACTCAAGGAAGATGCGTGACAGATCCGGAGGCGAAATTCCGATGCCGGTATCGCGCACCGCGATGGTGACCGCGTCGGGTTCTCCGGCGGGTTCGGCTGTGATCGAAACGCCGCCGCGTTCGGTAAATTTGATCGCGTTGCCAGCGAGGTTGAACAGCACTTGGCGCAGATGCGCCGGGTCCCCGACAACGCGCGAGGGCAATCGTTCGTCGACGTAACAGCAGATTTCGAGGCCCTTGGCCTGTGCCCGCGGTCCCAACAGTTCGACCGTTTCCTCGACCAGGGCGGCAAGCGCAAACGGTTGTGCCGCAAGGTCGAGGCGCCCCGCCTCGATCTTGGAGAAGTCGAGAATCTCATCGATCAGAGCGAGCAGGGTCTCGCCCGAGACTCTGACGGCCTTAAGGTAGGCGGTCTGCTCCGCCGATAAATGGGTGTCAGCAAGCAGTTCGGTCATGCCGAGAATGCCGTTAAGCGGGGTTCGGATCTCATGCGAGACCATGGCAAGGAAGCTCGATTTGGCGCGGTTCGCTGCCTCGGCCTGATCGCGCGCCTCCGCCAGCGCCCGCTCGGCGTCGACCCGATCGGTGATGTCGCGGCCGACGCTTTGCGTTTCATGATCGGATTCACCGCGCATGGTGACCTCGCGCCAAGCGATCCAGCGCGCGCCGCCGGGCGACGCGATTTTCTGGTCATAGACGCGGGTGCCATCGGGCAATTGCGCCGTTTCACTTGCCGCCAGGGCAGGCAGTGCAAATGCGGTTGCCAGCAGCGAATTGCGGTCGCGGCCTGTAAGCGTGCAAAACGCATCATTGACGTAGGTGATTGCGCCGCTACTGTCGCGCCGCACGATGACGTCGTCCTGGGCTTCGAAAAAGCTTTTGGCGCGTTGCTCCGCCTCCTTGATTTCCCAGTTGCGGTCCGCCGCTTCGTCGAGCCGGAGTTCGAGGAGGCGCAGCTCCCGTTTCATCTGCTTGATGCGGGAGAGAAGGAGGCCGATCGCGCCGCATGCGGCACCGAACAGCGCCGAGACGCCGATCGCGAAATTGTATGGATCATAATGCGCCCCCGGTGCGGTGGTGCCGGAGAGAAAACCGAACGTAATGCCAAACGACATCGAGGCGATGGCAACGGCGCGGACAATGAGAGATAAGACGCGGCGGGTGACGATGGCGGGTCTTTTGAGGCTGGCGCGAGGGCGCATGGTCCCAGTCCCGCTTGGCACGTTGTTCGAGGCGGCGATCAAAGCCGCCGCCTAATTGGTCTCGTCGACAATTCACGAGATTTTGGCCTATGAACCTTGCGCATCCCTTGCATCCGATAAGCGTGATTGGAGCGAAGGTTGCCGGTTTGTTAACATCGCGTCCCGACGATCGGGCGGGTTATCGGCCCGAGACGTGTGGCGCGGCCGGAGGAGTCGAATGGATAAAGCATTGATTAACAAGCGCTCGGCAGAGGCCGGCCGGCTGGAAAGACCGTCCCGGCAGGAAGCGGAGGCGGCGGTGCGAACGCTGATCCGCTGGGCCGGCGACGACCCCGATCGCGAGGGGCTGCGCGCCACGCCGGCGCGGGTGGTGCGCGCCTACGAGGAATGGTTCTCCGGCTATGCGGCCGATCCGAGTGACTATCTTCACCGGACATTCGAGGAGACTGGGGGTTACGACGAAGTCGTGGTGCTGCGCGACATCCGCTTCGAATCGTTTTGCGAGCACCATATCGCGCCAATCATTGGTCGCGTGCATATCGGCTACCTGCCACGCGATCGCGTCGTCGGCATTTCAAAGCTCGCGCGGCTGGTCGAAGTCTATGCCCGTCGGCTGCAAATCCAGGAGAAGATGACGGCCGAGATCGCATCCTGTCTTGATGCGGTGCTCAAGCCGCATGGGGTCGCCGTTGTCACCGAGGCCACTCACCAGTGCATGACAACGCGCGGCGTGCATAAGACCGGCGTGTCGATGGTGACGAGCCGCATGCTCGGCGTGTTCCGCGATCATGCCGAGACCCGGCAGGAGTTTCTGTCCGCAATCGGGATGCGCGGCGCACATCTGGCGAGCGGATCGGCGTGATTTTCCTTACGCCGCCCGCCTGATCTCGTCCGCCAGCGCCCGATAGGACAAAGCCTCGGCC
This sequence comes from Xanthobacteraceae bacterium, assembly GCA_050725855.1. Classification (GTDB taxonomy): domain Bacteria; phylum Pseudomonadota; class Alphaproteobacteria; order Rhizobiales; family Xanthobacteraceae; genus BOG-931. Next base: position 2,740 of record JBOHIU010000203.1, on the reverse strand, counting down.
AAATGCACGCGGCCGACCTTGTCGACTCCATCGAGATCGGCGAGCGTGCGGGCGACCCGCAATACGCGATGATAGCCGCGCGCAGTGAGCCGCATGGCATCGGCTGCTTCGCGAAGCAGCGACAAGCCGCTCGCCTCGGGCTTCGCCACATCTTCCAGGACCGCGGCCGAAACTTCCGCATTGCTGCGGGTATGGGGCAATCCGATGGCCGCGTAACGCGCCATCTGGCGCTTGCGCGCCGCCGCCACGCGCTCGGCGACTTCGCGGCTGCCTTCCGCCGGTGGCGGCAAGATGAGATCGGCGGCGGTCACTGCCGGCACCTCGATGTGAAGGTCGACACGGTCAAGCAGCGGACCGGACAGGCGCGCTTGGTACTCGGCGGTGCAGCGCGCATTGGGCTTGCGGTTGCAGGCATAGCCCGGATCGTTGGCCCGCCCGCAACGGCAGGGATTCATTGCCGCCACCAGCATGAACCGCGCCGGATAGGTGACGCGATGGTTGGCGCGGGCGATTGAGACTTCGCCGGTCTCCAGGGGCTGGCGCAGCGAGTCGAGCGCCTGCGGCTGAAACTCGGGAAGCTCGTCCAAGAACAGCACGCCTTGATGGGCGAGCGACACCTCCCCCGGCCGTGCGTGCAAACCACCGCCGACCAAGGCCGGCATGCTGGCGGAATGATGCAGCGCGCGAAACGGCCGCCGATTGGTGAGGGCGCCGCCCTTAATCTCGCCCGCGACCGAAGCGACCATGGAGACTTCGAGAAGCTCGGCCGGAGCCAGCGGCGGCAGGATCGAGGGGAGCCGCGCCGCCAGCATGGATTTCCCGGCCCCGGGCGGCCCGACCATCAACAAGGATTAACCACTAGCACGATTTCCGTTGACGTCTGCAGTGCCGCGGGTGAAGTTTTGGCGTCTAGGAGAGGGGTCTAAATGCTCGATTTTGTAAGGGCCGGCCCGGGGGAACGGGCGATCCTGGGCGCCCATCCGGCCGTAATCTGCACCGGGCCCGAGGCGTTCTCTTACCTACGGGTGTCGACCAACGCCCAGCTGCAGGGCGACGGTCCGCGCCGGACAATCGCTGCTGCCGATAAGGTGGCGAAGGACCGCGGCCTAGCCCTCAATGCAACGCTTAGCCTTAACGACGGTGGGGTCAGCGCATTCACCGGCGAGAACCTGACCTCCGGTGCCCTGTTCGCCTTCTGTACGTTGGCAAAGTATGGCCGCATTGCCGAGGGATCGCTGCTAATCCTCGACGCACTCGACCGCTTCAGCCGCGATGAGCCACTGGTGGCGGTTGGACCATACCGAGACCTGCTCCTCGCGGGCATCGACCTCTACACCTGCTCAGACAACCGCTTCCACGATCACCGCCTCAAGGGCATGGAAAGCGCGATGATGCTGATGGTGTCGTTGATGCAGTTCGGCGTCGCAAACCAGGAGTCCTCGACAAAGTCCTACCGCATCGTCGAGTCTTGGATCGGGCGACGACAGAGGGCGAACACGAACCGCACGCCGATGACCACCCTATGCCCCGGCTGGCTGCGCTATGACGAGCGCACTGGCAAGTTCACGCCTATCCCGCATCGGGTCAATGTCGTCCACCGGATTTTCGAGATGGCCGCCCAAGGAAGGGGCAAGCGCACCATTGCGAAGGCGTTCAGCCACGAACCGACCTGGGGCCTTGGCAAGCGCGCCGGCAGGACGTTCTACGAATCCTATGTACACAAGCTCCTCAACGACCGCCGCGTACTGGGAGAATTCCAACCCGGCACAAAGCCGAAGAAGCCGAGATCAGGCGAAACGAAGCGTATTTGGCGCCCAGAGGGCAATCCGATTCCGGACTACTACCCACGGACCATTAGCGACGATCTTTGGTGGCAGGTCAGATATGTCCGCGACAAGAACAAGGGCAGGGGCGGCGGCAACCCGGAGGCGTTCCGGTCCTTGTTCCGCGGACTCACGTTCTGCGGCTGCTGCGCTTCGGCAACGGGCAAACGGGTCGGCATGGCGTTTGTCGCCAAGGGCAAGGCGTCCCGTAGCTTCGACAAACTGGTCTGTTCGCAGGCGATCCGTTCGCAGCAACCCGAGAAACGCAAGGCACGGGGCCTGCCGGTGTGCACCCATACACGCCGCTACAAGTACGGGGCTCTCGAACGGCATGTGATCTTCGGCTTGGGCGAGCGGGCCCGCGACCTGTTCGGACATGAGAACCGGCGCCGTGCCGATTTGGAGCGCGAGGCCGCCATGCTCGAAGCTCGCATCGCCGAGCTGCACAAGCAGGAACAGAAATGGCTACGGGCCATGGATGACGACGAAGCCGTGCCGAAGGTTGTCCTGAAAAAACTGGCCTTGATCGAGGCCGATCTGGCCGCCGCAGAAGTCGATCACCAGAGGAGGATAGCCGAGGTCAAGGCGACGCCGACACGCGTCGACGTCGGCCGGCGGCTCTCGGAACTCATGGCAGCTCTCAAAGAGAGAGAGACCGTCGAGGACCGCCGTCGCCTAAACGACCACATGCGCCGGCTCATCAAGAGCATTCTATTCTGCCCGAACGAGGATGACACGGCGACGATCGTGACCACGTTCGCCGATGGCCGGACGGCGAAATGGTTCCTACCCGCCGCCGGCAGCGGTGCCGTTGATGGCGCACAGGGTCGCCACGCCGGAGTTTTGCGATAGGTCCTCGATGCCGTTGCGCGTCTCGTTGGTGAACTTGCAGAAATTGACTTTGTGGCCATGGCTGG